>NZ_JAODNI010000228.1 GCF_025465255.1 Pseudonocardia sp.
CCTTCTCCTCCTGCATCGGGAAGTAGGACCGCAGCACCTGCTTGAGCGGGTCCTTCTTCGAAGCCTTGCGGAAGGTGTAGTCGGTTCCGTACTTCATGTACGGCTCGTGGTACTGCGGCTCCCAGGCGAGTTCCTGGATCTTCTGGTGAGCCTTCGCCAGACTCTGCCGACTCACGTCGTCTCCTCACGGTGGTGGGATGTCCCTACCGCGGCCGGCGCGGGCGCCCCCGGTTGGCGGTCGGACCGAGTCGGTCCGCGTCTCGGTCGTCCGGGGCCGGTGAGTGCCGGCTCCGCGCGTCGTCGACACGGCCCTTCTCGTGCTCGGAATCACACCCCCGAGGCCGCTGACCTGCGGTCTCAATATGAGACGGTGGTCGGTTCCCGGCATTGACACGCGCTCTATTCTTCGACGCGTCCGGGCGGTACCGTCCGGATCGATACCGGCTGCCGCGACAACGCGGACCACAGCTGCTCCGAGGAGGGCAACCGGTTGGTCTACCCGCCTGAACAGACGCACCGCCAAGCGCCGTCCCCCCATCACGACGACCCGCACGGCGACCTCGTCGTGCCGTCGAAGAGCAGCGCGCAGCGGATCGCCCTCGCGCGGGACCTGTTCCTCGGTGACGAGCCGCTCGAGCCCGGCCTCGTGCGCCCGCCGATCCTTGCGTCCTGGACGCGGTCGAAGCAGTTCTCGGTCGCGGCGGACCACCTCGAGCTCCCGTACGAGACGGACGACGAGACGGACACCCCGCTGATGCGCGCGGCCCGCCCGATCGTCGACGAGGTGGCGGACCAGTTCACGACCGAGCCGGTCAGCGTCATCCTCTGCGACGACGACGGCGTGGTCCTGGAGCGCCGGACCGGGGACTCCGCGCTGCGCCAGCACCTGGACCGGGTCTGGCTCGCGCCGGGCTTCAGCTACGCCGAGCGCTACGTGGGAACCAACGGCATCGGCACCGCGCTGGAGGGCCGCTGCGCGACGCAGGTGTTCGGCCACGAGCACTACGTCGAGCACCTCGAGGACCTGGCGTGCGCCGGCGTCCCGATCCGGCACCCCGTCACGGGCAAGACGCTCGGCGTCATCGACCTGACCTGCTGGCGGCGCGAGGCGAACGCCCTGATGATCGCGACGGCGACGACGCTCGCCCGGCGCATCGAGGAGACGCTCCTGGAGCGTTCCGGGCGGCGCGAGCTCACCCTGCTGCACGACTACCTGGCCGCCTGCCGGCGCAACCGCGGCGCCGTGCTCGCCGTCAGCGACGACCTGCTGATGATGAACGACCGGGCCCGCGAGCTGATCGAGCCGGGCGACCAGGTCCCGCTGCTCGCCGACGCCACCGAGGCGATCCGCACCGGGCGCCGCCGGCAGCTGATCGTCGACCTGCCCAGCGGGGCGACCGCACGGGTCACCTGCCGGCCGAGCTGGACCGAGGGCGGCCTCTCCGGCGGGGTGCTGCAGGTCCAGCTGGTGTCCCGGGAGCCCTTGCAGCACCGGCCGACCGCGCACGCCATCGGGGCCGCCCTGCCCGCCGCCGTCGGGTCCGGGGCGCTGTGGACGAAGTGCGCGCAGACCGTCGACCGGCACTTCCGGATGAACGAGTGGCTGGTCCTGGAGGGCGAGCCCGGATCCGGGCGGACCACGCTGGCCCGCGCCACCCACCAGATGCACTCCCCCGCCGGACACGTGCGGGTGCTCGACGCCGCGTCCTACAGCCCGCGCTGGATCGGCGAGGTCGTGGACGAGCTCGCCACCGGGGGCGGGACGCTGGTGCTCCGCAACGTGGACACCCTGCCGCCCGACGGTGCGCAGGCGCTGGCGGACGCGCTGGAACCGCACCGCGAGTCCCCAGAGCTGGAACGGCAGTGGGTCGTGGCGACGCGGTCCCGCGCCGGGGTCCTGGAGGACTCGCCCGAGCTGCGCACCCTGCTGGACTGCTTCCCGCGCACCATCGAGGTGCCGCCGCTGCGCCACCACATCGAGGACGTCGCCGAGCTGGTGCCGTACCTGCTGGCCCGGCTGACCCGCGGGGCGGAGCTGGTGTGCTCGCCCGAGGCGATGCGGGTGCTCATGCGCAACCGCTGGCCCGGCAACGTCGAGCAGCTCTACCAGGTGCTGCGCAAGGTCGTCGCGCGCCGGCGGACGGGGACCGTGCGGCCGGAGGACCTGCCGTCCGAGACCCGGGCGATCACCCGCCGGGTGCTCACGCCGCTGGAGGCGATCGAGTGCGACGCGATCGTGGACGCGCTGCTGGACACGGACGGCAACAAGGCCGAGGCGGCACGGCGGCTGGGGATGTCCCGGGCCACGATCTACCGCAAGATCCGGGGTTACGGGATCTCGATGCCGACGTCCGACGGCGGGGACTGATCCCTTCCGGGCGGTGTCCCGGCGTCGTTCCGCCGGATCTGGGCCTGGCGGAGCAGCGCCAGCAGCTCCTCGTACGGGCCCACGACATACGCGTCGTCCCCGAGGCCGAAGCGGGTGCCGCGGCGCGGCGGGAACTCTGGGTCCGTGGCGCCCGCGCGGAGCAGCGCCACGACCCGGGTCCGGGCGGAGAGCTCGCCCATCGCCAGCCCGTCGAGGCCGCTGCCCGCCGTTACCGCGATCCGGCCGATCATGAACGGCGTGCGGTCCACGTAGAAGGTGCCGAGGACGTCCAGGCCGAGCGCCGCGCCCACGAACCACGGTGAGGCCAGCGCGGCGGTGGAGCGGACGTACCGGAAGTCGAAGCCCTCCTCGACCGCCTCCGAGAGGTCCCGGTCGAAGATCCGCAGGACCACGGGGACGTCCGCCCAGCGCCCGCCGAGCTGGTCCCGTACGGCCAGCCCGGTCTCGATGTTGACGAGGTCGTCGCTGGTCAGGACGGCCACCGCGGACGCCGCGAGATTGACCGACGCAAGGACGGCGGCGTCGGTCGCGTCCCCGGTCAGCACGGGGACGCCCAGCTCGCGGGCCCGTGGCAGGTGCCGGTTGCGCGGGTCCCGCTCCAGGACGACGGGCCGTGCCCCGGCCGCGAGCAGCCCTTCCAGCACCCCGATCCCGACGGCGCCCAGCCCGACGACGATCACGTGGCCCTTCATCGAGCCCAGCCGGCGCCGCCCGACGGACCGCTCGATGCTGCTGCTGACGAGCATCTGGGTGAGCAGCGAGAAGAGGACCGCGGCGAGCACGACGCCACCGAACATCATCCCGATGGCGTAGACCCGCAACCACGTCTGCTGCTCGGCGAACGAGAAGTCCCCGTAGCCGACGGTGCCGATCGTCTCGACCGTGAAGTAGACGGCGTCGACCCAGGTCATGTGCGCGCCGTCCTCCTTCACGTAGCCGGCGTGCAGGACGAAGACGGACAGGACGAACACCCCGAGCAACACGAGCGCGGTCACCCGCAACGGCCGTTCGGCCTCGGCGAGCAGGATCCGCAGGACGGAGAGCAGGCCCGCCCGGCCGCCCTCCTCGTCCCGCTCGGCTGCCCGCGCCGCCCCCGCGGACCGGGCGCCGACGGACCGCCCCGCCCGCACCGTCTCGGCGAGGGCCCCCGAGCCGGACGCCGCGAACTGCGCAGCCGTGCCGATCAGGCCGACCGGCTCGCCGGCGTCGACGCGGTGGTCGCGGCCGGGGCACACCACCCCGCGGTCCCCGTCGCCGGCCGCGATCGGGGCGAGGTCGCCGTACAGCTCGCGCAGGGTCCCCGACCTCGGCGCGGCCAGCCGGGCGACGACGAACTCCTGCCCGGCCAGCTGCACGGGGTGCGGCCGGACCCCGAGACAGGCCTCGACGATCGACGGGGCGGACAGCGCGGCGACGTCCAGCACGCTTCCCGGGCCGGCCACCTCCGCGAGCGCCCGGCCCACCGCCGAGTTCGCGATCCGGACGATGAGCCGCACGTCAGGGGCCTGCCGGTGGACCAGCAACGCCGTCTCCGTGGTGGCCAGATCGTCCTCCGGGACCACGACCACCACCGATGCCAGGGTGGCCGCGGCCGCGGCCAGCGCCTCCCGCGGCCGCCCGGGGACCCGGGGGACGCCCCAGGAATCGAGCAGGCGTTCCGTGCCGGGCCCCGGCTCGTCCCCCGCCTCGACGGCGACGACCTCGACGCCCGCCGCGTGCAACTGCTCGATCGTCCGCACCCCGACGGCCCCGATTCCGCACACGACGACGTGGCCGGCTCTGCTCTCCTGCATCGGGCCCCCTCTCCGTCGGCCCCCTCGGCGCAGTCTCGCGATCCCGTGTCACCTTCGGGTCACGGGTCTGTGACCGGTGAGGCTGTGCCCCCGTTCCGCCGGTTTCCGCCGCACCTACGTGTGCGGCGCTAGGGTCGCCCCGTGGAACCAGGGGGGCTGGAGCTCCGGCGGCTGGGGAAACGGTTCGGCACCCGGGCGGCACTGGACGACGTCTCGTTCACGGTGCGTCCCGGGGAGCTGTTCGGTTTCGTCGGCAGCAACGGGGCGGGCAAGACGACGACGATGCGGATCGTGCTCGGCGTGCTCGGCGCCGACGCGGGGGAGGTCCGCTGGGACGGCGCGCCGATCGACGCGGACGCGCGCCGGCGCATCGGCTAGGCAACCAGCAGCGGGTGCAGCTCTGCGCCGCGCTGGTCCACGACCCGCAGGTCCTGGTGCTGGACGAGCCGTTCTCCGGCCTCGACCCCACCGCCGTCGAGGTGATGAGCGGGGTGCTGCGGGAGGCCGCGGACTCCCGTGTCCCCGTGGTGTTCTCCAGCCACCAGCTCGACCTCGTCGAACGCCTCTGCGACCGGGTCGGGATCATCTCCGCCGGCCGGATGGTGGCCGTCGGGACCGTCGAGGAGCTGCGCAGCGGCGGGGTCGAGCGGATCGACGTCGTCGGGCCGAGGGGAGCGGACTGGGCGTCCGGGCTGCCCGGCGTCAGCGTCGTGGCGAGCGCGGACGGGCGGACGCGGGTCCAGCTGGAGAACGGCGCGTCGGACCAGGAGGTTCTGCACGCGGCGCTGGCCGTGGGCCCGGTGCACGAGTTCGCGCGGTTCCGGCCGCCGCTGACCGAGCTGTACCGGGACGTCGTCACCGCCGGGGGCGCGTCGTGAACGGGCTCTCCGCGTCGCAGGCGGTGCTGCTCGTGGCGAAGCGCGAGTTCGTGACCCAGACCCGCTCGCGCAGCTTCGTGATCGGCCTCGTCGTGACGCTCGTGATCTTCGGGATCTACGGGCTGGTCCTCCGGTTCATCGGCGACCAGAGCTCGTCGGACACCGTCGGGGTGACGCCGGACAGCACCGCGCTGGCGGCCGTCCTGCAGCAGGCGACGTCCGCGGCGGACCGCACGCTGACGATCGTCGAGGTGGACCGGGCGGCGGGCGAGCAGCAGGTCCGGGACGACGACCTCGACGCCCTGCTCACCGGCGCGCCCGGCTCGTATCAGCTGATCGGGCGGGACGCGGTCGGCCCGGAGCTGCAGGGCCTCGTCGAGGGCGTGATGTCGAGGGCGTGATCCGGCAGCGCACGCTCGGCGACGCGCTGACCTCGGCCGGCCAGGACCCGGTGCTCGTCGCGCAGCGCGGCACGGTCGCCGTTACGACGCTCGAACCCGTCGATCCCGAACGCGGGCAACGGCTGGGGCTCGCGATCGTCACGTCGGTGCTGCTGTTCATGTCGCTCATCGGGTACGGGACCGCGGAGGCGCAAGGGGTGGTCGAGGAGAAGTCCAGCCGGGTCGTCGAGCTGCTGCTGGCGACCATCAGACCGATCCACCTGCTGACCGGGAAGGTGCTCGGGCTCGGCGCGGTCGGGCTGGCGCAGCTGGTGACCCTCGGCGCGGTCGGCCTCGCCGGGGCGACGGCGTCCGGCCTGCTGACGGCGCCGAGCGCGGCGGCGTCCGCGCTGGTCGCGGCGGTGATCTGGTACCTGCTCGGGTTCTTCCTCTACGCGTCGGTGTACGCGGCGGCGGGGTCGATGGTGTCCCGGCAGGAGGAGCTGCAGTCGCTGGTCACGCCGATCATGTTCCCGCTGTTCCTCCCGTTCCTCTTCGCAGTGAGCGTGCTGCCCGGGGACCCGCGGAACACAGTCGGGACGGTGCTGAGCTTCGTCCCGTTCTTCGCCCCGACGCTGATGCCCGCGCGGGCCGCGCTCGGGGTGGCGCCGTGGTGGCAGGTCGGGATCGCGATCGTGCTGACGCTGGCGACGATCGTCGGGGTGGTGCAGGTCGCGGCGCGGATCTACCGGAACTCGGTGCTGCGGACGGGGGCACGGGTGACCTGGTCCGAGGCGCTGCGGGGGGCCGGGAAGACCTGACCACCGGCGCTCGAGCCGCTCGAGCGCCGGACGCTAGGCGTGATCGGGGTCGAACAGGGCCGCCGGCTTCGCGGGCTCCGGGGCGAACCCGCCGCGGGGCCGCACCTCGGGCGCGTTCACGGGCTTCGGCTCGGCTGCGGGCCTCGGCGCGGAGCCCGCGCCTGGCACGGAGTGCCGGGCCGGGTCGGGAACGGTGTCGAACGTGGCCCGCGCCGGGACCTCGGCCTGGAAGACGTCCGAGACGTGCGCGCCCCTGCCCGCGACGTTGCGCCTCCACAAGGCGACGCCCACACCACCGGCGGCCACGACCGCGAGCACCACCCGCCGTCGACCGCGATTCCGCTCCGCCATGTCCCGTGCCTTCCCTCGTCCGGTGGGCCGAAGACTAGGACCCGGGCATCCGGCCGTCAGCGGCGGGCGTTCTTGACCCTCTCGTAGCGGTGCAGCGCCTCCTGGCGTTCCTGCTTGTGGTCGACCATGGGCTCCGGGTAGCCCTCGGGGATCCCCTCCCTCAGCGCCCACGGCTGGTGCACGGCCCTGCCCGGGACGCCCGCGAGCTCGGGGACGTACCTGCGGACGTACGCGCCGTCGGGGTCGAACCGCTCCCCCTGCGTGACCGGGTTGAACACCCGGAAGTACGGCGACGCGTCCGTGCCGCTGCCGGCGGTCCACTGCCAGCCGTGCTGGTTGGAGGCCAGATCGCCGTCCACGAGCAGGGTCATGAAGTGCCGCGCGCCCCACCACCACGGCAGGTGCAGGTCCTTGACCAGGAACGACGCGACGACCATCCGCACCCGGTTGTGCATCCAGGCCTCGGCGCGGAGCTGGCGCATGCCGGCGTCGACGATCGGGAAGCCGGTGCGGCCCTCCTGCCACGCCTCGAACGCGGCGCGGGCCTGCGCGTCGGTCTCGACCGGCAACGCGTCGAAGGAGCGGTCGTAGTTCCTCCGCGCGGAGTCCGGACGCTGGTGGAGGATGTCCGCGTAGAACTCCCGCCAGGCGATCTCCGTGCGGTAGGTGTCCGCGGAGGCCGAACGGCGGTTCGCGAGGTCGGCGAGCAACGTCCGCGGGTGGACGCATCCGTACTTCAGGTGGACGGACATGCGCGACGTCCCCGGCTGGTCCGGCCGGTTCCGGGCGTCCCCGTACGCGTCGACCCCGCCGCTGTCGCCGACGCCGGCGAGGAAGTCCCGCCACGTGCGCAGCGCGGCCTTCTCCCCCGGTTCGGGGAGCGCGGCGTCGACGGCGAGGTCGTCCGGGATCGCGACCGCGCGCGGGCCGCCGTCCTTCGACGACGGGTCGATCCAGGTCAGCGTGGTCGCGCCGGTGTCCGCCGGCTCGCGCCAGCCGTGCTCGGTCCAGGCGCGGCGGAACGGGGTGAAGACCTTGAACGGCTCGCCGTCGGTCTTCCGGACGCGGCCCGGTGCGACGGCGTACGGGGAGCCGGTGCGGACGAGCTCGCGGCCGTCCGCGGCGAGGGCCTGCTCGACGGCCTCGTCCCGTCTGCTGCCGTAGGGCCCGAAGTCCGCGGCGACGTGCACCGTGGCCGCCCGCACCGCCTCCGCGACCCGGGGGACGACGTCCGCGGGCTCGCCCCTGACCACCAGCAACCGGCCGTCGAGGGCGTCGTCGAGCTCGCGCAGGGTGCCGTGGAGGAAGTTCAGCCGCGCGGCTCCGCTGGGGTCCAGCAGGGCCGGGTCCAACACGAACAGTGCGAGCGCGGAGTCCGCCGCGTCGGCGGCGGCGAGGAAGGTGGGCTGGTCACCGACCCTGAGGTCGCGACGGAACCAGACGACGGCGCTCTGCCCGGGGTCGGCCATCCGACGACGCTAGCGACTGCTCCCGCAGGACGCGCGGCGAATCTCCACCGAGCACCCGAACCGAAGGACGCCCACGGGGCGGGCCCGGTGGGCCCGCCCCGTGGGCGTGCATCGTGCAGGTGGCTCAGCGCTCGCTGATGCCGGTGTACTTGCGCTCGGTCGCGCCGACGTAGAGCTGGCGCGGGCGGCCGATCTTGTTCTGCGGGTCGTCCATCATCTCCCGCCAGTGCGCGATCCAGCCGGGGAGCCGGCCGAGCGCGAACAGGACCGTGAACATCTTGGTCGGGAAGCCCATGGCCCGGTAGATCACGCCGGTGTAGAAGTCGACGTTCGGGTAGAGCTTGCGCTCGACGAAGTAGTCGTCCGCCAGCGCCTTCTCCTCCAGCCGCATGGCGATGTCGAGCAGCGGGTCCGTGACGCCGAGGTTCTTGAGCACCTCGTCCGCGTTCTGCTTGACGATCTTCGCGCGCGGGTCGTAGTTCTTGTAGACCCGGTGCCCGAAGCCCATCAGCTTCGCGCCCTTCTCCTTGTTCTTCACCCGCTCGACGAACGCGTCGACGTTGCCGTCCTCGACGTCCTTGATCCGGGTGAGCATCTCCAGCACGGCCTGGTTCGCGCCACCGTGCAGCGGGCCGAACAGGGCGTTCACCCCCGCGGAGATCGACGCGAACAGGTTCGCCTGCGACGAGCCGACGAGCCGGACCGTCGAGGTCGAACAGTTCTGCTCGTGGTCCGCGTGCAGGATCAGCAGCGTGTCCAGGGCCTTCGCGATGGCCGGGTCCACCTCGTACGGCTCGGCCGGGAAGCCGAACGTCATCCGCAGGAAGTTCTCGACCAGGCCCAGCGAGTTGTCCGGGTAGAGGAACGGCTGGCCCACGGACTTCTTGTAGGCGTAGGCGGCGATCGTGAAGACCTTCGCCATGAGCCGGACGGTGGAGAGCTCGACCGCGTCCTTGTCGAACGGGTCCAGGGCGTCCTGGTAGAAGGTCGACAGCGCGCTGACCGCAGAGGACAGCACCGGCATCGGGTGCGCGTCCCGCGGGAAGCCGTCGAAGAAGCCCTTGAGGTCCTCGTGCAGCAGCGTGTGCCGGCTGATGTCGTTGGTGAATCGCTCGAGCTCGGCCGCCGTGGGCAGCTCGCCGTAGATCAGCAGGTAGCTGACCTCCAGGAAGCTGCTCTTCTCGGCCAGCTGGTCGATCGGGTAACCGCGGTAACGCAGGATCCCCGCGTCGCCGTCGATGTAGGTGATGGCCGAGGCGCAGGCCGCGGTGCTCGTGAACCCGGGGTCGAACGTCGTCATCCCCGTCTTCGCGAGGATCTTGCTGACGTCGACTGCCGAAGCACCCTCCGTCGGCGCCTTGATGGCCATCTCGTGTTCCCCGCCCGGGTACTTCAGGACGGCGGTGTCGCTTCCGGCGGACTCGTCAGCCATGTGGAGGTTCCCTCTCACACTCGTCAATTATCTCGGTTGTACACAACGCTAGTGCTCCGAGGCCCCCCCGTCGCCCAGGGCGTTACGCATCACGTCCCGGACGCGGTAAGGATCACTCCGCGATGGCCTCTTACCGTCGCCGACGCGGGCCTGCGCCCATCGTCGTCCGAGTTCCGCGGTCCGGCATCCGCTGGCCACCTGGTGGGACGACGACCGGTCCTGCTCACCTGCCGCGGGGACCCACGTAGCGCCAGAACGCGGCGAACCGGAACACCACGGCGATCACGACGACGACCACGGCGACGCCGCCGATCGTCGCCGCCGCACCGGCGCCCACGCCCTCCGCGGCCCAGCCGTGCCACATGTCCGCCAGCCGGGGCCCGCCGGCCACGACGACCAGGAACACGCCCTGCATCCGGCCGCGCATCTCGTCCGTCGCGACGGTCTGCAGCATCGAGTTCCGGTAGACCGAGCTGACCAGGTCGCCGGCCCCGGCGACGGCGAGCGCGAGCACCGCGAGCCACAGCGAGTTCGTCAGGCCGAAGAAGGCGACGCCGAGGCCCCAGACGCAGACGGCCACGGTGACCGCGACCCCCTGCCGTCGGACCTTCTGCAGCCAGCCGGACAGCACGCCGGCCGCGACCATCCCGATCGGCACCGCCGCGAACAGCAGGCCGAGGGCGAACCCGCCGCCGGGCGGGTCGCCGAACCGGGTCTCCGCCAGCTCCGGGAACAGCACGCGCGGCATCCCGAAGCCCATCGCGATCAGGTCCACCAGGAACGAGACCAGCAGGATCTTCTGCGTCGAGACGTAGCGGAACCCGTCGACGACCTCGCGGAACCCGGCCTTGCGGCGCACGCCGGGCTCGGCGTCCAGCGGCGGCATGGACGGCAGCTTCCAGGTGGCCCAGAGGGTCGCCAGCAGGAAGATCGCGTCGAGCAGGTAGAGCGTGCCGAGACCGATCACTGGGATCAGCACGCCCGCCATCAGTGGGCCGGCGATCGAGCCGACCTGCATGACCGTCATGTTCAGTGCGTTGGCCGCCGGCAGCTGGACGGCCGGGAGCAGCCGCGGGATCACCGCGCTGCGCACGGGCTGGTTCATCGCGAGCATCGCCGACTGCACCGAGAACAGGCAGAGGACGACCCAGACGCTGCCCACGCCGGACGCCGCGACGACCCACAGCGCCAGTGACGTGACGGCGATCCCGGCGCCGGTGACCAGCAGCATCGTGCGCCGATCCACGGCGTCCGCGATCGCCCCGCCCCAGAGCCCGAAGACGATCAGCGGGACCAGCCCGAAGAGGCCGGTCAGGCCGACATAGCCGGACGAGTTCGTCATGGCGTAGATCTGCGTCGGGACTGCGACGACCGAGAGCTGCGCGCCGACCGTCGTCACGACCCCGGCCAGCCAGAGCCTGCGGTAGGCCGGGGTCTGCAGCGGCGTGGTGTCGGCGAAGGTGCCCCGGACGGCAGTGAGCATCCGCCGGCTGGGGCCGACCGGGATGGCCTCGGTGCGTACCTCACGGGTGCGGCCCTCGTGGTGCGGGACGCGGACCGTGCGCCCCTCCCCGAGGGGCGCGCGCACGGTCGGCGGCTCGGCCGACGGGTTCCCTCGGGCCCGGCTCTCGACGGTCGCCGGATCCGCCGCCGGGTCCCGGGTGGGCCGCGTGGGGGGTTCGCCGCCGGTCCGCATCGGATCGGTCGGCTGGTCCGACGGTGGACCACCAGGGACTGTCACGTCCCCAGGATTACCAGAAGGACCCCCGCCGGGCGCTCCCCGCGTGGGCGGTCAGGGCGCGAGCCGGACGACCCGCCAGGTGCGGTCGTCCCGGTTCCCGACGAAGCGCAGCCGGTCGTGCATCCGGTTCGTGCGCCCCTGCCAGAACTCGACCTCGTCCGGCACCAGCCGCCAGCCGCCCCAGTGCGGGGGCCGCGGGATGGCCTCGGCGTCCGCGAAACGCCGGGTGACGCTGCCGAGCGCGTCGTCGAGGACCTGCCGGTCGTGGACCGTGACGGACTGGGCGGACGCCCACGCCCCCAGCTGCGACCCGCGCGGGCGGCTGGCCCAGTAGGCATCGGCCTCCGCGTAGCTGGCCTGCTCGACCCGGCCGCGCAGGTGGACCTGCCGCTGCAGGCCGTACCAGGGGAAGGTCACCGACGCGAAGCGCGTGCGTCGCAGGTCGTGGCTCTTGGCCGAGGTGTAGTTCGTGTAGAAGACGACGCCACGCTCGTCGAGGCCCTTGCACAGGACGGTGCGCGAGGACGGGTGGCCCTCCGGGTCCGCCGTGGCCAGCACCATCGCGTTCGCCTCGGGCAGCCCGGCCGCCTGCGCCTCCGCCAGCCAGGCGGACAGCTGCTCGTGCCAGGTCGGCGCGAGCAGGTCGACGTCGAGCTCGCCGCTCCGGTAGTCGACGCGCATGGCGGACAGCGGACTCTGCGTGGGAACCGTCATTCGCACACCTCCTCATGGGGGCTTAGACGCTAGGTCGCGCGCGGCACGGCGACCACCCTCCGAACGGGTCCGGTGACAGAACCCACCCGGACGCCCCGTTGTGCAACGGCGCTGGTGGGCGGGAGGGTGACGGCGAACACGACCTGGATCAGAGGAGATGCCGGTGTCCGTCCCCGACGCACACGACGTACCCCCGCCGCCGCCGGGCTTCAAGTCCGGCCTCGAGGGGCACGTCGCGTTCCGCACGCAGATCGCCGAGCCGGACAAGGACGGCGGCGCCCTGCGGTATCGCGGAGTCGACATCGAGGACCTGGTCGGGGCGGTGTCGTTCGGCAACGTCTGGGCCCTGCTCGTCGACGGCCGGTTCGGGCCGGGCCTGCCACCGGCGGAGCCGTTCCCCATCCCCGTGCACACCGGTGACGTCCGCGTGGACGTCCAGGCCGCGCTGGCCATGCTGGCGCCGCACTGGGGCTATCAGCCGCTGCTGGACACCTCCGTCGAGGAGGCGCGGGACCAGCTGGCCCGGGCCTCGGTGATGGCGCTGTCCTACGTCGCGCAGTCGGCTCGCGGGATCGGTGTCCCGGCCGTGCCGCAGGCGCGGATCGACGAGGCGAAGACGATCACCGAACGGTTCATGGTGCGCTGGCGCGGCGAGCCGGACCCCGCCCACGTGCGGGCCATCGACGCCTACTGGGTCTCCGCGGCCGAGCACGGCATGAACGCCTCGACGTTCACCGCGCGGGTCATCGCGTCCACCGGCGCGGACGTCGCGGCGTCCCTGTCCGGGGCGATCGGCGCGATGTCCGGACCGCTGCACGGCGGCGCGCCGGCCCGGGTGCTGCCGATGATCGCCGAGGTGGAGCGGACCGGGGACCCAGAGGCGCTGGTCAAGGGCATCCTGGACCGCAAGGAGAAGCTCATGGGCTTCGGGCACCGGGTCTACCGGGCCGAGGACCCCCGGGCCCGCGTGCTGCGCCGCACCTGCCAGGAGCTCGACGCGCCGCGCTTCGAGGTGGCCGCCGGGCTCGAGCAGGCCGCGCTGAAGATCCTGCGGGAGCGCCGCCCGGACCACCCCATCGAGACGAACGTCGAGTTCTGGGCCGCGGTGATCCTGGATTTCGCCCAGGTGCCGCCGCACATGATGCCGGCGATGTTCACCAGCGCCCGGACCGCGGGCTGGTCCGCGCACATCGTGGAGCAGAAGCTGGAGAACAAGCTGGTCCGGCCGTCCGCGCAGTACATCGGCCCGGGCCCGCGGAAGCCGCAGGACGTCGAGGGCTGGGACCTGGTCTCCGGCTGACCCTGTGCGGGTGGAACCTCGTTCCGGCGAGGTTCCACCCGCACGACCCGGCCTGAGCTGCGGTTCAGGCCGGGAGCGGCGCGGGCTTGCGCGGAGCCTTCCGGATGGCGAGGGACGCCACCACCGCGAGCCCGCACAGCACCGCCCCGCCGAACCACGCGACGTCGTAGCTGCCCAGGGCGTCCCGCACCAGCCCGGCGACCAGCGCCGCGAACGCCGCGCCCAGCTGGTGCGAGGCGAACACCCAGCCGAACACGATCGGTGCAGACGCCCCGAACGCGGACCGGCACAGCGCCATCGTCGGCGGCACCGTGGCCACCCAGTCCAGGCCGTAGAAGATGATGAACGCGAAGATGCTGGCGTCGACGTCCGCGCCGAACAGCGGCGGCAGCAGCGCCAGCGACACCCCGCGCAGCAGGTAGTAGACGGCGAGCAGGACCCGCGGGTCGTAACGGTCGGTCAGCCAGCCGGAGAAGATCGTCCCCACCAGGTCGAAGATCCCGACGATCGCCAGCAGGCTCGCCGCCGTCGTCGCGGGCATGCCGTGGTCGTGGGCGGCCGGCACGAAGTGGGACTGGATCAGCCCGTTGGTCGTGGCCCCGCAGACGAAGAACCCGGCGACGAGCAGCCAGAACGTCCGGTTCCTGGCGGCGGCGACGAGCGTGGTGATCGCCAGCTTGGCGGCCCCGGACCGCAGCGGCTCGACGACGTCCGCCTCGCTCCCGCCGTAGGGCAGCTCGCCGACGTCGGCGGGCCGGTTCCGGAGGAAAAGCAGCACGATCGGCACGACGACCAGTGCCGCGCCGCTGACGGTCAGCGCCGCAGCGCGCCAGCCGCCGCTCGCCACGATGTTCGCGATCGCGGGCAGGAAGATCAGCTGCCCGGTCGCGTTCGCCGCCGTGAGGATGCCGGAGACGAGGCCGCGGCGGGCCACGAACCAGCGCCCGACGACCGTCGCCACCAGGGCCATCGCCATCGAGCCGGTCCCGATGCCGACGACGACGCCCCACAGCATCACCAGCTGCCAGGACGCCGTCATGAAGACGGTCAGCCCGCTGCCGACGGCGACGAGGACGAGCGCGCTCGCCACCACCCGCCGGATGCCGAAGCGCTCCATCAGCGCCGCGGCGAACGGCGCGGTGATCCCGAACAGCGCGAGGTTGACCGCGAGCGCGACCGAGATCGTGCCGATGGACCAGCCGAACTCGTCGTGGAGGGGCTCGACCATCACCCCGGGCGTCGAGCGGAAGCCCGCCGCGCCGATGAGGGCGAGGAACGTGGCGGCCGCGGCCCACCAGGCCGGGTGGACCCGCCGGTCCCGGCGTGGCGCCACGTCCATGGTGTCGAGTTCGGTCACCGGCACAGCATCGCCCGCGCGAGCGGGGCGACGGAAGTGGCCGGACAGACATACTGTGCAAGAATCCGGCCATGCCGAGGCGCACATCACGTCATCAGGTGGCGGTGCTGGCGCTACCGGGGGTCATCGCGTTCGAGCTGGGGCTGCCGCACAAGTTGCTGGGCGGCGCGGCCGGGCCGCACGGCGAGCCGCTCTACCGGGTCCGCGTCACGACTCTCGACGGCGGCCCGGTCCGCACGTCCGCGGGCTACTCGGTGCTGCCCGAACACGGGCCGGAGATCGTCGGGACCGCGGAGACGCTCATCGTCCCCGGGCACAACGATGGCCCGCAGATGGCCGACGGGTCGATCTCGCCCGAGCTCGCCGGCGTCCTGCGGGGCGCAGCGGAGCGCGGCCGGGTGGTCTCGATCTGCACCGGCGCGTTCGTCCTCGCGGCCGCCGGCCTGCTCGACGGCCGCCCCGCCACCACGCACTGGCTGCACACCGACCGGTTCCGGGCGCTGTACCCGCAGGTCGAGCTGGATCCGGACGTCCTGTTCGTCGACGACGGGGACGTGCTCACCTCCGCGGGCAACGCCGCCGGCATCGACCTGTTGCTGCACCTCGTCCGGCGCGACCACGGCGCGGAGGTCGCCGCCACGGTCGCCCGGCGCAGCGTCGTCGCGCCCTGGCGGGAGGGCGGGCAGTCCCAGTTCGTCGAGCAACCCGTGCCCGAGCCGGCGGGCGCGAGCACCGCGGCCGCGCGCACCTGGGCCCTCGAGCACCTCGGCGAACCCCTCTCCCTCGACGAGCTCGCGACCCGGTCCGCGATGAGCGTCCGGACCTTCACCCGCCGCTTCCGCGCCGAGACGGGCCTCAGCCCCGCCCGCTGGCTCACCACCCGCCGCGTGGAGCTGGCCCGCCGCCTGCTGGAGACGACGGACCTGCCCGTCGAGGGGATCGCCGGCCGCGCGGGCTTCGGCAGCACGGCGTCGCTGCGCCAGCACCTGCACGCGGCGATCGGGATGTCACCCCTCGCCTACCGGCGCTCGTTCCGGGTGCCGGCGAGCGCCTGACGGCCGATGTCACCGGGCCGGTGGCAGCGGCGGTCGGGGGCGGCTGCGACACTGGGCTCCGTGACCGCGTCGACCAGCACCGATCTGCAGATTCCCGCCGACCTGTTGCCCACCGACGGGCGCTTCGGATGCGGACCGTCCAAGGTCCGCCCCGAGCAGCTCGCGGCGCTCGCGGAGTCCGGCGCCACCTACATGGGCACCTCGCACCGCCAGAAGCCGGTCAAGTCGCTCGTCGGCCGGGTCCGGGCGGGCCTGTCCGAGCTGTTCTCCCTGCCGGACGGCTACGAGGTCGTCCTCGGCAACGGCGGGTCCACCGCCTTCTGGGACGCCGCCGCGTTCGGCCTCGTCCGCGAGCGTTCCCTGCACCTGGCCTACGGCGAGTTCTCCTCCAAGTTCGCGGACACCACCAAGGGCGCGCCGTTCCTGGCGGACCCGGTGATCGTCTCGTCGGAGCCGGGCACCGCACCCGCGCCCACCGCGGACGCCTCCTGCGACGTGCTGGCCTGGGCCCAGAACGAGACCTCCACCGGCGTCTCGGTGCCGGTCGTCCGCCCGGAGGCGGCGATCGACGGCCAGCTCGTCGTCATCGACGCGACGTCCGGCGCCGGCGGCCTGCCCGTCGACATCACCCAGGCGGACGCCTACTACTTCGCCCCGCAGAAGGGCTTCGCGTCCGACGGCGGGCTCTGGATCGCGCTGATGAGCCCGGCCGCGCTGAAGCGGGTCGCCGAGCTGGCGCAGGGTGAGCGCTGGATCCCGCCGTTCCTGTCGCTGGCCACGGCCGTCGACAACTCGGCGAAGGACCAGACCTACAACACCCCGGCCGTCGCGACGCTGCTGATGCTCGCGGAGCAGATCGACTGGATGAACGGCCTCGGCGGCCTGGACGCCTGCGTCGCCCGCACCAAGGACTCCTCGGACCGGCTCTACTCCTGGGCCGAGAAGACCGAGTACACCTCGCCGTTCGCGGACCCGGCGCACCGCTCGCAGGTCGTCGGCACGATCGACTTCGCGGACTCGGTGGACGCCGCCGCCGTCGCAAAGGTGCTGCGCGCCAACGGTGTCGTGGACACCGAGCCCTACCGCAAGCTGGGCCGCAACCAGCTGCGGATCGGGATGTTCCCGGCGGTCGAGCCGGCGGACGTCTCGGCGCTCACCACCTGCATCGACTGGGTCGTCGAGCGCCTCGGCTGACCTACCCCCTCGACGCGGCCGGGTCTGCCTTCGGGCGGCCCGGCCGCCGTCGTATCCGGTCCGTGATCCGGAGAGGGATGACGCGCTGTAGTCACATCCGTAACATGGGTCTCAGCTTTACCAAGTGGTCGACTCCGTGCAACTCTCTGCCGAACGCCGGTGGAGCCGGACGCGTCGCAGGCCGGACACACCCCGTTCACCAGGGGAATCCGGTCCCGGCGCGCCTCACCCGTCGGACACGGATCGGCATCTACCGTCACCCGGACGGGGACGTGAGACAGCGGGGAGGCCTCGATGCGGGCGTTGCGGGTCGTCGGGATCACCGAGGACGGTTCGGTCGTCCTCGAGGACCCCGGGCGCCGCGAACGCTTCACGGTCCCGGCCGACGAGCAGTTGCGGGCCGCCGCGCGCGGTGACCTCACCCGGCTCGGACAGATCGCGATCGAGTTGGAGAGCCAGTTGCGACCACGTGAGATCCAAGCCCGGATCCGGGCCGGGGCGTCCGTGGAGCAGGTCGCCTCGGCCGCCGGGGTACCCGCCCAGAAGATCGAGCGCTTCGCCTACCCGGTGCTGCTGGAGCGCACCCGGACGGCCGAGGTCGCCCGGGCCGCGCATCCCGTGCGGAGCGACGGGCCGGACGTCCGGACCCTCGGGGAGACCGTCGCGCACACCTTCGGGCTTCGCGGGCAGGACCACACCGAGGCGGACTGGGACTCCTGGAAGGGCGAGGACGGCAAGTGGGTCGTCGCGCTCAGCTGGCGGGCGGGCCGGTCGGACATCCGGGCGCACTGGACGTTCCAGCCCGGGGCGCACGGCGGCACGGTCACCGCGCTCGACGAGCACGCCTCCGATCTGGTCGAGGGCCTGCCGCAACGCCCGCTGCGCACCGTCGGCCCGGTGATCGACATCGCCCGCGCCGAGGAGGAGCAGGACCGCTGGCACTCCGAGCAGGCGCGGGCCGAGATGGTTCGCGCAGCCTCCGGCATGGGCGTGCGCGAGCGGCCGCTGGGCGGCTCGGACACCCGTTCCCGGTCGGTCACGCCGGAGCAGCGGCGCCCGCCGCCGGCACCGCGCCGCCCGGAGCCGTCGCCGGTGGAGGAACCCGAATCCGCTTCGGCGGAGGAGACGCGCGACGAGACCGCGGGAGCGCCGGCATGGAACCGGGCGGCGGCACCCACGGCTGCCGCAGACGCGCAGAGCGAGGCGGCGGAGACCGACCAGCCCGCCGACAGCTCCTCCTCGGGTGCTCAGGCGGCAAACACTTCCGCGCCGGGCGATCAGCCGGCGACGACGGCGACGGGCGATCAGCCGGTGGCGAAGCCTGCGGGTGTTCAGCCGGACCTCCCGGAGGCCGACCCCACTCCGGGGGAGAAGCCCGCCGCGGCGGCGAGCCCCGAGCCGACTCCTTCAGCGGCCACCGGTTCCGAGCAGGCTCCAGCAGCGACGATCTCCGAAGGGGCTCCGGCAGCCGCGGCCGGCTCGGCGCCGACCCCGGCGACGGGTACCAGCTCCGAGCCGACCGCGGTGACGGGCTCCGAGCCAGCCCCGGCAACGGCGGCAGAGGCCGAGGCGAGCCCTGCCGCCGAGGCCCCTGCCCCCGGGATCCCTGCCCCCGGGATCCCTGCCGCTGAGACACCTGCCGCTGAGACACCTGCCCCTGAGACACCTGCCCCTGAGACCCCGAGCACCGCAGCCCCTACCTCGAAGCCTGCTGCCGAGAAGCCCGCGGCGGAGCAGGCCCCGCCCGCGCCGCCGAAGCGGACCAAGAAGGGCAAGCCCGTCATGCCCTCCTGGGACGAGGTCCTGCTGGGCGTCCGCGGCCAGCGCTGAACCACCCACCCGACCCGCGATCCGGCTCCGGAGCGCGGGTCGGGTGCTGTCCCGGCCTCGGGTGCTTGCTCGATCGCCGCCCGCGACCCCTCACCGGCCACGGATGGCCCGTCAGGAACGGTGATCAGCACGAGGTTGATCGCGGCCGCGGTACATACCGGCCCGTGATGGCCGCCCTGTACCGCAAACGCTGACCGAGCCCCGGATCGCCCGGCACCTCGCGGCGAGCCCACACGTCGGCCGGAGTCCGTCACGTCAGCGCACGGCAGGCGACCAGGGCCGCTCAGAGGAGCGCGGTGAGGATCAGGCAGACCCAGGCCGCACCGAGCCCCACCGCCGCCCCCAGCGCGATCCAGCGCCAGAACGGCATCCGCCGCGCGATCCACATCGACGGGGCCAGGCCGAGCACCACCATCACGTTCGCCGGCACCCAGAGAGCACCGAAGGCCGTCCCGAACGCCCGGCTCAGCGCGATGTCCCCGACCGCCGCGAGGACGGCGAAGAACACCGCGACCGTCAGGCCCGTCGCCCAGGGGGTCGGTTCCGCGGACTCCGCCCGCGCCCGATGCTCCGCGACGAGCGGGAGCCCGGCGAGCGGGCCCGTGTTCGGCCCGTGGACGACGTCGATCCCGCCGGTCACCGGATCCACGTACTCGACGGGCCGGCCCAGGACGTCCGAGACGCGGCCCGCCAGCTGGCGGCCCCGCCGTCGGACGAGGTCCTGCTCGACCGGCCCCGCCCGCAGCGCGACGGTCGACGCGACAGCGCCCCACTCGCGCAGCGAGTCCTCGAGTTCCGGGGGCAGCACGGAGTCGCCCGGCCGCTTTTCGCCGAGCACCACCTGTCCCCCATCAGCGAGGTGCACGCTCTCAGGTTACGGAAGGCGCCACCGCATGGAAGGCCACCGCGGCGGCCGTTGCGACATTGAGAGAGTCGACCCCGGAGGCCATCGGGATCTTCACCCGCAGGTCAGCGGCCTGCAACGCCTCCGTGCTGAGCCCCGGGCCCTCCGCGCCGACGAGCAATGCCACCCGTTCGCCGGACAGGCCGGCGGCGGAGAGCGGGACCGCGTCCGCGGCCGGGGTGAGCGCCGCGACGCGCAGCCCGGCCTGCCGCAGGACGTCCAGCGACGCGGGCCAGGGCTCGGGGATCGTCGCGAACGGCACCCGCAGGACGTGCCCCATCGAGACGCGGACGCTGCGCCGGTAGAGCGGGTCCGAGCAGCGTGGGCCGAGCAGGATCCCGTCGACGCCCAGGGCCGCGGCGTTGCGGAACAGCGAGCCGAGGTTCTCGTGGTCGTTGACGCCCTCGCAGACGGCCAGGACCCGTGCGGTGCGCGCCAGCGCGGCGACGTCCGGCGCCTCGGCCCGGTCCGCCACGGCGAGCACGCCGCGGTTGAGGTGGAAACCGACCGTCGTCGCCATGGTGTCCGCGTCCGCCTCGTACGCCGGGACGTCGAGCGCGGCGAGGTCGTCCTCGAGCTCGGCGAGCCGCCGCGGGACCCCGAGCAGGGAGCGCACCGGGTAGGGCGAGTCGATCAGCCGGCGCACCACGACGACGCCCTCGGCGATGACGATCCCGCGGCCGCCGGGCCGGTCCGGCCGCCGGTCGGCGACGGTGAGGTCCCGGTAGTCGTCCAGCCGGGGGTCCGCAGGGTCCCGGATCGCGGTGATGGTGGCCACGAGTTGATGATCCCAGGTGCCGATCGACCCAGGTCGGCGGCCGCTCGTCGCGCGGGGTAGCCCTTTCAGCCGGTACCGGACCGCTCGGCGATGTGACACGGTGGATAGCCGCCCGACCGGCGCCGGTCAGGCCGGTGACGGAGGCCGGACATCCGGAAGCAAGGAGGCAGCTCACGCATGGGCCAGGACGTCGACCGGACCCGGTTCAGTCGACGGGAACGCCAGCGATATCGGGCCAAGGTGCAACGGTGCCTGGAAGCGTTGGCCACGATGCTGCGGGAGCACCCGTTCGCCGAGGACGACCCCATGACGGGGATCGAGGTCGAGCTGAACCTGGTCGACGACGACCTCTCCCCCGCGATGACCGGCCGGGACGTCCTGAACGCCATCGGCGCCTCGGAGTTCCAGACCGAACTCGGCCGCTGGAACCTCGAGCTCAACCTCCCCCCGCGCCCACTGCCCGGTGATCAGTGGCGGCATCTCGAACACGAGCTCCTGGACAACCTCGCCGTGGCCCGGGCGAAGGCCAGCGACTGCGCGTCGCAGGTGGTGATGATCGGGATCCTGCCGACGCTGCAGACGCAGCACATGGTGCCGGAGTCGCTGTCGAGTGACCGACGTTACACCGTGCTGAACGAGCAGGTCCTGACCGCACGCGGCGAGCCGATCCACATCGAGATCGCGGGCGACGATCCGGCGAACCTGCACGCCGTCCCGCCGGAGACCTTCACGGCGGACTACGAGTCCATCGTCGCCGAGGCGGCGTGCACGTCGATGCAGTTGCACCTGCAGCTCTCGCCCGCGGAGTTCCCGGCGTACTGGAACGCCGCGCAGTGCCTCGCGGGCGTCCAGCTCGGGCTCGCCGCGAACTCGCCGTTCCTGCTCGGCCGCCGGCTCTGGGCCGAGACCCGGATCCCGCTGTTCAAGCAGGCCTGCGACGTACGGTCGGTCGAGCTGCGCAACCAGGGCGTCCGGCCCCGGGTGTGGTTCGGCGAGCGCTGGATCGGTTCCGTGCTGGACCTGTTCACCGAGAACGCCCGGTACTTCCCCGGGATCATGCCGATGACCGGGAACACCGACCCGATGGCCGTGCTGCGCGCGGGCGGCGTCCCCGAGCTCGACGAGCTCAAACTGCACAACGGGACGATCTGGCGCTGGAACCGCCCGGTCTACGACGTGGCGGACGGGCAGCCGCACATCCGGCTGGAGAACCGCGTGCTGCCGTCCGGGCCGACCGCGGTCGACATGGTCGCGAACGCGCTGTTCTTCTACGGCCTGCTCCGCGTGCTGGTGGAGGCGGACGAGCCGCTCTGGCACTCGATGTCCTTCCAGGCGGCGGAGGAGAACTTCACGACGGCGGCCAAGCACGGCATGGAGGCCCCGCTCTACTGGCCCGGTACCGGCTGGATCCGACCCGACGAACTGACCCTGCGCAAGCTGCTCCCCCTGGCCCACGAGGGCCTGACGCGCTGGGGCGTCAGCGCGGCGGTCCGCGACCGCTACCTCAATGTCATCGAGCGGCGCTGCGTCACCCGGCGCACCTCGGCGGGCTGGCAGCTGGACACGGTCGCCGCCCTGGAGAACCGGGGCGCGAGCCGGGAGAAGGCGCTCCTGGGGATGCTCGAGCGGTACGTGGCGATGTCCGAGGCGAACGAGCCGGTGCACACCTGGAAGCTCCCCGCCTGACCGGCGGGCTCGACCCACCTCGTTCGCGATGGTGAACGGTCTTCCCGTTTCCCCGCGGGACCGGCCCCGCGGTTCCTAGGGTTCCTCCCGTCCCACACGGCGGCCACGTCCCTACGCGCCCGCCCACACCGATCCCCGGCCCCGTGCCGGGCTCTCGTGCCTGCTCCGCCCGTCCGGCTCCCGGAGCCGTACGGGTGAGCCGGCGCGCCCGCAGACGGGGGAGCCATGCCCGATCGACCCGCAGCTCCCGGCCCGACGAAGGGCCGGTGAGCCCCGTGCCCTTCCGTCTGTTCGGCCGCCCCGATCCCGGCCCCGGCGGTCCCGACCCGCGTGTGCCTCCCGGCGACGACGGGTGGGCCCGCGGGTCGGGAACCGCCACCCGCTACGCGCGTCCGGCGCGCCGCGCCGAGGACCTGCTGGGCCCGGACCCGAGAGAGGACCCGTTGACGGACCCGTTCGGCTTCCCGCCGGTGCCCCCCGCCCCCTACGGCCCGACGGGACCGGGTTCGGCCCCGTGGGCCCCGGTCGTCGAGCGGCGGGTGGAGACCCCGGCGCCCGAGCCCGTGCCGCATCCCGCCGAGGCCGCCGCGCTGGCCGCGGCGTTCGCGTCGGACTACCTGTCCTGGGACGAGGAGGACCCGGGCCGCCGCGCGCTCGTCCTCGCGGACTACCTGCGCCGGTCCTGCCCGGTGAACCTCGGCTGGGACGGCGCGGGACGGCAGCGCGCGGATTTCGCGCTCCCGGGACTGGTCCGGCCGGACGGCTGCGGCCGGCTGCTGGTGGACGTCCGGGTCCGGGTCACGCCCTACCGCTCCGTCGGTGAGCGCGGCGGGGTCCCGGTCGACGTGGAGGCGGGCGTCGCCGGCGTGCCCGCGGCGGCGCCCGCCCCCACCGCCCGGGGCTGGCGGAGCCTGCCCAGCCACTGGGTGCGGATCAGCATCGGGATCGCGGTCGACGGCGAGCGGCTCGTCGTCGACGCCGGCGAGGAGGACCTCGACGAGGGGCCCGGAGGGCTGTCATGAGCGGCTTCAGGATCCCGGTGGTCGCCGGGGTGTCCGGCGGTGTCGGCGCGTCGACCGTCGCGCTGGCCCTGCACGCGCGGGACGGCGGGATCGAGATCGGGAGCGCGGACGTCGTGGTCTGCCGGGGCACCGCGGAGTCCCTGAACCGCGCCGGCCGGATGTCCGTGATGCTCGGCGGGGGGCCGCCGCCGGTACTGGCCGTGACCTGCGGGCCGAGCCGCCGGGGACGCATCGCCGCGCTGCTGGCCGAGACCGGGCCCGGCTGGAGCGCGGTCGTCGAGCTGCCGATGGTCACCCGCTGGCTCGAGCTCGACGACCCGTACGCCGAGGTCACGGACCTGCTCGGGACCCAGCGGGAGACCTTGCCGCGGCCGGTCCGGGCGTACGCCACGGCAATCGGGAGGCTTGCCCGGGCGGTCGCGGACTCCGGCCGGCTGAGCGCTCCGGCGCCGCGCGCGCTCGTCGCTGCCCCGCCGGCGCGGCCGGCCCCGAGGCCGCTCACCGCGCTGCCGGCCGCGGGGCCTCACGCCACGGTGCCGCCCGACGAGCCCGAGGCGGTCGTCCCGGGGCTGCGGCCCGTCCGCGGCATCCGGATCCTGGCCACACCGGCCACCGGCTCGCGGCCGCCGGCGCTGCCCGCCGTGAACGGAGCCCGGCGATGACGCCCGGGCGGCGGTCGAGGTGACCCGTGCGCACGTCCTTGCGACCCCTCCGGACTCCGGTGCGGGCGGCGCTCGCCTCCGTTCTCGCGGGGTGTCTGCTGCCGGTGGCGATGCTCGCGGGCGCCGCCCCGGCGCACGCGGAGGTGCCCCCCGCCGCCTCCGTCCCGCTGCTCGGGCTCATGGCCTCCCTGTGCCCGGAGAACCTGCCGATCGCCCGGGTCGTCCAGGGCAGCGGCGAGCCGCCCGGGTCCGGGCTGCTCGCCGCCGTCGAGCAGACCTGGGTCGGCGCCGGCGGTTCTCGCTGGCCCTCGTCGCTCGCCTCGTCCGTCGCGGCGGATCTCCGAGGCGTCACGCCGTGGGTCTGCCCGCCGCTGCGCGCGGCGACGGGTGGCCTGCCGGCGACGGCGGACCTTCCGCTCGCCGGGCGGGAGGCCGAACCGGAGGCCGTCCCGGACCATCTCTCCGGCGCGAGGACCTATCTCGGCCACTCGACCGGGCTCGCGAGGCACGCGGCGGCGGACCGGCCCCCACCGGTCCCGCAGGTCGTCGCACCGCGGATCGCGTCGTCGACGGCGCCTCCGGCGGCCGCGCGACCGTGGGGCGGCGGTCCGGCCGGCTGCACCGGTACGGATCCGACGAGCGGGCGTGGCTGCCTCACCGGCGTCGCCCGGCACGGGCTCGACGCCGTCACCACGGCGTTCGGGTCCCTGCAGGGCGGCCCGGTCGTGCACACGGCGAGCTGCTGGGACGCGCACGCCTGGAACCCGTCGAGCGATCACCCGCGCGGCCGGGCCTGCGACCTGTTCCCGACCACCGGCGGCAGGTTCCCGCAGGGCCGGGAGCTGGCGAACGGCTGGCGGCTCGCGGAGTGGCTGCGGGCGAACGCCGGCCCGCTGCGCGTCTCGTACCTGATCTGGCAGGGCCGCTACTGGGACCCGTCGGTCACCGACTCCGGCGGGTGGGGGCGGGCGTACCGCAGCAGCGTCTACGACGTCCACGACGCGACCGGCGGGCACTTCGACCACGTCCACGTGAGCTTCGCGCCGTGACACCCCCGAACCGGAGAACCTGATGATCGACGTCGAGAGGTTGCTGCGCCGCTACCTGGTGGCCGGGGTGGCGGCCGGGCTGCTGGTGACAGCCGCGGTCGTCGGGGTCGTGGCGAAGGACGGATCCGAGGTGGCCCCGGCGACCGTCAGCACGGCCGCGAGCCGCGCCAGCAGCTACGAGCACACGCCGAGCGGGCATCCGGGCAGGGGCGGGCACAGCTCCGGGCCCGGGCGCGACGGCCGGGCGTCGGCGGACACCGAGGGCTCCGATCAGGGCTCCGGGACCTATACGGGACAAGACTCGGGATCGGAGCAGGAATCCGGCACGGAGTCGGGCTCGGTCGGCGGCAGGAGCTCTCGCGTGCGCTCCTGGACGGGATCGGGGACGGGAACCAGCTCCGGGTCCGAGGCCGGCGCCGGCATTCGAACCGGGACCGGCTCCGAGAGCGGATCCGGCACCGGGGCCGGGACCGGGTCAGGAGCCGGCCAAGGCTCGGGCTCGGGCTCGGGCTCGGGCTCGGGCTCGGGCTCGGGCTCGGGCTCGGGCTCGGGCTCGGGCTCGGGCTCGGGCTCGGGCGACACCTACCATGACGGGGACGTCCTCGTCGTGCCCGCACCTGAACGTTCCGCCACATCGTCCCGCTCCCGGGCCGGCAGTTCGGGCTCGGGCGGTTCCAGCTCGGGCAGCTCCGACTCGGGCAACGCTGGACCGGACAGCGCTGGATCGGACAGCCCCGACGAGAGCAGCTCCGGCTCGGCCGACTCCAGCTCTGGCGGCTCGGACTCCGCCGGCTCGGGGCCCGACAGTTCCAGCTCCGGCAGTTCTCGCTCCGGCGGCTCCGGCAGCTCCGGCAACTCCAGCGCTGATGGCTCAGGCAACGACCGCTCGGATTCCGGAAGCACCGGCGCCTCGCCCATCGATGCGGACGACTCCTCCGCACGCGGTTCCGCGGGCAACGGCACCCCGAGCAGCGGCAGCTCCGGCACGAGCAGCGCCGGTGCCGCGAGCAGCGACACCACCGGGCAGGGCACCACCGCCGCCGAGCGGTTCGGCTGGGGCGCCCCCGACCGGGAGGACGACTTCGACGGCGGCATGGACCAGTGGTCGATCTACGACGGCCCCGGCCACGCCGGCAAGGGACGTCGCACCCCGGACGCGGTGTCCCTCCAGGACGGCATCATGACGATCACCGGGGACGAGGACGGCAACACCTCCGGCATGGCGTGGAACCCCGGGCAGAAGTACGGCCGCTGGGAGGCCCGTGTGAAGTCCCCCGCCAGCGCGGACGCCTACCACTCGTTGCTGCTGCTGTGGCCGGACGCGGAGAACTTCCCGGTCGGCGGGGAGATCGACTTCATGGAGATCGGCGACCCCGACCGTCAGTCGACCGACATCTTCCTGCACTACGGCGAGGACAACTCCCAGGTCCACGGCAGCCTGGACATCGACGCGACCGAATGGCACAACTGGGCTGTGGAGTGGACTCCCGAGCGGGTCACCGCGTACGTCGACGGCGAGCAGTGGTGGGAGACCACGGACACCGGGATCCTCCCGCCCGGCCCGATGCACCTCTGCATCCAGCTCGACTACTTCCCCGGGGACGGTTCCGCGGGCGGCGGCGGCCTCGAACACGTCGACTGGGTCCGTCAGTACTCCCTCGACGGCGGCTCCGGATCGAGCACCGTCGACCGGCCCAGCGACGACAGCCGGTCCAGCGGCACCCGGAACGACGGCGGGCAGACCCGGGACGACGGCCGGGACCAGGCCGGCGTGCGGAACCAGGACGAGGCCCGTACCCGGCAGGAGGGCGAGGCCGGCTGACCCTCTCAGCGTCGGCACAGAATCCGTTCCCTACGGTGAGCCCCTCCACCTCGATCACCCTTGGGGGATCACGTGCCGGGCACAGATCAGCTCACCCCTCCGACACCGTCACCGGACCCCGAGCCCCCGCCCGGCCCCCGCCGTGTCTGGACGATCGTGCTGTCCATCGTGTCGATCGTGGCCCTCGCGGGCGTCCTGACCGCCGTGATCAGCTACGGCCGCACCTCGTCGACCTCGCAGGAGCGCCGCCCGATCACGACGACCACCGCCGGGGCCCCGAGCGCACCGCACGACCCCGGTGACCCCGTCCGCCCCGGCGGCGTCGCGACCCTGGACCCGAGCGCCCGCTCGGGCGACGAAGCCGCGGTGAAGAACAACTGGCCCCTGACGGCGCACGACGAGTTCGACGGCGGCGCGCTCGACGAGTCGCTCTGGAACACCTACACCGGGAAGACCACCGGTGGCGTCGGCCGGCACGACCCGAAGAACATCACGGTCGCGGACGGCGTCATGACGATCACGAGCCGCGGCCTGAGGTCGGCCGGGATGGCGTGGGGCAGGGGCCAGCAGTACGGCCGCTGGGAGGTGCGGGCGCGTACCCAGGTCGGGAACGGCTACAGCGCCGTGATCCTGCTCTGGCCGGATGCGGAGGACTTCCCGCGCGGCGGCGAGATCGACTTCATGGAGCAGCCGAAGGGCGACCGCACCGAGACCCACTTCGTCCTGCACTACGGCAAGGACAACAGCCAGACCGGCGTCACCGTGCCCGGGGACTTCACCCAGTGGCACACCTACGCCGTCGAGTGGACGCCGGACCACGTCGCGGGCTTCATCGACGGCCAGGAGACGTTCCGGACCACGGACAAGGAGCAGATCCCGCCGCGCCCGATGCACCTGGCCATCCAGCAGGACATCGGCCCGTTCGGCGATGGCTGGGCCGATGGGCCGGACGCCACGACGCCGGCCGAGGTGAAGCTCGACGTGGACTGGGTGCGCATCTACGGGCTTTAGGGTCTGTCCTAGACAGGGATGGGGTCCCAGCCGATCGGCTGGGACCCCACGTCCCGAACTGACGCGCCGCTCCCACCACGAAGCGACGTGATGAAGTTAGCCTACCCTTCTCTTGATCCGCAAGCCTCTCGCGGAGAAATCGTGCGCGCCGTGCCGCCCCGTCCGCCTACGGTCGTTTCGTGACCGCTCCCGCACTCGCGTCCCGGTACCGCTGGAGCGCCCTCGCGGCCGTCACGATCACCGTGCTCGCGTGGGCGTCGGCCTTCGTGGCGATCCGCTATGTCGGCCGGGCGTTCGAGCCCGGGCCGCTCGCCCTCGGCCGCCTCGCCGTCGGGACCGTCGCGCTCGGCCTCCTGCTGCTCGTCCGCCGAAACTGGGTCGCCCCGACCCGCCGCGAGTGGGCGCTCCTGCTGCTCTGCGGGCTGGCCTGGTTCGCCGCCTACAACGTCGCACTGAACGCCGCGGAGCAACGCGTGGACGCGGGCACGACGGCCATGCTGGTGAACATCGGCCCGATCCTGATCGCCCTGTTCGCCGGCGTGCTGCTCGGCGAAGGGTTCCCGCGCTGGCTGGTGATCGGCGCGGCGGTCGCGTTCGCCGGGGTCGTCCTGATCGGGGCGGCGACCGCGACAGGAGACGCCACCGACCTCGTGGGCGCACTGCTGTGCGTCGTCGCCGCGGTGACGTACGCGATCGGGGTGCTGACGCAGAAACCCGTCCTGCGCCGCCTCCCGGGCCTGCAGGTGACCTTCCTGGCCTGCACGATCGGGATGCTCGCGTGTCTGCCGTACGCAGGCGGCCTCGTGCGGGACCTGGCGAGCGCCCCGGCCGGGGCGACGGCGGGCATGGTCTACCTCGGCCTGGTCCCGACCGCCCTCGCGTTCAGCACCTGGGCCTACGCCCTGGCGAGGATGGACGCGGGACGGCTGGGCGTCACCACCTATGGCGTCCCGCCGATCACGATCGTCATGGCCGCGATCCTGCTCGGCGAGGCCCCGCCCGCCCTCGCCCTGGCCGGCGGCGTCCTGGCCCTCGCCGGCGTCGCCCTCACCCGCCGGCGCTGACCCCACCGAGCCGCGTTGGATGCCGGCCACCGAACCACCCGGAGGACGAACCAGGGCCCCTGCCTGTAGGCAGGGGCCCTGATCCTTCCCGAACTGACGCGCCGCTCCCACCACGAAGCGACGTGACTGAAGTTAGCCTACCCTTCCTACGCGGTCAACCTCCCGAACCGGGTGGTCCTGAACCGGGCCAGGGGCGACGGCTCCATCCGGCAGGCCAGGACCAGCGCGACGACCAGCACGGACACCACGGTCACCACCCCGCCGACCACCAGCGGCGCGCGTCCGCCGAAGCGCTCGGCCAGCATCCCCAGCAGCGGTCCGCCGAGCGGCGTCCCACCGAGGAACAGCAGCATGTAGATCCCCATCACGCGCCCGCGCATCGCCGGATCGGCCGAGAGCTGCACCGCCGAGTTCGCCGCCGTCGTGAAGGTCAGCGCCGCGAGCCCCACCGGGACGAGCGCGATCCCGGTGCTGAGGTACGTCGGCATCAGCCCGGCCGCCACCAGCAGGACGCCGAACGCCAGCCCGGACGACGCGACGAGCCGGATCCGCGGCCGTCCGGACCGCCGGGCGGCGAGCGTCGCCCCGATCACCGACCCCACCGCTATCAGCGTCGTCAGCAGGCCGTAGCCCTGGGCATCGCGGTGGAAGACGTTGCGCGCCATGATCGCCAGGGTCATGAAGAAGTTGATCCCGAAGGTCGAGACCAGGAAGACCAGCACCAGCACCGCGACCATCTCCGGCCGGCTACGGACGTACGCCAGGCCGTCGCGCAGCTGGTGCGGAGCGCGGGGCACGGGCTCCGACCGGAACAGCCGGTCCGTGCGCATCAGCACCAGCCCGGTGACGACGCCGGCGAAGCTCGCCGCGTTGATCAGGAACACCCAGCCG
This sequence comes from Pseudonocardia sp., assembly GCF_025465255.1. Lineage (GTDB taxonomy): Bacteria > Actinomycetota > Actinomycetes > Mycobacteriales > Pseudonocardiaceae > Pseudonocardia. The sequence goes on from NZ_JAODNI010000228.1 coordinate 29,594, forward strand.
GTGCCGACCGCGACGATCAGCGCACCGGCCACCGCGGGCCCCGCGATCCGGGCGAGGTTGAACGTCAGCGAGTTGAGCGCGACCGCATTGCCGAGCTGCGCCGGACCCACCATCTCCGAGACGAAGGACTGACGGACCGGCACGTCGAGCGCGGAGAAGCAGCCGAGCAGCGCACACAGCAGGTAGACCTGCCACAGCGCGACGACGCCCGTCACCACCGTGACGCCCAGTGCGAGCGCGCAGAGCCCCATCGCGATCTGCAGCAGGATCAGGGCGCGGCGCTTGTCCACCCGGTCCGCCAGCACCCCGCCCCACAACGAGAGCAGCAGCGTCGGGGCGAACTGCAGCGCCGCCGCGACCCCCAGCGCCGTGGCGCTGCCGCCGGTGAGGTCGAGGACCAGCCAGTCCTGCGCGATCCGCTGCATCCACGTCCCGACGAGCGAGACGATCTGTCCGCCGGCGTAGAGCCGGTAGTTGGGCACGTGCAGGGAGGCGAACATGCCGGGAGGGGACTCGGCGGACGTCGACGGAGCAGGGCCCGGGGTTTCGACGACAGCACTCACGATTTACTTAGCTTACTACAACGACCCTCCCGTCAGCGAGCGAATCGGCCCGACTGCGAAATAGCCCACGAACGCGATCGCGACCACCCACATCAGCGGATGCACCTTGCGTGCCCCGCCCGTCGCCGCCGCCAGCACGACGTAGCTGATGAAGCCCGCACCGATGCCGTTGGCGATCGAGTACGTGAACGGCATGACGACGATCGTGAGGAACGCCGGTATCGCCGACCGCAGCTCCGTCAGGTCGATCTCCGCGACCTGGCGGAACATCAGCGCCCCGACGATCACCAGCGCCGGGGCCGCCGCCTCCACCGGGACGATGGAGTAGAGCGGCGTGAAGAACATCGCCGCCAGGAACAGCAGCCCGGTGACGATGTTGGCGAGCCCGGTCCGTGCGCCCTCGGCGATGCCCGCGGCGGACTCGACGAACACGGTGTTCGACGACGCGGACGCCGCGCCACCCGCGATCGCCCCGGCCCCCTCGACGACCAGGGCCCGGCCGATGTTCGGCAGCTGCCCGTCCCGGTTGACGAGCCCGGCCTGCCGGCCGAGTCCGGTCATGGTGCCCATCGCGTCGAAGAAGTTTGCCAGCACCAGCGTGAAGACGAGCAGGACCACCGTCAGGGTGTCCAGCCGGGTGAACGCACCCAACGACACGTTGCCGACGAGCGAGAGGTCCGGCAGCTCGACGACGCGGTCCGGGAGCGTCGGCACGGCCAGGGACCAGCCCCTGGGGTTCGTCGCGGCCGATCCGACGTGCGCGATCGACTCGACGATGATCGCGATCACCGTCGTGACGAGGACACCGACCAGGATCCCGGCCCGCACCCCGCGGGCGACGAGCACGCCGGTGATCAGCAGGCCGATCACGAAGACGAACGTGGGCCAGGACCCGATCGAGCCGCTGATCCCGAGTCCGACGGGGACGGTCGTGTTCGCGGCGTCCGGCAGCCGGGTGACGAACCCGGCGTCGACCAGCCCGATCAGCGCGATGAACAACCCGATGCCCACCGCGATGGCCGTCTTGAGCTCGGCCGGGACGGCGTTGAACACCGCCGTCCGGAAGCCGGAGGCCGCCAGCAGCACGATCACCACGCCGTCGATGACGACGAGGCCCATCGCCTCGGGCCAGCTCATCAGCGGGGCGATCGTGACCGCGAGCAGGGTGTTGATGCCCAGGCCGGTGGCGATCGCGAACGGGAGGTTGGCGACGAGGCCGAACAGGATCGTCATCAGGCCCGCGACGAGTGCGGTGACGGCCGCGACCTGCGGGACCGGCAGGATCGCGCCGAGCGCATCGGTCTTGGCCCCCGGATCCGCGGCCGAGAAGCTGCCGAGGATCAGCGGGTTCAGCACGATGATGTAGGACATCGTCACGAAGGTGACGAGGCCGCCGCGGAGCTCCCGGGGAACCGTGGAGCCGCGCTCGGCGAGCCGGAAGAAGCGCTCGATCACGCGCATACCGTGTCACCTCCGGCCGTGCTCCGCCGGACCCGGCCCCGGTAGGCTGGCGCCGTGATCGACCCGCCCCCGCTCCCGCGCCGCCTGGACGACATCCGCGTCGTCGTCGGCGCCGGTACCGCGCTGTGGGTCGTCGGGATGGTCGTGCTGCTGGTGGCGCACCTCGCCACGGGCCGCCCGCTCGGCGTCGCCTTCGCCACCTGCGTCGCGGGAGCACTGCTCGGCGCCCTCGGCTGGGGTGTGTCCAGCTGGCAGCGCGCCGCGGCGCGGCGGGGGTCGCGGACGGCCCAGCGCGGGCTCGATTAGGACAGACTCTGCAGCTCGGCCGGGCGTCGTTGCCTAGGGTGCACCCATGACCGCCGCGAGCGAGCCCACCGATTCTGGCCGTCCCACCGCCGTCGTCACCGGGGCCAGCTCCGGTATCGGGGCGGCCACCGCCCGCGCGCTCGCCCGGGCCGGCTTCAACGTGGTCCTCGGCGCCCGCCGGGTGGACCGGTGCGCCGAGATCGCCAGGGAGATCGACGGCACCGCGGTGCGGCTCGACGTGACGGACCCCGACTCCGTCTCGGCCTTCGTCGCCGCGGTCCCCGAGTGCCGGCTGCTGGTGAACAACGCGGGCGGCGCGAAGGGCCTCGAACCCGTCGCCGAGGCGGACGAGGACGACTGGCGCTGGATGTTCGAGGCCAATGTGATCGGCACGCTGCGGGTGACGAAGGGCCTGCTCCCGGCCTTGCTCGCCTCCGGCGACGGGCACATCGTCACCGTCACCTCGATCGCCGCGCTCGAGCCCTACGACAACGGCGCGGGCTACACCGGCGCCAAGCACGCCCAGGCGATGCTGCACCGGACGCTGCGCGGGGAGCTCCTGGGCCAGCCGGTCCGGCTCACCGAGATCTGCCCCGGGATGGTCGAGACGGAGTTCTCCCTGGTCCGGTTCGGCGGCGACGAGGAGAAGGCGGACGACGTCTACAAGGGCCTCACCCCGCTGACGGCCGAGGACGTCGCGGACGTGATCGCGTTCGCCGCGACCCGGCCGTCCCACGTGAACCTCGACCAGATCGTCCTGAAGCCGCGGGCCCAGGCGTCGGCGAGCCGGGCCTACCGGGAGAGCTGACCGTGGCCGGGCCCCGCGGCCCGGCCACGTCGGTCAGACGGTGTCCTCCGAACGCCGGTGCTCGTCCGCGGCGTCCCGGGGCTCCCGGCCCGCGACCGCGCCCTGCACCCGCTCCTCGGACTCGGCCAGGATCTCCTCGGCCTCGGCGCGGTGGTCCTCGCCGGGGATCTCCGCCCTCCGCTCCTCGGGCAAGGGCTCGGCGCGGGTCCGGGCTCGCTCCTCGGACACCTGACGACTGTCGATCTCGCTCATGCCTCAGCCCTACCCGGGCTCGCGGAGCGTGAACCATTCCTCAAAGGGCCGAGAGCTGGCGCCACTTGTCCCACGACAGCGTCCAGTCCCACACGTCCCCGTCCTTCGACGAGAGCTGGACCGGGGTGCCCGTGACCTCCACCGGGTCCCCGTAGAGGGCGGTGTCGTAGTAGGCCTTCGCGTTGTCGATCGACAGGTTCACGCAGCCGTGGGTGACGTTCGACGAGCCCTGCGCGCCCGTCGAGGCGGGGTTGGCGTGGATGAACTCGCCGTTGTTGCTCATCCGCACGGCCCACTTCTCGACGACGTCGTAGCCGTACTGCGCGCTGATCATCCGCTTGTCCGTGAACTTCTCGGTGACGATGTGGACGCCCGAGCGGGTGTTGCGGTTCGGGTCCGACGCGAGGCCGTAACTGGCCGGGTAGCTCGCGACCTGCTTGCCGTCCCGCTCGACGACCATCTGGAACGACCGCGCGTCCGCCTTCACGATCTGCGCGCGGCCGATCCGGAACGTGCTGTCGACGTCCGCCGCGCCGTACTCCCCGCCGCCGTAGGCGACGCCGTAGAGCTTGGCGGTGACCGTCACGTCCGTGTTCGCCGGCCAGTACTCCTTCGGCCGCCAGTGCACACGGGAGCCGCCGTTCTCGGCCGGCAGCCAGCCCCACGCGCCCTCGATCGGCGTCGACGTCCGCACGCGCAGCGCCTGCTCGACCGCCGCCCGGTCCTCGACGTGGCTGTTGAACTGGATCTCGATCGGCGCCGCGACGCCGACGGTCCGGCCGTCGCCGATGTTGATCACGCCGCGCACGGCCTTGCTCGGGGTGACGGTGCGGAAGCCGCCCTGGACGGGCACCTGCACGCCGTCCCCGCCGCTCGTGACCCCGGTCCAGGTGTAGTCCGTGCCGTAGCCCAGCGGCTCGCTCGCCGTCCACGCGGTCTTCTCGGCGTTCAGCGCGCCGGACACGGGCTTGCCGTCGGCGTCGGTGAGCGAGACCTGCTCGAACGTTCCGTCCTCGACGGTCGCCGAGACAGGCGACGCCGGGTTCACGTCCGCGGCCCCCGCCGCGGGCTGGTAGGCCACCGACGCGTCCGGAACCAGCAGGGCCGGCGCCGCGCTGCTCGCGGAACCATCCTTCCCACCGGCTGCCGTGGCCGCGGTGACCACACCGAGCGATCCGACCGCGATCACGGCCAGGATCAGCAGAAAACGACGCATTCTCTCCCCCACGAGCCCGACTCCCCGGTGATGGACGTCCGGAGGGCGAGCGAGGTTGCGCGCGCCGGGGGAGGAATCGGGTGCCTTCGCGAGGTTACGCGGCGACTCCGCCGGTTTCGGCGCACCTCTCCCGTTCGGGTGGCGCTGTGCCGATCGTCACGCTGTGTCCCTACAACGCGCACCCGACGAGCACCGGTTCGGGATGCAGCTCGACCCCGAACGCGTCCCGCACGCCGTCCCGCACCTCGCGGGCGAGCCCGAGGAGGTCCTCGGTCCGGCCGGCCCCCCGGTTCGTCAGCGCGAGGACGTGCTTCGTGGAGAGCCGGACCCGGCCGCCGGGCCCGGCGTGGCCGCGGCCGAACCCCGCGTGCTGGATCAGCCAGGCTGCCGGCAGCTTGACCAGGCCGTCCCCCGCGGGCCAGCCCGGTGCCGCCGGGACGGTGCCCTCGCGGAGGATCGGGTTGGTGAAGAAGGAGCCCGCGCTCCACGTGTCGTGGTCCCCGGGGTCGAGGACCATGCCCTTGCCCCGGCGCAGGGCCAGCACGGCCTCGCGGGCGACGCCGGCCGGCACCCGGGACCCCTGCTCGACGCCGAGTGTGCGGGCGAGCTCGGCGTAGCGGATCGGCATGCTCTCCGCGCCGCCCGGCAGCGAGAACCGCACGCGCAGGACGATCGCGGAGCCCGTGCTCTTCAGCACGCTCGTGCGGTAGCCCAGGCCCAGGCTCGCGGCCGGGACGTGCGCGCGGACGGTGCCTGAGCGCCGGTCGTAGAGGTCGACGTCGACCAGGAGCTCGGCGATCTCCACGCCGTACGCGCCGACGTTCTGCACCGGCGTCGCACCCGTCCGGCCGGGGATCCCGGAGAGGCACTCCAGCCCGCCCAGCCCGTCCGCGACCGTGGCCGCGACGACCGCGTCCCAGTCCTCGCCCGCCTCGACCGTGACCAGCACCGATCCGTCCTCGCGACGTTCGGTGGCGATCCCGGTACCGGTGACGAGCACGACCGTGCCCTCCACACCCGAGTCCGCGACGACCACGTTGGACCCGCCGCCGAGCACCAGCACCGGCTCCCCCGCCGCGTCCGCCGCGCGGACCGTCGCCACCACCGCCTCCGCGGACGGGGCCTCGACCAGGCGCCGGGCCGGGCCGCCGAGGCGCAGCGTCGTCAGCGGGGCGAGCGGCACGTCCGGGCGGGGCACCGGGAGAACGGGTGTCTGCACGGCCACGACGGTAGCCTCCGCCCATGTCTCGCTCGATCGACTACCGCTCGACGTCCGCCCACCCCGTCGACGCGGTCTACGCAGCCATGATCGACCAGAACTACCTGAACAGGCGGCTCAAGGAGATCGGCGGCCGGGGGGCCGAGATCCTGGAGTACGACGCGGACGAGTCGGGGGTGCGTTACCGGCTCAAGCACGGGCTCGACGAGAAGGACCTGCCGGGCGTGGTCCGCTCGTTCCTCAAGAGCGACATCGTCGTCCAGCGGCGGGAGACCTGGACGCCGGCGCGCGACGGCTCCTACGACGGCACGGTGGAGGTCCGGCTGCCCGGCCTGCCCGCCGGCGCGAACGGGACGATGAAGCTCGCCCCGACGGCCGAGGGCAGCTCGTTCGACGTGCACATCGAGACCAAGGTCAACGTCCCGGTCATCGGCGGCAAGATCGAGGCGACGGTCGGGGACCAGATCAAGCGCCTGCTCGCCATGGAGGCCGAGTTCACCCACGCCTACCTCGACTCCCTGTGAGCGCGCAGCCTCGCTAGAACGAGGCTACGCCCGCACAACCCTCTGTGACCTGCGCAGACGCGTCCCGAACTCGAGCGGTCGCACCAGCAGTCCGAGGGCTGGGAACGCGCGCCCACGACGCACACGCCGCCCACCCCGTGCGCGGGCACCGTCGCGGGAAAGCGTCTCCGGCAGGGGCCCGGCCTGCCCCCGGCGACCCGGATCCGCACCCGGCGGGGGCCGTGATCAGGGCAGTGGCACGATTTTCCCTCGTGGAACCCGGACGAGACCGCCGCTACGTCATCACCTTCAGCTGCCCTGACCGTACGGGCATCGTCGCGCGGATCGCGGGATTCCTGGCGGACGCCGGCGCCTGGATCGTCGAGGCGGCGTACCACGCGGAACCGCAGGACGGCTGGTTCTTCACGCGCCAGGCGATCCGTGCGGACTCCGTCCCCTTCGACGTCGACGAGCTGCGCGTCCGCTTCGCCGAGGTCGCGGCCGAGTTCGGCCCGGAGGCGACATGGCGGGTGACGGACACGGGCGTGCCGAAGCACGCGGTCCTGCTCGTCACCAAGGAGCCGCACTGCCTGCACGACCTGCTCGGCCGGGTTCAGGCGGGCGAGCTACCCGTCGTCCTCGATGCGGTGATCGGCAACCACGACTCGCTCGGGGACCTCGTGCGCGCGCACGACGTGCCGTTCCATCACGTGCCGTTCCCGAGCGTCCGGGACCCGAAGCGCGAGCAGGGCAAGGTCGCGGCGTTCGAGGAGGTCCGCAAGCTCGTCGACGCGCACGAGCCGGACGCGATCGTCCTGGCCCGGTTCATGCAGATCCTCCCCGCGCACCTGTGCGAGGAGTGGGGCGGGCGCGCGATCAACATCCACCACAGCTTCCTGCCGTCGTTCGCGGGCGCCCGGCCGTACCACCAGGCGTACGCGCGCGGGGTGAAGCTGATCGGCGCGACCTGCCACTACGCCACCGCGGACCTCGACGCCGGCCCGATCATCGAGCAGGACGTCATCCGGGTGGACCACGGCGACACGCCGGACAGCATGGTCCGCCGGGGCCGGGACATCGAGCGCCTCGTGCTCGCCCGGGGCCTGCGCTGGCACCTGGAGGACCGGGTGCTGGTCCACGGCAACAAGACCGTGGTGTTCAAGTAGCGGCTCAGCCGCCCGTGCGCGGTAGATGGTGCCGCAGCGCCACCTACCCCGCGCACAGCCCTCAGGCGGGCTTGATGTTGGCGTTGCGGTGGAAGAGGTTCCCCGGGTCGTACTCGGCCTTGATGTGCGCCAGCCGCTCGTACTTCGCGGCGCCGTAGCTGGCGCGGACCCGGTCGGCGTCCGCCTCCGCCATGAAGTTCACGTAGCCTCCCCCCGTCCGCGGCCAGCGGCCTGAGCTCGTCCCAGATGGACCGGACCCAGTCGCGGTCGACCGCCGGTGCGGCGAGGTCCGGGCCGACCGCTGCGATGTTGACGACGTACTGCCGCCTCCGCCGGCCCCCGTACGCGGTGTCGTCGTCGCCGACCCGCGCATAGGCGCCGTCCAGCAGGAAGATGGGGGCGAAGCTCAGCGGCGAGCGCTTCTCACCGGCTCGCGTGGCGAGGACGTCGACGGCGTCATCCGTCAGATCGTCGAGGTAGAGCGCCTTCTCGTAGCCGCCGATCCCCCACGGTGCGCTGTCGTCGAGCATGCCCTGCAGCGCGACGTACGGGAGGGGGGTCACGAACTCGAACAGCGGCGGACATGCCCGGCGGACGGCGTCGAGCGAGCGGTCGTGCTCCTCCGCGCCGTCGAACCCGACGACCATCAGCGCGTGACCGGGTGCGAAGTGGTGCTCCGGCGGGACGAACGGCGCGGGAGGCGCGTTCATGGCCGCCGCGATGAGCACGCCGCTGGTCTCGGGCAGACCAGGGATGGAGTCCCGGCACGCCCGGAGCGCCTCACGGCCCTGGTCGAGACCCCAGAACAGCAGCCCGAGATGCACCTCCGGGCCGACCTCGTGCAGGGTGAACTCGAACTCGGTGACGACGCCGAAGTTGCCGCCGCCGCCGCGTAGTGCCCAGAACAGGTCGGCGTGGTCGCGCTCCGCGGCGTGGACGATGCGGCCGTCGGCCAGCACCACCTGGGCCCCGACCAGGTTGTCGAGACTGAGCCCGCAGCGGCCCGCCAGCCAGCCCATGCCACCACCGAGGGTCAGCCCGCCGACGCCGGTGTGGCTGATGACTCCACCGGTCACGGCGAGACCGTGGGCCTGGGTGGCGGCGTCGAGGTCCGCCAGGGTCGCCCCGCCCCCGACGACCGCCCTGCGTTCGTGCGGGTGGACCTGCACGCCGTTCAGGAGCGAGAGGTCGATCATGAGCCCGTCGTCGCAGACCGCCGTCCCGGCGAAGCCGTGTCCGCCTCCGCGGACGGCGATCTCCAGGCTGTGGTCGCGGCCGAAGGTGACGGCGGCGGCCACGTCGTCCGCGGTCCGGCATCGTGCGATCAGTGCCGGCCTGCGGTCGATCGCGCCGTTCCAGATCGACCGGGCGTCGTCGTAGCCGGCTTCGCCGGGCAGGACGACGGCGCCGGTCATCGCACCCCGCAACCCGTCGACGTCGTACCGCGCCGTGCTGGTCATGGCTCCTCCTCCGTCGGATAGAAGGCAGAGAAACCTCACCGAAAGTGAGATACATCATAGTCAGCGGAACGTGTCGACCCGACCCGACGGGCGGTCAGACGGGCTTGATGTTGGCGTTCAGGCGGTCTCGGGCCCAAATGCGACGAACGGCACTTCCGCTCACCAGGTATGAGCGAAAGTGCCGTTCGTGTAGATCAACCGGGTCAGGCCGCGGCGTGCTCCTGCACCGGCTCCAGGGCCAGCTCCAGGACCTCCGCCACGTCCGCGACGGGGTGGACCCGCAGCTCACCGCGCACCGACTCCGGCAGGTCGTCGAGGTCGGGCTCGTTGCGCTTCGGGATGATCACGTCCGTCAGTCCGGCACGGTGGGCGGCCAGCAGCTTCTGCTTGACCCCGCCGATCGGCAGGACCTTGCCCTGCAGCGTGACCTCGCCGGTCATCCCGACCGACGACTTCACCGCACGCCCCGACGCGAGCGACGCCAGCGCCGTCGTCATCGTGACGCCCGCGCTCGGCCCGTCCTTCGGGACCGCGCCGGCCGGCACGTGGACGTGCAGCTTCTTCGACGCCAGGTCACCGGCGAGCCCGCGGGACCGCAGGTACGAGAGCGCGATCGAGACGGACTCGGTCATGACCTCACCCAGCTGCCCGGTGATCGTCAGGCCCGGGTCGCCGTCCATCGCGGTGGCCTCGATGAAGAGGACGTCACCGCCCGCTCCGGTCACGGCCAGTCCGGTTGCGACGCCGGGAACCGACGTGCGCTCCGCGGACTCCGGGGTGAACCGCGGCCGCCCGAGGTACTTCACGAGCGTCTGCGCGTCGACGTGGATCGGTGCCTCTGTGCCGGAGTCCAGCGCGACGGCGGCCTTCCGCAGGACCTTCGCCAGGCCCCGCTCCAGCTGCCGCACGCCCGCCTCGCGGGTGTACTCGGCGGCGATCATCCCGAGCGCGACCTCGGAGAACTCCACGTCGGAGGTCTCCAGACCCGCCTTCGAGATCTGCCGCGGCAGCAGGTGGTCACGCGCGATCGCGATCTTCTCCTGCTCGGTGTAGCCGTCGAGCGTCACGATCTCCATGCGGTCCGCGAGCGGGCCGGGGATGGTGTCGTACACGTTGGCGGTGGCCAGGAACAGGACGTTCGACAGGTCCAGGTCGACCTCGAGGTAGTGGTCGCGGAACGTGTGGTTCTGCGCCGGGTCCAGCACCTCCAGCAGCGCGGCCGACGGGTCGCCCCGGTAGTCGCTGCCGACCTTGTCGATCTCGTCGAGCAGCACGACCGGGTTCATCGAGCCGGCCTCGCGGATGGCCCGGACGATCCGGCCGGGCAGCGCGCCGACGTAGGTGCGCCGGTGCCCGCGGATCTCCGCCTCGTCGCGCACGCCGCCGAGGGCGACGCGGACGAACTTGCGGCCGAGCGCGTGCGCCACGGACTCACCCAGGGACGTCTTGCCGACGCCGGGAGGTCCGACGAGCGCGAGCACGGCACCCGAGCCGCGTCCACCGACGGTCTCCAGGCCCTTGCGGTTGCGGCGGGACCGGACGGCCAGGAACTCGATCAGACGCTCCTTGACGTCGTCGAGTCCGGCGTGGTCCGCATCCAGGATCGCGCGGGCGGCGACCAGGTCGTCGGTGTCGACAGTGGTCTCGTTCCACGGGATGTCCAGGACCGTGTCCAGCCAGGTGCGGATCCAGCCCGACTCCGGGCTCTGGTCCGACGCCCGCTCCAGCTTGCCGACCTCGGTCAGCGCAGCCTTACGGACGTGCTCGGGCAGGTCGGCGCCCTCGACGCGAGCGCGGTAGTCCGCCTCGCCCTCGGGGTCGTCGTCGCCCAGCTCCTTGCGGATGGCCGCGAGCTGCTGGCGCAGCAGGAACTCACGCTGCTGCTTCTCCATGCCCTCGCGGACGTCGTTCGAGATCTTCTCGGAGACCTCCTGCTCGGCGACGTGCGCCTTCGTCCACTCGAGCAGCAGCTCGAGGCGCCGGGTCACGTCGACCTCGGCGAGTAGCTGCACCTTGTGCTCGAGGTCGAGCCAGGCGTTCCAGCCGGCCGTGTCGGCCAGCTCGGAGGGGTCGGAGATCTGCTGGACACTGTCGATGATCTGCCACGCACCCCGCTGCTGCAGGATCGAGACGACCAGCGCCTTGTACTCCTTGGCGAGCTCGTGGGTGCGGCCGGCGACCGGCCCCTCGTCCACGGTCTCGGCCTCGACCCAGAGGGCCGATCCCGGCCCGGTCACACCCGAGCCGATACGTGCGCGTCCTTCACCGCGGACCACGGCGGCCTTCTCCCCACTGGGGAGCCTGCCGATCTGTTCGAGGACCGCGACCACACCGATCGCGGCGTACTTGCCGTCGACACGGGGGACGACCAGGACCTTCTTGCCTTCTGCGGCGTCAACCGCAGCCTGAACCTCCGGCGCATCGAGCCGGACGGGAACCACCATGCCGGGCAGCACCACCGAGTCGGTCAGCGGAAGCACCGGCAGCTTCAGCGTCTGTGTCATGTCCTGAACAACGCTTACACCGCAAGACACATTCCAACGCTCAAGTAATTACGCTGTCAGTGAACGCAGGAACCTTGAGCGAGGCGGACTCAAGCAGGTCGGGCGAGACCCTCGACGACCTCGGCACCGGGCAGGGCGGCCAGTACCGCGCCGGGGACGGCGAGCTTCGACCCGCGGATCCCGCTCCCGACCACGACCGCCTCGGCGGCGGCGACCTCGGGCGAGATCAGCAACGGCCAGTCCGCGGGCAGGCCGAGCGGGGTGATCCCGCCGTACTCCATGCCCGTGAGCTCGACGGCCTCGGCAGTCGGCGCGAACGAGGCCTTCCGGACGTCCAGCTTCTTGCGCACGACGCCGTTGACGTCCGCGCGGGTCGTCGCGAGGACCAGGCACGCCGCGTAGCGCACCTCGCCCCCGCGCTTCCCGGAGACGACGACGCAGTTCGCCGACGACTCGGGCGGCGAGGAGTATGCAGCGCAGAAGGCGGCGGTGTCCGCCAGGTCGGGATCGATCTCCGCCACACCCACGCCGCTCGCGTCGTCCAGGGCGGCGAGGGCCTTGACGACCGGTTCGGCCAGCAGGTCCGGGCGGTCGAGTGCGGGCACCGCGCGCAGGGTGCCGAGGACGGACCAGATCACCAGCGCTGGTCGCCCCGCTGCACCCCGACGACGGCGGGCTTCACGTCGACGACGTACACGAGCGTGGCCACGAGGCCGGCCAGCCAGAACAGCGTGAACTCGCTGCGCAGCCCCTGGAAGGCCGCGAGGATGCCCGCGAAGCTGGGGCTGTAGACGACCCGGAAGACCGGGATGAGCAGCAGGAACAACCCGGACGCCCCGGTGATGCCGAGCCAGGCGTTCTTCGTCAGCTTCCCGGCCGCCTGGAATGCGTCCGCGCGTTGCCGCACGACGTGGACGAACGCGTACCCCGACACCACGGCGACCACGATGCCGATGACGGCCAGCACCAGGGAGTCGAGGTTCGCTAGCAGGTTCACCGGCCCAGACTACGTGCGCAGGCGGGTTCCCGACACTCCCGCCCCGTGACCGTTCATGAACATCGTGCGGTCGCGCCCCGGCCGGCCGGGCACGACGACGGCCCCGGAGCGGGAGGCTCCGGGGCCGTCGGGGCGAACTGGGGAGATCAGCTCTCGGCGGTGCCGTTCGTGCCGTTGGTGCCGGTACGACGCGCGGCCGGCTTGCGGGTCGCGGTCTTCGGCGTCGTCTTCGGGGCGGTGCGGTTCGCGGCCTTGCGCGTGGTGCTGCGCGTGGTGGCGGCGGCGTCGTCACCCGCCTCGTCGATCTTCGCGGCGGTGTCCTCGCCCACGGAGGTCAGCTTGGCGCCGGCGTCGGACGTCACCTCGGTGACCTCTTCGGCGACCTCCTCGGCGAACTTCTGGGTCCGCTGCGCGGCCTTCTCGCCGGCCGAGCGGGTCTGGCGGGTCACGGTGGACAGCGCCTTCTCCGCCGCGTCGTGCGCGTCGTCGACGAAGCCGTCCAGCCGGGCGTCGAAGGTCTCGGTGAGCGACTCGACGGTGCTGAAGGCCTGCTTGACCTGCGGCTGCCGGCGGATCTTGCTCCAGGTGGTCTCGCCGTGCTTCGCGAGGCCGGAGTAGTACTTCTCGGCCTGGGCGCGCAGCTCGTCGACCAGCTTGCGCAGCTCGTCGGTGCTGAGCTTGCCGCGCAGATCGGCGAGCTCGGTGGGCAGCTCGGCAGCGCGCTGCTGCGCGGCCCCGACCTGCTCGGTCGTCCGGGCACGGGCGGTGCTGTAGGCACCGAGCACGGTGCTCACGGCGTAGTCGCCGGCGCCGAGCGCGGCGAGCAGCGGCGTCTTGACGACACCGGCCTGCTCGGAGACGTTCTTGGCAGCCTGCTCACGGACCTTGCGGACGTCCGCGGCGGTCGGCAGCGAAACGGGCATGGTGATCACTTCCCCTGTTCTGGTGTCGGAACTGCTGGTTCGCCGGGATCGGCCGGTAGGTCGTTCTCGCGACGGAAGGATTGGTAGATGTCGAGCAGGACCTGCTTCTGCCGCTCGGTCAGCGCGACGTCGGAAAGGACCGCGTCCGTGACCAGGCTCAGCGGCCTCTCCTCGAGGATCCCGGCCTTGACGTAGAGCGCCTCGGCGGAGATCCGGAGCCCCTTGGCGATCTGCTGCAGGATCTCGGCCGACGGCTTGCGCAGCCCCCGCTCGATCTGGCTGAGGTAGGGATTGCTCACGCCGGCGGTCCGGGCGAGCTGACGCAGGCTGACCTGGGCGGTCTCCCGCTGGGCCCGGATGTAGGAGCCGATGTCGTCGACCGCCTGGCCGACGGCCTGACCGACCTGCTCGACCGCCTGGCCGACGCGTTCGGTGGTGCCGTCACTCTTCGGGTCTTCGGTCATCTGCATTCACCTCCCTCGCACGACACCGACCGTACGCACGAGTGCTAGCTGTTGCAAGCGGAATGCTTGCGCTGGTGGCGTGGCCTGCGCCACGTCCCGAGCATCGTGCGGTTAGGGTCCGTCCGTGCCCCTGAGCCTGCCGACGAGCGGCGAGGACGAGGTCTTCGCCCCTCCGCGACGCGTGTTCGAGCCCCTGTCCGGCCAGCTGCCCGCGATCGGCGCGGTCGCCGTCGGCGGCGCGCTCGGTGCGCTCGCCCGCTGGGCGGTCGGACTCGCCCTGCCGGGCTCGCCCGGAGCCTTCCCGGTCGGGACGTTCGCGATCAACGTGGTGGGCGCCTTCGTCATCGGGGCGCTCCTCGTGGTGCTCACCGAGCTGAGCACTCCGCATCCGCTGCTCCGGCCGTTCGTCGCGACCGGGATCCTCGGCGGGTTCACGACGTTCTCCACCTACGCCGTCGACGCCCAGCGCCTGCTGCGGGACGGGCACGTCGGGACGGCCTTCGGGTACCTGTTCGGGACCCTCGCCGCGGCCCTGCTCGCAACCTGGGCCGGTGTCGCCCTGGCCCGGGCGGCGGGGCAGGGGAGGCACCGGTGATCCCGCTCATAGTGGCCCTCGGGGCCGTGGTCGGTGCACCTCTGCGTTTCGTGACGGACCGCCTGGTGCAGTCCCGGCACGACACGGGCTTCCCGTGGGGGACGTTCACGGTCAACGTCGTGGGCTCGTTCGTGCTCGGGGTCGTGCTGGGCTCCACGGCCTCACCGGCGGTCGTCGCTCTGGTGGGGACCGGATTCTGCGGCGCCCTCACCACGTACTCGACCTTCGGGTACGAGACCGTGCAGCTCGCCGCGGACCGGTCCCGCCTCTTCGCGGCCCTCAACGCGCTCGGCTCGATGTCGGCGGCCCTGGGAGCGGCCGGCCTCGGCCTCGCGCTGGGAACCCTCGTCTGACGCGCTACCGGCTGGCCACCCGGCGGTACCTCGCCACCGCCAGCGGCAGGAAGACCGCGATGATCGCGATCGACGACAGCACCGCGTAGAGGACGGCGTTCTGCGCCGGCCAGGCCGTGGACTCCGGGAAGCCCGGCAGCTGGGTCGGGTTGCCGAACAGCACCCGCGACGCCCGCGCCACCGCGCTCACCGGGTTCCACTCCCCCACCGGCTGCAGCCAGTTCGGGAACCCCTGGACCGAGACGAACGCGCTGGACAGGAACGTGAACGGGAAGAGCCAGAGCAGCCCGACGCTCTGCGCGACCTCCACGTTCCGCGCGACCAACCCCACGAACACGCCGATCCAGGACATCGCGAAGGAGAACAGCAGGAGCAGCCCGAAGCCGGCCAGCGCGTCCAGCCAGCTCCCGCGGATCCGCCAGCCGACGACCAGCCCGGTGAGCGCCATGACGATCAGGGTGATCACCCCGACGCCCAGGTCCGCCGTCGTACGCCCGAGCACCACCGCCACCCGGGACATGGGCAGCGACCGGAACCGGTCGATCACGCCCTTGCCCAGGTCGTTCGCCATCCCGATCGTCGTGAAGAAGACGTTGAACGCGACGGTTTGGGCGAAGATCCCGGCGATCAGGAACTCCCGGTAGGTGTCCCCGCCGAGGCTGCCGGCGAACACCAGCGCGAAGAGCAGCACGAACATGATCGGCTGCACGGTCAGGCCGATCAGCGCGTCCGGGACGCGCTTCATCCCGACCAGGTTCCGCCAGGTGACGATGCTGCCGTCGCGGACGGCCTGCGACACGGGGTTCACTTCTTCTCCTTCGGGTCCGCGCCCGGGGCGTCGTCCGGGTCCTCGGCGATCCGGCCGGTCAGGCTGAGGAACACGTCGTCGAGCGTGGGGCGCTGCAGCGCGACGTCCTGCACCTCGATGCCCTCGCCGTCGTACCGGCGCAGCACCTCGACCAGGGCCTTCGTCCCGCCGTCGACCGGGACGGACAGCCGTCGCAGGTTCTCGTCGACGACCGGCTCCCCGGACCCGACCTCGGCGAGGACGGTCCGCGCCGCCGGCAGCTGGTCCGCGTCCGCGACGACGAGCTGCAGCCTCTCCCCGCCGACCCGGTTCTTCAGCTCGTCCGCCGTGCCGCGCGCGATCGCCCGGCCCTTGTCGATCACGACGATGCTGTCCGCGAGCTGGTCCGCCTCCTCCAGGTACTGCGTGGTGAGCAGCACCGTGGCCCCGTCGGCCACCAGCTCGGAGATCATCGACCAGGTGTCCAGCCGGCCGCGCGGGTCCAGCCCGGTGGTGGGCTCGTCCAGCACGACGACGGGCGGCTGCGCGACCAGCGCACCCGCGAGGTCCAGGCGGCGGCGCATCCCGCCCGAGTACGTCTTCGACGGCCGCTCGGCCGCCTCCTGCAGGTTGAACCGCTCGAGCAGCTCCCGCGCCCGCTCGCGGGCCGGCCTGCGGCGCATCCCGTAGAGCCGGCCGACGAGGTAGAGGTTCTCGAAGCCGGTGAGGTTCTCGTCCACCGCGGCGTACTGGCCGGACAGCCCGATCGCCCGCCGCACCGCCTGGGGTTCCGCGACCACGTCGTGCCCGGCCACCCAGGCCCTCCCCGCGTCCGGCCGGAGCAGCGTGGTGAGCACCCGGACCGTCGTGGTCTTGCCGGCGCCGTTGGGTCCGAGCAGGCCGAGGATCGTCCCGGCCGGGATCTCCAGGTCCACGCCGTCGAGCGCGCGCGTGGAGCCGAACGTCTTCACGAGGCCCTCGGCGCGTACCGCCACGGTCGATGTCATACCGCGGAGACTAGAGCGGGCCCCCGACACTTTTCGCCCGATTTGCGCCCCGGCGCTCGTGCGCGGCCGCGGGCTAGAAGAGGACTTCGGACACCGTGTAGATGACCAGCCCGGCGAGCGCGCCGACGACCGTGCCGTTGATCCGGATGAACTGGAGGTCCCGCCCGACCTGCAGCTCGATCTTCCGCGAGGTCTCCTCCGCATCCCACTTCGCGACGGTGTCGGTGATCAGCGTGGTGATCTCGTGGCGGTAGTGCCGCACGACGTAGCCCGCCGCGTCCGCGAGCCAGCCGTCGAGCTTCCCGCGCAGCTCCGCGTCCTGCGTGAGCCGGGCGCCGAAGCTCATCAGGCCGTCCCGGACCCGCATCCGCAGCGCGCTCGACGGGTCCGCCGCAGCGTCGAGGATCATGCCCTTGACGACGCCCCAGGCCTGCCCGATGAACTTCTGCACCTCGGGGTGCTCGACGACCTGCTGCTTGACCTGCTCGGCACGGGCGATGGTCGTCGGGTCCTTCTGCAGGTCCCCGGCGAACTCGGTGAGGAAGCGGTCCACGGCGTGCCGCAGCGGGTGCTCGGGGTCCGTCTTGACCGCCCAGGCGTAGGAGCGGACCTCGTTGAACAGCTTGTCCGCGACCATGTCGTCGACGAACCGCGGCGTCCACATGGGCGCGCGCTCGTGCACGACCCGCAGGACCATCTCCTGGTTGTCCGTGACCCAGTCGTAGGCGCGGTCGCACACGAGATCGACGAGCCGCCGGTGCGCCCCGTCGGCGAGGATCCCCTCCAGGATCTTGCCCAGCGGCGGCCCGACCTCCTTCTCCAGGATCTTGCGGACCAGGATCTGCTCGATGATCTCCTGCACGTCGTCGTCCCGCAGGACGGTGACGACGCCGCGCGCGGCCGTCGCGAGCTCCGCGGTGATGCGGTCCGCGTTCGCCTCCTGGCCGATCCAGGCGCCGACCCGCGAGGACACGTCGACGCGCCGGAGCTTGTCCCGCACGACGTCCTCGGACAGGAAGTTCTCGCCGACGAAGTCCCCGAGGCTGTCGCCGATGGTGTCCTTCTTGCGCGGGATGATCGCCGTGTGCGGGATCGGGATCCCCAGGGGATGCCGGAACAGCGCGGTGACGGCGAACCAGTCCGCCAGCGCGCCGACCATGCCGGCCTCGGCCGCGGCCCGGACGTAGCCTGCCCACGCCTGGCCCTGGATCTGCTCCAGGTAGCGCATGACGAGGAACAGCACCGTCGCGCCGAGCAGGAACCCGGTGGCGACCATCTTCATCTTCCGGAGGTCGCGCCGCTTGATCTCCTCGTCGACCGGGCCGAAGGCACCCAGCGGGACGGACGGCCGCGTCCCACGCCGCGGTCCGGGGGGCTCGGTCACGGGGACGACGTCGGTGCGGTCGGAGAGGGACACGAACCCATAGTGCCTGCCCGTGCGAACACTCGTCGTCCGGACCGGTCGGGCCCGGGTCGAGCACCGGCGCGTGTGCGGTGCGACCACCCGTCCGGCGGTCCGTCGCGCGGGCTCCCCCGGCGCGAGCGGTGGGGGCGTGCTGCCCCACGCCTCGGTCGAGACTCCGGACACCATACGATCCCCGAAGATGGTTCTGGCCGGGGCCGACGGTGTTCCGTCGGCCCCGGCCATGTTCGGGGTGCGGCTGCCAGGCTCGGGGAGAAGTGCTCCCCGCCGCCGAGCCGCACCAGGTGCGTCCGGGTCGTCCGGCGCGGGGCGATGCCCCGCGGGATCGCGGACGACGAGCCGGACGCGCCGGCGCAAGGGACTAGCCCTTGCGCACTCCGGCGACGACGGCCGCGACGGGCCGCTGGGCGCCCGGCTGCTCGTCGTCGTTCGCCGCCCGCCGCCGGACGGCGGCGGTCACGGCCTCGATGATCACGTCTGCGTCGGGCACCCGGTAGCCGACGAGCCCGGGGGCGACCCGCCAGTGCACCCAGCCGTCCGGCCGCTCCGTCGGCGGGGCGAGGACCCCGATGCCGTCGGTGTGCAGCACGACGTCCGCGTGCAGGCTGAGCTCGGCCGGGAGGGCGTGGTTCGGGGTCATCGGGAACCACCACGTGTCGTGCGGCGTCGCGGCGACCGGGACCACCTGGCCCTGGTCACGCAACGTGGCGCAGACGGTTCGGCCGACCTCGGCCGGCACCTCCACGATGTCGAGGACGGACCCCGTGTCGAGGAGCACGTCCGCGCCCGGCCCGGGGACCAACGGCCACCCGTGGTCGACGTACTCACGCGCGGCAGCCCTCAGCTCCGCGCCGTAGACGGCCCGGTAGCTGTCCCACCACGACATCGCCGACCTCCTTGGTTCGCCCGCCGGTGCGCCGTCGTCGGCGCCCCTTCACACATGAGATGAAACACCCCCTGAGAGCTCTCAGGTGTCCACTCGGGGGTGCCCGGCGGTGACCGCACGTGACGAGGAGACGAATGGAGAACGGGCCGACGAACGGCGCCCGGCCGACCGGTGACCGACGGCTCACCGGTTCCCGGACCGGGACGGGCGGCCACCGGGCGGCGAATGCCCTGATCCGGGCCCCGCCGGCGACCGTCCGTCCCGCGGACGAGCGGTGGATGATGTTCCGGTGCTGTTCGTCACCGGGGCCACCGGATATCTCGGGAGCGTGCTCGTCGACCTGCTCGTGCGCAGGTCACGGCCGGTGCGAGCGCTGGTGCGGGATCCGGGACGGGCCGCCGAACTGCTCCCCGCGGGCGTCGAGCTCGTCGCCGGGGACCTGGACTCGGACGATCTCGTGAAGGCCGTCGACGGCTGCGCCGCGGTCCTGCACCTGGCCGGGACGGTCGGCGGGACACCGGAGCAGGTGCGGCACGCGAACCTGGAGGGGACCCGGGCGATCCTGGCCGCGGCCCGCAAGGCGGGCGTCCCGCGGTTCGTGCAGACGTCGAGCAGCGCGGCCGTGATGGACGCCACCGGGCTCGTCGCCGAGGAGCCCGTCGCGCCCGCGGCGCTCAGCGACCCCTACTCCGCCAGCAAGGCGGAGGCGGACGCACTGGTCCTCGCCGCCGGCGACCTGTCCGTCTCGATCGCCTGTCCCGTCAGCATCTACGGCCCGAGCCCGCGCGGGCCGTTCAGCTACAACGGGCTCTTCCTGGAGGCGGCGCGCGGCACGATCACGACGGTCGTCGACGCGCCGATGGGCTGGGTGCAGGTGGCCGACGTCGGCGAGGGCCTGCTGCGCGTGCTCGACGACGGGGATCCCGGGAAGCGGTACGTGCTGTGCGGCGAGGTCGCGCCGTTCGGACGGGTGGTGAACACCGCCGCCGAACTGCTGGGCAGCCCGCACCGGGTGCGCACGCTGCCGCCCGGTTCGACCCTGGGACCGGACGCGCCGACCTTCGCGAGACGCTCGGAGGTCTACGGCGGCTTCCCGCCGGTGCACATGGACGACGCCGGTGCCCGCGCGCTGGGATTCGCTCCCCGGGGCGTCGACGAGGGCCTGACGTTCACCGCGGGCTGGCTGAAGAGGTACCTCTAGACGTGCCGATGCCGGCGACCCCGAAGGATCGCCGGCATCGGATCGCCCCTTGCTTACAGGGGCGGAAGCTCGTCGTAAACCGGAAGGTTCGTCAGAGCGGGGTCACGGTGTCGGCCTGCGGACCCTTGGCGCCCTGGCTGGCCTCGAAGGAGACGCGCTGGTTCTCCTCCAGGGTCCGGAAGCCGTTGGTCTGGATGGCCGAGTAGTGGACGAACACGTCCGGCCCGTTGTCGTCGGTGGCGATGAAGCCGAAGCCCTTCTCGGCGTTGAACCACTTGACGGTGCCCTGCGGCATAGCTATTTCTCCCACACACGGTACGGATCCGGCCGACATCGCGACGACCGGAGGCTGCGCGGGCAGGCCGCGCACCGAACAGGAGAACCCTCGGACCGCGCGCGGGGCCCGCTGTCACACTTCGCACGCACGCTGTCACGGCGATCGAGGAAGACACGACTGCAACCGGCTCGAACGCTACCAGACCCCGACGTGACGACGGCCGCACCGCAACGTGTACGGCACGCCCGCGCCGGACACGCGATCGCCACACCACCGCCGCGACCTCCCTGCGACCTGGCCGTTGCGCTACCGTTACCTGTGGTGGTCGTCGTAGAGGTGGGTCGGGTATCGCGCGCGGCATCGCCGCCGCCGTCCGTGACCGTGCCGTCACGACCTTCTCCGTCCGGACGACCCACCACCCCCCTCAGCGAACGAAGGTCAGGCATGCCCGCAGTCACCCACGAACGTCCGCCCCCTCCCGCCGCCGCCCCGGTCACCGCCGGGCAGCGAACGATGCTCGAGCAGGTCCTCGTCATCGCGTTCATGGCGATCCCGCCGCTCGCGCTCGCCGCCGCGGTTCCGCTCACCTGGGGCTGGGGGCTCGACTGGGTGGACGTCGGCCTCTTCGTGGGCTTCTACGTGGTCAGCGGCCTGGGAGTGACCGTCGGGCTGCACCGCTACTTCACCCACGGCTCCTTCAAGGCCTCGCGTCCGCTGCGGATCGCGCTCGCCGTGGCCGGCAGCATGTCGCTGCAGGGCAGCGTCGTCTCCTGGGTCGCCGACCACCGCCGCCACCACGCCTTCTCGGACAAGGAGGGCGACCCGCACTCGCCGTGGCTCTTCGGCACCGGCCCGCTGGCGCTCGTCCGCGGCTTCTGGCACGCGCACATGGGCTGGCTGCTCGAGCGGGACAAGACGAACGCCGAACGTTTCGCGCCGGACCTGCTCGCGGACCGCGACATCGTCCGGGTGGACGACAGCTTCATGTGGATCGCGATCGCCAGCATCGTGACGCCGGGCGTGATCGGCGGTCTGGCCACGTGGTCCTGGCAGGGCGCGCTCACCGCGTTCCTCTGGGCCGGCCTCGTGCGCGTGGCGCTGCTGCACCACGTCACCTGGTGCATCAACTCGGTCTGCCACATCTGGGGAGACCGGCCCTTCGCCGCGCGGGACCGCTCCGCCAACGTCTGGTGGCTGGCCGTCCTGTCCTTCGGCGAGTCCTGGCACAACCTGCACCACGCGGACCCGACGTGCGCGCGGCACGGTGTGAAGCGCGGCCAGGTCGACATCTCGGCGCGGGTCATCTGGTTCTTCGAGCGGTTCGGCTGGGCGCACTCGGTGCGCTGGCCGACCACGAAGCGGCTGGAGCGCCTCGCGGCGCGCTGACGCACCTTCTCCTCGGCGACGGGGCCCGGGCATCGCGCCCGGGCCCCGTCGTCGTGCGTGACGGGCGGTGACGAACGGGGCGTCGATCCTGCACAGCCGGTCACCGGCGGCCCGAACGAGTGACCGACGGCGAAGTCGTACGCTCTCGGGTGACGTGTCGTTCCGGGTCGGCCGCCCGGTCGCGCGCGCCGACGGCACGCCCGGGTGAGCCACCGCCGTCGACCCTCCTTCGGGCGACCCCGTCCGGGTACTCAAGCCTGCGCGGTGTCGCGCTCCGTGACGATCGCGGAATTCCGCCGATGAGGTGGGATTGAACCGGCTCTGGCGCGGGAAGGGGGCGCTCCGCAAGATCTCGCACGTCGAATCAAACCCGTTGGAGGCTCGTCGTGCGTTCACGAAAAGTGGCTCGGTCGGTCGTCGTCGTCGCGGTCGCCGGATCGGCCGCCCTCCTCGGCATGGGGACGGCCTCGGCGGCACCCGTCGTAGGACAGCTCCCCGTCCCCGCGGTACCCGCCGTACCCGCCGCGGTACCCGCCCTGCCCGCCGCGCCGGTGACGCCCCTCGGAGGCCTGTTGGGTGGGCTGCTGGCCACGGTCCAGGCCCTGCTGCCCTCGGTGCTCGGTGGCGTCGTCCCGGTCCCGGCGGTCCCCGTCGTACCCGCGGTGCCGGTCGTCGCGGCACTCCCCGCGGACGCCGTGCCGGCCGCGGCCCAGGAGCAGCTCCCGCTGCCGGCGGCGCCGGACCCCGCCGCCGCGGCTCCGGACCCGGTCGGCGCGCTGCCCGCGCCCGCCCTGCCCGCGCCTGCCCTCCCGGACCCCGGCGTGGCGGCACCGGCCGTGCCG
>NZ_JAODNI010000031.1 GCF_025465255.1 Pseudonocardia sp.
TCGAGTACAAGTACCCGGGCTGGTACGACAAGTACGGCGCCTGGTGGGAGAACTACTCCCGCCTCGCCAAGCCGAACGGGCACAACCCGATCGTGTTCGAGGACGTCGACTACGTCTACCCGGCCCGGTGCTGGACCTGCATGGTCCCGTGTCTGGTGCGCGAGGACATGGTCACGGCCGAGATCGACGGCATGCACCGGACGTACTGCCACGAGGTCTGTCGCTGGACGGACGTCGAGGCCTTCCGGGGCACCTACCAGGGTCGCGAGACCCCGAACATGGGTCGTCTGGTCGGCAAGCGCGAGTGGGAGACGCTCTACCACGGCTGGAACTGGGCCGACGTCGTCTCCGACATGGGCTTCGTCCGCGACGACGGCAAGACCATGACGGCCCAGCCCCACCTCGACTTGGATCCCAAGAAGATGTGGACGCTGGACCACATGCGGCGGTGCCCCCCGCTGCAGAGCCCGAACGTGTTGTTCAACGAGATGAGCGACGCCGACCGCGCCGCTTTCGTCGCTGACTACAACCGTCAGGGCCCCGCCGGACGCCCGGCGCCCTCGAGCGCCTGAGCGCGGGTCAGGCGAGGGGGGAGGGCCGGGTCCTCCGGTCCTCCCCCCGCCCCGCCGTGCCCGCGTCCAGGCCCGCCGGCCATTCGCACGGCCGATCGGTCCAGCTCCGTACCCCGTCCGTCCCGCGACCGGAATGAGGTGCTTCCCCTTTGGGAGACAAACACGTCGTGCGGTTCGAACCCGTCGGCATCGAGATCGAGGTCGACGAGGACCAGACGATCCTGCGCGCGGCCGCCGAGCAGGGCGTGCAGCTCATGCACGGCTGCAAGGAGGGCCAGTGCGCCGCCTGCAAGTCCTTCGTCCTCGAGGGTGAGGACATCGAGCTCGACAGCTACTCGACCTTCGCCCTCCCGGACTACGAGAAGGAGGAGGGCTCGACGCTGCTGTGCCGGGCCCACGCCTACGAGGACCTCACCATCGAGCTCCTCAACTACGACGAAGAGATCATCCGATCCGGCCTGCCGCTGCGGAAGGGCACCGTGGAGGTCCTCGCCAACGACGAGGTCACCCACGACATGCGACACCTGCGGGTGAAGCTGCGCGAGCCGGACGAGATCAAGTTCTTCCCCGGCCAGTACATGGACTTCATGGTCCCCGGCACGGACCAGAGTCGCTCGTTCTCGATGGCCAACACGCCGAACCGGGACGGCGAGTTCGAGTTCGTCATCAAGATCTACCCGGACGGCCTGTTCTCCGAGTTCCTCGCCAAGAAGGTCCAGGTCGGGGACATGCTCGAGGTCGAGGCCCCGTTCGGCACCTTCACGCTCCGGGAGAACCGGGCGTCGAACATCATCTTCGTCGGCGGCGGTGCGGGCATGGCGCCCGTGCTCGGGCTGCTGCGGTCGATGGCCGAGCGCAACGTCGAGCGCACGGCGACCTTCTACTACGGGGCCCGCACCGCACGGGACCTGTGCTTCGAGGAGGAGCTGCACGCGCTCTCCGAGAAGCTCCCCGGCTTCCGCTACATCCCGGCGCTCTCCGAGCCCGCCGAGGGTGAGCCGTGGGAGGGCCACACGGGCCTCGTCACGGCGGTGGTCGAGGCCAATGAATCCACATTGGAGGGAGCAGACGCCTACGTCTGCGGTCCGCCGCCCATGGTGGATGCGGCGATCGCGACGCTGAGCGCACTCGGTGTGCGCGAGGAGAACATCTTCTACGACAAGTTCACCACCACCGGTGAATCGGAAGGCGAGGACGGGCAGTGACCACCACGGAATCCACGTCAGCAGCTGAGTCCGCACAGCCGGAACGCAGCGTCCCGAAACCCGTCTTCACCGACGCGGAGGCCGGCGCACGCACGTTCCCCGACTCGGGCGCCAGCGCCCGCCGCTACAACTACTACAAGCCGGCGAAGCGCAAGCAGACCCACTACGAGGACGTCACGGTCGACGTCCAGCCGGACCCGCGGCACTACCTGTCGCAGGGCTGGATCTACGGGTTCGCGGACGGCACCGCGGGATACCCGCTGACCTGGACGAAGCTCAAGGCGTGGGGCGTGGACCGGCCGGACCCCGAGCGCTTCCCCGGTTCCGGCGGCAAGGGCTACGAGTGGCCCGCCCACGGCTGGCACGAGTTCCGTGACCCCAACGAGGAGTGGGAACTCACCTTCTACCGGTACAACGCGAACGTCGTCCGGCAGGTCAACCAGAACATCGAGAACGCCCGCAACGCCAAGGCGTTCCAGCAGTGGACGCCGAACTGGATCCAGTTCGTCGAGCGCAACGTCGGCGCGTGGATGCACATCGAGCACATCCTCGGCCTCTACGTCTTCGCCGCGTGCAACCGCTCCGGCCCGACGAACATGCACAACACCGCGATGGCGGTGAACAGCATGCACAAGATCCGGTTCGCGCAGGACCTCGCGCTCTACAACCTGACGCTGACCGAGGAGGTCGAGGGCTTCGACGGTTCCGCGCATCTCGACGCGTGGAACAACGACGCCGAGTGGCAGGGCGTCCGCAAGGTCTGCGAGGCGATCACCGCCGTCGACGACGACTGGGGCGAGTCCATCTTCGCCGCGAACGTCGTGTTCGAGCCCCTGCTGGGCGAGCTCTTCCGCTCCCAGCTGGTGATGCAGGCGGCCGCCGGCAACGGCGACTTCGTGACCCCGACCGTCATGGGTGCCGCCGAGTACGACTACGCCCAGCGCGACCTGCGCTGGACCCAGGTCTGCTTCGGCCCGCTCACCCAGGACAAGGAGTTCGCGGCCCACAACAAGGAGCTCATGCAGGGCTGGCTGTCGCACTGGGTGCCCCAGGCGATCGAGGCGGCCCGCGCGCTCCAGCCCATCTGGTCGATGCCGGACGCGAAGCCCCCGCGCTTCGAGGACAGCCTCGACCACGCCAAGAGCCGGTTCGCCGGAATCGTGACGGACCTCGGACTGGAGATCCCGAAGGAGCTGAACCAGTGACCAGTTTCAAGACGACGGAGAGCCCGTTCAAATCGGACAACACCGCGTCCGGCAAGTGCGGTGTGACGCTGATGAACAACCAGATCGGCGCCGTCGTGGCGGAGGTGATGGACCGCCAGGAGAACGTGACGGTCACCCACCTTCCCTCGATGATCCGCGTCGACTGCGTGGGCCGGATGGACTTCGTCTACGACGAGATCTCGGAGGCGCTCGGCGAGGACGAGGGCTTCTACGACGCGTCGGAGTTCGAGGAGAACATGTCGACGCACTACGGGAAGATGATCCACATGGATGACCGGACCGTCATGTTCGGGAATCTCGAGGAGGCCGCCGAGTTCATCGGCGACATGCTCCCGCCGACGGTCTCGTAGCACCGCCCCGTTTCCACCCGCCCCCGGATCGCCGGCCACGCATGCCGGCGTGGTCGGCGACCCGGGCCCTGGTGTTCAAGCCCTGGCACCCCTCTTCACCCCCGCGCAGATGACGAGATCGCACGTGACCCCAGGAGGTCTTCGAACATGGCGAAGGAACTCAAATTCGGGCAGGAAGCCCGCGACCTGCTCAAGGCAGGCGTCGACCAACTCGCCGAAGCCGTCAAGTCCACCCTGGGTCCCAAGGGACGCAACGTCATCCTCGAGAAGATCACCGGTACGCCGGAGGTCACGAACGACGGCGTCACCATCGCCCGCGAGATCTACCTGCGTGACCCCTTCGAGAACATGGGCGCGCAGATCCTCAAGGAAGCGGCGATCAAGACCAACGACATCGTCGGCGACGGCACCACGACCGCGACCGTGATGGCCCAGGCGATCGTCCGCGAGGGCATGAAGGCCATCACCTCCGGCGGGAACCCCGTGCTGGTCAAGCGCGGCATCGACGTCGCGGTCGGCGCGATCGTCGACCACCTCTCCACCGTCGCGCACCCGGTCGACAGCCTCGAGCACCTCTCCCGGGTCGCCGCCATCTCGGCCAACGACGACGAGACGATCGGCCGGGTCGTGGCCCAGACCCTGCACACCGTCGGGGACGACGGCGTGATCTCCGTCGACGACGGTCCGGTCCTCGGCCTGACGGTGAACTTCGTCGAGGACTTCGAGTTCGACAACGGCTACGTCTCGCCCTACCTCGTCACGGATCCCGGCTCGATGATGGCGATCCTGGACGATCCCTACATCCTGCTGTCCGCCGAGAAGATCACCGACGTGCGCATGCTGATGCCGGTGCTCGAGAAGATCATGCGGGACCCGCGGCCGCTGGTGATCGTGGCCGAGAAGGTCGAGGGCACCGCGCTGCAGATGCTGGTGCACAACCACGTCAACGGGCACCTCAAGGTCACCGCGATCCAGGCGCCCGGCTTCGGCGAGAAGCGCATCCACCTGCTGGAGGACATGGCCGCGCTGACCGGCGCGAAGGTCCACAGCAAGGCGTCGTCGTTCTCGCTGGACCAGATGACCACCGAGCACCTCGGCCGCGCCTCGCAGGTCCGCGCGACCAACGAGGAGACCGCGATCATCGGCGGCGCCGGCGCCCGCGAGGCCGTCGAGCTGCGGCTCGCGCAGCTGCGCGCCGAGATGCACCGCGCCAGCATCGGCACGGACGAGGACTGGCTCAACGACCGGATCGCCCGGCTCTCCGGCAAGGCGGCGATCATCTCGGTCGGCGCCCCGACCAACGCCGAGCTCAAGGAGATCCGGCACCGCGTCGACGACTCCCTGCAGGCCACCCGCGCCGCGATGGCCGAGGGCATCGTCGCCGGTGGTGGCGCGGCCCTGCTGCACGCGGAGCAGGCGCTGGACAAGCTGGACGTGACCGGGGACTACGAGATCGGCGTCGAGATCGTCCGCCGGGCGCTCACCGAGCCGGTGTACCTGATCGCCACCAACGCCGGCTACGACGGCGCGGACGTGGTCAAGCAGGTCACGGACCTCGGGGTCGACGCGGGCTTCGACGCCCTGCAGGGCCGCTTCGGGGACATGGTCGAGATGGGCATCATCGACCCGCTGCGGGTCGTGCGCTCCGCGCTGCAGAACGGCGCGTCCGTCGCGGGCCTCATCCTGACCACGAACTCGCTGGTCGCCGAGGAGGTCACGCCCTGGAACAAGGCGCTGATGACGGAGTACGGCCCGCTCGACGACGGCATCCCGCAGCCGAGCCCGGACTCCAGCACGCCGCAGTCGCTGGGTCTCGGCCCGTCCATGGGCTAGCCGCTCCGGAGATCATCCCGCGAGTCGCGGTTTCCGGACCGCCGAGTCGCGGTATCTCGGACGACGAACGGGAGGTCCAGCCGTGTACGTGCACGACGGCGAGCGCTACCTGGTCGTCGACGCCCAGGTGCACGCCTGGGACGGCAGCGCGGCGAACCAGGCCGGCCCCGCCGGCGAGCAGTTCGTCGCCGATCTCCACCACCGCCACCGGGTCCTCGACCGCAAGCCGCGCCCGCTTCCCGCCGACGAGTTCGAACGCGTCGGGGAGCGGGCGTTGGTCGCGGACGTGTTCGGCTACGGGCACGTGGACCGCGCGGTGCTGCAGCCCCTCGGCCTGGGCGAGCTCTTCGTGCTCGGGTTCAGCCCGTCGGCCTGGCACGCCGAGCTGGCCGAGCCCCTGGGCGGGCGGCTCGTCGTCACCGGCGAGCTCGATCCCGGCGCGGACCGCGGCGTCTCCCGCGGCCTGACGGCCTGGGTGCGCCGGGACTCGTTGCGCGGATTCGCGCTGGTCTCGGCCCGGCGCCCGGAGGCGAGGATGGCGCTCGCCGAGTCCTGGATGCGCCGGGCACTGGCCCGGGGCGAGCAGGCGGGCGCGGGCGTCGTGCACATCGGGGTGGGGCCGGTCGCGCACCCGCCGCCCGGCGCGCCCGCCTGGGCCCATGCCGGCGTGCCCGATCGTCCGGCCCGCGCCGCCGGCCGGGCCCGCTGGCCGAGCTGGGCCGAACCGGTCCGCGCCGGTTCCGCGCTGCCGGTCCGGGCCCGCAACGCCCGCCCGCTCCCCGCGGGCGGGTTCGACGCCACCGAGCTCCGCGTGCTCGCCGCCGCGCTGCCCCGGGTGCGGTTCGTCCTCGGCTCGGGCTGCCTGCCGACGGGGGTGCTGTGCAGGCTGGCGCGGCTGTCGAACGTGAACGTGCTGCTCACCGACGTCCTGGTGGCGATGCGGACCCATGCGGGGGAGGCGGGTCCGGCCCTCGACGCGCTGCTGGCCGCGTTCGGCCCCGGGCGGCTCCTGTTCGGCAGCGGCTACCCGCTGGTGCGGCCGGAACGGCTGGTCGGGGAGGCGGTCGGCGCGCTGCGGGAGCGGGGCCTGGAACCGGCCGACGTCCAGGCCGTCATGGGAGCGAACGCGGCGGGGCTGTACCGGATCCCGGTGCCGGACGCGCTCGTCCATGGTGGCCAGGCGGCGCGCGCCCGGTGAGGCACCTGACGCCCCGGGCTCCGCGAGCCCGGGCCGGCGCGGGCGAGGGTCAGCCGCTGGTCTTCCCACCGTCCGTGGGGCTCTCGCCGGCGCCCGCCCCGACCGGCTCCCCGTCGGACACGTACTTGTCGGTGCCGGGGATGTTCGTCGGATGCTGGATCGAGAGCCTCGCCGTCTCCGGCATGATCAGGATCGGCACGATCGCGATCGCCGCCGCGGCCATCAGGTAGTACGCCGGGATCAGGTCGTTGCCGGTGCCCGCGATCAGCGCGGAGACGATCAGCGGCGCGGTGCCACCGAAGGCCGCGGTGGACGTCGAGTAACCGATCGAGAAGCCGCCGTAGCGGTTCCGGGTCGGGAACATCGCGGGCAGCGCCGAACCGATCGTGCCCAGCATCAGCAGCAGCAGACCGCCGAGGATCACCATGCCGACGATCACCGGGAACACGCTCTTCATGCCCAGGAGCAGGAACGCCGGGACGGAGAGGACGAAGTACCCCACGGCGGACGCCATCAGCAACGGCTTGCGGCCCACCCGGTCCGACAGCGCGCCGACCGGGCCGATCAGGCCCATCATCACGATCATGACGCCGATCAGGATGAGCAGCGCCTCGGTGTCGCTGATCTCCAGCACCTGCGTCAGGTACGTCGGCATGTAGGTCAGCAGCATGTAGTCCGCGACGTTGAGCAGCACCACGAACCCGACGAGCTGCAGGATCTGCGGCCAGACGTTAGCGAGGACCTCCTTGAACGGCGACGCCGTCGTGGAGCCCGCGGCCTCCGCGGCCTGGAACGCAGGGGTGTCCTCCAGCCTGCTCCGCAGCCAGAAGCCGACCAGGCCCAGCGGACCGGCGACCAGGAACGGGATCCGCCAGCCCCAGCTGTTCAGGTCCTCCTCGGAGAGCCCGAGCTGGACCGCGGTGGCCAGGCCGGCACCGAGAACGGTGCCGAACAGCGTGCCGAACTCGAGGAACGAGCCCCAGAACCCGCGCCGCCTGTCCGGCGCGTACTCGGCGATGAACGTCGCCGCGCCGCCGTACTCGCCACCCGTCGAGAAGCCCTGCACCAGCCGGCAGACCAGCAGCAGGATGGGCGCCCAGATCCCGATCGAGGCGTAGCTCGGGATCAGGCCGACGCAGAACGTCGCGCCGGACATCATCAGGATCGTCACCGCGAGGACCTGGCGCCGGCCGAACCGGTCGCCCAGCGGCCCGAGCACGATCCCGCCGAGCGGGCGCAGCACGAACGGGATCGCGATCCCCGCGAACACGAGGATCGTCGCCGCCGCGGGACTCGCCTCCGGGAAGAAGACGAATGCGATGACGGTGGCCAGGTAACCGTAGATCCCGTAGTCGAACCACTCGATCGCGTTGCCCATCGCCGCGCCGGCGACGGCCCTGCGCACGGTCTTCTCGTCGGGCTGCTCGACTCTCTTCGTATCGGTGCTGGCTTCGCTCATCACGCCCCCTGGCTCGGTTGGTCGACCACGCTAGACGGGCGTTCACGGGGCCGCAGGATGTAGCCCGTTCACCCGGCCGGACTAGCCCTCCTGGCCGAGTGCCGATCGGGCCAACCGCCGCTGACGGGCCGGAAGCCCGCGACCCCCGCGGTCCACACGTAGGCCCAGCACACCTCGCCCGTCTCCGGCATCACCACCCGGACCCGGACGTACTGCGGTCCCTCGTAGGCGTCGAGCTCGGGGAGCAGGGCGGCCGGGTCCCGGACCGGGATCATCCAGCCGGGCACGCCCGGTCCGGGTTCCCGCAGCATGGCGGGGTAGCCGAAGCCGGTGTCCAGCAGCGTCCCGGGCAGCGTGGCCCGGTGCGGTTCACCGGCCAGTGCGGGGGCGAGGCGGCCCCACGCCCGCCCGCCGGGCTGCAGCGACCCGTAGACGAACAGCCGCGCCGGCCAGTCCTCCGGCGCGGGATTCCCCTCGACGGTCGTGGCGTCCAGCCCGTCGCCCGGGCCGGGTTCCCCCGCCAGTGCCCGCGCCGCGGTCTGGCCGACGGCCGAGCAGGGCACCCTCGCCCCGTCGACCAGCAGCGGCCGCCGGATCTCGGCCCGGCCGAGGTAGGCGAGGACGTCGTCGAGCACCGCGCCATCCTCGGTCGTCACTGTGCCGGTGTGCAGCCGCGCGAGCCGGTAGCGGCCGGATCCGCGGCCCTCGCACACGTCCAGGACGTCCAGCTGCTGCCCGGTCGCGAACCACACGGAGTGCTCCTCGCGCGTCCCGGGTGCGGCGGCGAGGACCGCCGGCCGCTGGTCGTCGACGACGCGCAGGCCGTGCGCCCACACCGCCGAGACGCCCTCGGTGCGCGCCCGCAGCACCACGACCGGCCCGCGCAGTCCGAGCTCGCGCCGCAGCCAGCTGATCTTCGACGGGTTGCGGTTCGACCCGTAGGTCAGCACCGGCATGTGCCCGGCCAGCGCCGGCGCTCGCCGCTCGGCCAGCCAGGTGTCGAGGTCCGTGCCGCCCGGGCCGGTGCGCCAGCCCGAGCAGGCCGACGCGTCGTGGACCAGCGGGTGCCCGACGCCGTCGTCGTGCACGTAGGACGTGGGCGGCACCGCACCCGGGTACGGGACCGCGGGGTACGCCGCGTCCGGCCACGTCATCGACACGTCTCCCGGGAGGTCGGCCCGGCGATCGGGCGGCAAGAGCCTGCGAATCCTCGCACGACGGCCCGGACCGACCGGTTACGGTCGGCATGTGTTGCCTCGAACGA
This sequence comes from Pseudonocardia sp., assembly GCF_025465255.1. GTDB lineage: Bacteria > Actinomycetota > Actinomycetes > Mycobacteriales > Pseudonocardiaceae > Pseudonocardia. The sequence goes on from NZ_JAODNI010000031.1 coordinate 9,108, forward strand.
TCGACTGGCGGGACGGGGCGATCACCCTCGTCGACCAGACCGCGCTCCCCGAGCTCCGGACCGTCACGATCGGGACGGTCGAGGAGTTGGTCGAGGCGATCCGCGGGCTCGTGGTGCGAGGGGCGCCGGCGCTCGGCGTGGCCGG
>NZ_JAODNI010000038.1 GCF_025465255.1 Pseudonocardia sp.
GGAACGTACGTGACCGGATGGCCCAGGATTCTGCTGAGCAACTGCGCGATCTCGGGGAAGGTGTATGCATCGGGGCCGGACAAGTCGTAGGTCTTGCCATGCAGCGCTGAATCGCGGAGCACCAGTGAACCTTTGCCAACCTGCTGGACGGCCAGGTCAGGGCGCGTGCGGCGTGGCGTGACCTCGAATGGGTGAAGCTCCTGGTAGACGGGCGATTGCCTAGATCAATCCGTCCAACCAGGAGCCTCACGTGCTGTCCTACCCGTCCGGGATGACCGTGTCCGGTCGCGCGCTCACGACGCTGACCGATGCCCTTCGCGCGCACCGCAGCCAGCGAGCGACCCGATGGCGCAAGCTCTCCGCGGGCCGCCAAGCCCTGCTGGTGGTGGCCTACCTGCGCAAGGGCGAGACCTACGCCGACCTGGCCTGCGGGTTCGGTATCGGCACCTCGACCGTCTACCGCTACGTCCGCGAGGCGCTGACGCTGCTGGCCGCGATGGCGCCCACGCTGGAGCAGGCGATCGAGGTCGCCCGCCGGAAGGCGTTCGTGATCGGCGACGGCACCCTGCTGCGGATCGACCGGGTCGCCATGGCCTCGGGCCGGGACCGGGCGTTCTACCCGGCAAACACAAGGCCCACGGCCTGAATGTGCAGGTCATCGCCGACCCGATCGGCCGGCTGGTGTGGATCTCGCCGCCCCTGCCCGGTGCCCGACACGACATAGGCGCCGCCCGCGAGCACGGCATCATCGACGCGATCACCGGCGCCGACATCCCCGCGGTCGCGGACACGGCCTACCAAGGCGCCGGCCCGACGGTGGCGGTTCCGCAGCGGCGGCGGCGCCTCGACCCGGACACCGGCCGCTACCGGCGGCTCTCCCGGGCCGGTCAGCCACTACTGCCAGCAGGACTCCGAGGACTCCAGCCAGCACCAGAGAGCGAGGGCCGCTGGCGGTGATGCGCGCGGTGGGGTGTGGCCGCGACGCTGTTTCCGTGAAGCAAGGCCGATCGCACAGCCCTTCGCGTGGGGCTTTCACCGGGCGGTCGGCACGAGAGGTCTGCGCCCCAGGGGCCTCGGCAGAGGAACCGCGAGGTAGGGCTGATCGGCCGACCGTGCCCCACCCCGACCCAAACTTGAGGATCGCATGATGAATTGGATGATCAACTGGAATCCCGAGCCGGATTCGGACCGCGGCGCCCAGAGCGTGGATCTCACCACGGTGATCGGCGGCCGAGGCACGTCGTACCCGTGCCCGGACCTCTGCGCGGTGGACCAGCACATCGGCCGGTTGTACAAGCAGATCGAGGCCACGCCCCCGCGGTTCCCGGAGCTCGTCCAAGAGCTCTGGGCCGACGTCGACCTGCTGCTCGATCGCCGACTGTGGCTGTTGCTGGACCCTCAGTTTGAGCGCTGCTGCCTGACGGCGGCGAGCATCAGGCAGGGGTAGTGCAACGGCCCGCCACGACCGTGTCAACCGCGTCGATTCCGCCAGTGGTGCGGCGCGAGTCGCGGCGCGCAGATTCTTATACACGATTTGTCGGGCACGACTGCCACGCCGAGCGAATGTATCGGGTGACCTGAAATCGCGCCATGACAATCATTGAGAATAGGCGAGTTGGAATGATGACGACAGGCGCACACCGCAGGAGCCTGACGCGGACTGCAGCGGCCCGACCGCATGCGGGGCGAGTCGGGTCGGAGTACGAGCCGAGCCCGGGGCGTGCCGACGGCAGGGGCGAGGACAGGGCAGCGCCCCCGGCGGCGGCGCCGTCCATCCCGCTGAGCCGGCGGGACGTCGCCGTCCTGCGGGCCGTGGCCGCCGGCCGGTGTCAGATGTCGGGGGCGGGCGGCGGGTCGCTGACCGTTGATGGTCTGTGTTGCTGTGATCAGTTCGTCGCCCCGCGGTTGACGAGTGCCGGGTTGATCGCCGCCGCCGGCCCGCAGCCCGGGCCGGCGCGGCTCACCCCCTCCGGCCGAGCGCTGCTCGAGGCGGCGTGAGGTCCTCGCTACGGATGCCGGTACGGACGGCGAACGTGGAGGCCGAGCTTTGTGAGCGTGGCTCCAGGGGGCTCGGCGCGACACGGGTGAACCGTCGCACGACCGACTCGGCGCTTGCCCTACCACTGGGGTGCCCGCCGTCATGGACCGAAGGGAGTTGGCTGTGAGATTCCAGGTCTTCGCGCATTGGATCTGCCGGTCCTGCGAGGTCGAAGGGCGAGACCTCGAGAGCGAGCCGAACTGCTGGAACTGCGGGGGTGAGGTCACCGTGACAGCTCGACCCACGGTGTTGATGGAGCGGGGTGAACCGGAGTCATGACCGCACTGTCGAAGTACGTCCCCGCCGTGCCTCCTCGGCCCGCCGGATCTCCGGGCACTCGGCGTGACCTGAGGTCGGCGCCCTTCCTGGCGGCAGCCCGTGGGCAGCGGCCCGCGCACCTGCCGGTGTGGCTCATGCGGCAGGCCGGGCGGTCGCTGCCGGAGTACCGCGCGCTCCGGGCCGGCACCGGAATGCTGCAGGCCTGCCTGACTCCTGACCTGACCTGCGAGATCACCCTGCAACCGGTGCGCCGGCACGGGGTCGACGCGGCGATCCTGTTCAGCGACATCGTGGTCCCGCTTCACGTCGCGGGCGTCGACGTCGACATCGTCGCGGGCACTGGGCCCGTGGTCGGGCACCCGGTGCAGACGGCGGCCGATGTCGAGCGGTTGCCGCGTCTGGAGCCCGAGCAGGTCAGCCCGGTCACCGAGGCGATCGCGCTGTTGCTCCCCGAGTTGGGCGAGACGCCGCTGATCGGCTTCGCCGGGGCGCCGTTCACCTTGGCCTCGTACCTCATCGAGGGTGGCCCGAGCCGAAACCACGAGCGCACCAAGGCGCTGATGCGTTCGGCGCCCCAGGTGTGGCATGCGCTGCTGGGCAGGCTGGCCGAGCTCACCTTCACGTTCCTGCAGGCGCAGGTCGACGCCGGGGTGGACGCGGTGCAGCTGTTCGACTCCTGGGCCGGAGCGCTGTCGGAGCGCGACTACCGCGAGTTCGTGTTGCCGCATTCGGCGTCGGTGCTCGGCCGATTGGCGGACGCCGGGGTGCCGCGGATCCATTTCGGGGTGGGCACCGGGGAGCTGCTGGATGCGATGGCCGAGGCGGGGGCCGACGTCGTCGGGGTGGACTGGCGGGTCCCGCTGGACGTCGCCGCGCGGCGGGCCGGCGGAGCCTGCCCGGTGCAGGGGAATCTGGATCCGGCGGTGCTGTTCGCCGACGCCGGGTCCCTCGAGAGCGAGGTGCGGCGGATCGCGTCGGAGGGTCGCCGGACGCCGGGGCACGTGTTCAACCTCGGGCACGGCGTGCTGCCGGAGACCGACCCGGACGTCCTCACGCGGTTGGTCGAGCTGGTCCACGATCAGCCCGATGTCGGTCCGATCCGACAGACCGAACAGGTCGAGACGGATCCGCATTCCGACCGCGGTCGGCTCATCCAGCTCCCCTGCGGCACATCGTGGGCGGATCGAGGGCCGCAGTGCAGGGGCCGGCGGGGCACGGTCACCTGTGCAGGGCAGGAGTGCCAGAGCCGGTGCGGCTGCAGCCTGCCTGATCGAGACGGCACAACGGGCGCGGGTCCGGATTCGGAAGGAGTGTGTTCGTCGTGAAGGTCGGTGTGATCGGAGCGGGCGCGGTCGGGGCGGCGACGGTGCTGTCACTGATCGAACGCGGGGGGACGTGCCGGGAGATCGTGCTGGTGGACCGGATCCCCGAACGGGCGGCCGGTGTGGCTGCCGACATGCGCTACGCGGCGCCGCTGTCGCCGGTTGTGGACGTGCGCGCGGGTGGCTATCAGGATCTGGTCGACGCCGCGCTGGTGGTCATCACCGCGGGAGTCAACGAGAAGGCCGGGGGCGCCACCGACCGCTCCGACGCGCAAGGCCGCCTGCGCCTGTTGGATACCAACGCGAAGATCTACGCCGACATCGTGCCGCGAGTCGTCTCGGTCGCGCCACAGGCTGTGCTGATGGTGGTCACCGACCCACCGGACCCGCTCGCGGATCTCACCCGTCACCTGGCCGGCCACGACCGGGTGTTCTCCACCGGCACGCTGATCGACAGCCTGCGTTTCCGTGTGCACCTGGCCGATCGGTTACGAGTACGCCCGTTGGACGTGCAGGCGATGGTGGTCGGCGAACACGGCACGTCCGAAGTGCTGCTGTGGTCGTCCGCGGAGGTGGGCGGCATCCCTGTACTGGAGCTGCTCGGCGAGGACAGGCAGCGCCTGGACGCGGTGCGGCATGACATCGAGGAAAGCATCCGGTACGCGAACATCACGATCATCGAGGGCACCGGGGCCAGCCAATACGGCATCGGGGCCGTTTCCGCGCGCCTCGTCGAGGCGGTGCTGCGAGACGAACGTGCTGTCCTCCCGGTCGCCGCCTACAACCCCGACTTCGACGTCACCCTGTCATTGGTCAGCGTGCTCGGCGCCGGCGGCGTAGTAAGGATGCACCAGCCGCGGATGACCCCGGACGAACGCGCCGCGCTCGAGCGCAGCGTGTCCACACTCCGCGAGGCCACACGCCGCGCCCTCGACGTCGTCGCGCAGCAACCTGCCCCTGGCGTCCGCTGAATGCCGCGATCAACGCCTCGGGGGTGTACCCAGCCGAGGACCGATGCGTCGCCGGCAATCCATGCTTCTCGGGGTTGTCCGCCGGCCCGTCCGGCCTTGCAGCTGGCAGGTACCCCCACTGCACCGTCAACGGCGCGCCGTGCGCGGTGAACTGCTGCGCGCCGGTCCCGCGACCGGGACCCGACCGAGTGGACTGCTGAGTGGCGCCCCGCCGGAATGGCCGAACCGCAGCATTCCTGCCAGCAGGCAGGGGCGCCTTGCAGTCGACGGGAAGCGAGAACGGCCGTTGGCCGTGAAGACGAGAGCCGATCGCACCGCGATCCTGAATGCGGCCCAGTTTGCACCTGCCCGGGCGTGGACGCCCCGATCGGACCACGACCGAAACGTGGGGAAACCCAGATTGAGTGGTTGTCTGCGATGACGATTGTGAGCATCGGCCTGTCCCACCGGATCGCTCCGGCCGAGGTACTCGAAAAGCTCGTCGTGCCGTCCACGCAGCTTGGCGATGTGATGGCCCGGCTGCACGCCGTGCCGGCCATCGACGAGGTGGTCGTCCTGTCCACCTGCAACCGGATCGAGGTCTACGCGGGCACGCAGGGACCGGTCGAGCAGGTGACCCGGGCGGTTGCCGACTTGGCGGCCGCGCGAGGGCGGATCCCGGTCGACGAGATCCTGCGGATGGCCCGCATCCGCGTCGGCGCTTCGGCCGTCGAGCACCTCTTCTCGGTTGCGTGCGGGCTGGACTCGATGGCCGTCGGGGAGGACCAGATCGTCGCGCAGATCAAGGCCGCCGCCCGGGCGGCCGCCCAAGCGGGAACCATCGGGCCCATCGTCACCGGCCTGACCGACGCGGCCCTGCGAGCGAGCAAGCGGGCGCGCACGGAGACCACGATCAGCACCGCGGGTATCTCACTCGCCCGTGCCGGCATCGAGCTCGCCCATGCCCACCTCGGTGGGCTCGCCGCCCGTCGTGCCGTGGTCCTCGGGACCGGCGCCGTGGGCCGGCTCGCGGCACGGCTGCTGCGCGAGGGCGGCGTAGGGGAGCTGTCGGTGGCCAGCCGCAGCGAGGCGGGAGCTGCAGGAGTGGCCGCGGCCGTGCACGCGACGGCTCTACGGGCCGTCGACGTGCCCGCTGCGCTCGCCGACTCCGATCTCCTGGTCACCGCCACCGGGTGCGTGGTACCCGTGGTGCTCGCCGAGCAGGTGCGGGCGGCCCGGGAGCGGGCCGGGGACCGGCCGTTGTTCGTGCTCGACCTGGGTATGCCGCCTGACGTCGAACCTGCCGTGGGGCGACTGGCCGGTGTCACGCTCGTCGACATCGACGCGCTCGGCCGGCACCTGGCAGAGCAAGAGGTGCCGGACGAGATCCCCCGGGTCCGCGCCATCGTCGCTGCTGAGGTCGCCTCGTACATCGAGCGGCAGAGCGAAGCGGCCGCGGCCCCCTTCATCGGGGCGATGCACTCCCACGTCCGACAGCTCGCCGAGGTCGAACTGCTCCGGATGCACGGCCGGCTGCCCGGCCTGAGCGAACACCAACGGGCCGAGACGGCGGCGACCGTCTATCGCATCCTCCGCCAGTTCCTGCACCGGCCGACGGTCCGGGCCAAGCAGTTGTCCGCCGATCCGGAGGGGTCGGTCTATCTCGAGGCGCTGCGACAGCTGTTCGACCTCAGTGCGAGTGAGGCCAAGGCGTGACCGAGATCGTGGCGCGGGCCGGCGCCTCCTCGGAGTGCCGGCCGCTGCGGCTGGGTACCCGCGGCAGCCCGCTCGCACTGGCCCAGTCCGGGCGGATCGCCGGGCAGCTGCGTGAACGGTGCGGCCGGCCCGTCGTCCTGGTCACGGTCCGCACGCCGGGGGATGGGTCGACCGCGCCGATCGAGCGGCTCGGCACGACCGGGGTGTTCACCACCGCCCTGCGCGAGGCGTTGCTGCGCGGGGAGGTCGACCTGGTGGTGCACTCCTGCAAGGACCTGCCCACAGCATCGGTACCGGGGGTGCGGGTGGCGGCGTTCCCGGTCCGCGGGGACCCGCGCGACGCGCTGATCTGGCCGGGCGGGACCAGCCTCGACGCAGTGCCGCGCGGAGTGCGGATCGGTACCGGGTCACCCCGGCGGGCCGCTCAGCTCCGCGCCCTCGGATTGCGACCGGAGATCGTCCCGATACGCGGAAACGTCGGCACCCGGCTGCGCAAGCTCGCCGACGGCGAGGTCGACGCCCTCGTCCTGGCGATGGCGGGACTGTCGAGGCTGGGACTGCTCGATGCCGACGCCACGCCCCTCGACCCGGCGATGCTGATGCCGGCACCGGCGCAGGGCGTGCTGGCCGTCGAGTGCCGCACGGACGACCCGGCGACGGCGGACCGGCTCACGGCCCTCGACCACGCACCCACCCGCGCGGTGGCGATCGCCGAACGCGGCTTCATGGCCGCGCTCGACGCCGGCTGTACCGCGCCGGTCGGCGCACTGGCGGAGTTGATCGTCGAGCCCGAAGCCGCACCGGCGCTGCGCCTCTCGGGCGTCATCGCCGCCCCGGACGGCTCCTCGGTGATCCGCGGGCAGATGACCGGCGTGGTCGGCGACGGCGCCGCGCTCGGTCATCGGCTGGCCCACATGCTGCTCCAGGACGGCGGCGCTGAGCTGATGGACCGGACGCCGGTCGCGTCCCCTCGGGTGGTGTAGCTCGGTCCGCGGGGTCTCTGCGGTTCAGATCATGCCGTGATGAGCTCGGCGGTGGCCACCTCCTCGGCCGCGAGCGTGGCCAGCAGGGCCATGGTGTTCTCACCGAGGCCGGCGTGGGCATCAGAGATCACCAACTGGACCCCGCCCAACCCGCGGGCCTTGAGCGAGCGCAGGAACGCCCGTCGGAGAACGCTCCGTCCTCGCTGTCGCCGACGGCGAACCCGAGGACCTCCCGCCAACCGTCGGCGCGGACCCCGGTCGCGATCACCACGGCCTGGGACATCACGCGGTGGTTGACCCGCGCCTTGCAGTAGGTCGCGTCGAGGAAGACGTAGGGGAACACCTGCTCGGCCAGGCTGCGGTCGCGGAACGCACCGACCTCGGTGTCGAGATCAGCGCAGATCCGCGAGACCTCCGACTTGGAGATCCCGGTGTCGGCGCCGAACGCTTTGACCAGGTGGTCGACCTTGCGGGTCGACACGCCGTGCAGGTAGGCCTCCATCACCACCGCGAACAACGCCTGATCCACCCGCCGGCGGCGTTCGAGCAGCGACGGGAAGAACGATCCGGTGCGCAGCTTCGGGATCCGCAGCTCCAGATCGCCCGCTGTGGTGGTCAGGGCGCGGGTGCGGTGCGAGCTCGCGTCCGGTCCTCGTCACGTGCACCGGAGGCCCCGGGTGGACGGATGCCGTCCGGCGGGCGCACAGCTACCGGGTCGAGGGCACGGCCCGGGTCGGGGTCGAACCCACGCCCTCGGATCGAGGCGCTCGCCGCCTGACCACAAAGTCCACATGAGCGCCGCCGGACACCGTGCCCGGGAGCGCACCCCGCCGGAGCCGGCGTCGCTCGTCCTCACCCATCCCGCCCCACACCCCGGCGTTCTGGCCGGTCCCCAGCGCCCAGGCCAGGCACTCGCCGGCCACGAGGCAGCCGCCGCAGACGGACTTGGCCTCGGCGAGCTGGTCCAGTGCCGGCCGGCCGGTGCCGACCGGGAAGAACAGTTCCGGTTCCTCCGTGCGGCAGGCCGCTCGATCCCGCCAGTGCATGTCGGTCACTCCGTTTCCTCCTGGGTTTCCGCTGTCGGTGCAGTTGTTCGAGATACGGGTCGGGTCCTCGGGGGGATTCCGATCGGTGGATGCGCGAGTGCCCGGCGCCCCCCGGGGCGCCGGGCACTCGTCTGCCGCAGCGAGGGACGCCGATCAGGACTGTCCGGTGCGGACGCCCTTCTCGACCCGGTCGCCCAGGTCCTTGTCGACGTTGTGCCAGTACTCGAAGGCGCGCTGCAGGACCGGCTCGGTCACCCCGTCGAGCAGGTGGCCCACGATGTTGCCGACCAGTCGTGCCCGCTCGGCGTCGTCGAACACCTCACGCACGAGCGTGCCTGCCTGGCCCCAGTCGTCGTCGTCAGGGCGCAGCGTGTAGGCCGAGCGGACCATCTCGCCGTCGGCCTCCCAGTGCACCTCGGCGGCGCGGCTCGGGTCGGCCTGTGGGCCGCCCTTGGAGTTGGGCGCGTAGAACGGCTCGGTAGCGTTCTGCACCCGCATCCGTCCGTCCTTCGAGTAGTTGTTGACCTCGGCCTTGGGCGCGTTGACCGGGATCTGCTTGTAGTTCACCCCGATCCGGGCGCGGTGCGCGTCGGCGTAGGAGAACCCGCGGGCCAGCAGCATCTTGTCCGGGGACAGCCCGGTGCCGGGCACCTGGTTGCTGGGCGCGAACG
>NZ_JAODNI010000043.1 GCF_025465255.1 Pseudonocardia sp.
TCATGGTGTCCTCCTGGGTGTCCGTGCCCCGGCCGGGCACCTCATGAGCATCCGGCGTCGCGGGCGGCCGGTCGATGACGTCGGAGGTAAGCGGGTGACCGTCACCTCCTTGCTGAGTTTTGATCGCTATGCAGAACAGCAGCCAGCAGGCGCTGAGCTTCGCCGCGCAGGGCGTGATCGCCAGGGCGTACGTTTGGCCTCTCCCGCGCGCAGCTGGACGAGTTCGCCCTGGCGCGTCCGTCGCGGCCGCGGCGGAGCTCGCCCCGGACGTCACCCTTCTGATCGACAACGCCGGGATCGCCGGCGGCGGGTCGCTGCTCGGCCCGTCGCTGAACGCCGCCCGCGCGGAGATGGAGACCAACTTCTTCGGCCCCGTGAACGTGACCAGGGCGTTCGCCCCGGTGCTCGCCCGCAACGGCGGCGGCGCCGTGGTGAACGTGCTCTCGGTGCTGTCCTGGGTGGCCCTGCCGTCGACCGGCACCTACAGCGCGTCGAAGGCCGCCGCCTGGTCGTTCACCCACTCCTCGCGCACGGAGCCGGGGAGCAGGGAACCCACGTCGTCGCGGTGCACGTGGGGTACATGGACACGGACATGGCCGCTGGCGTCGACCAGCCCGAGTCCGCCCCGGCGGACGTCGGCGGGCAGGCGCTCGACGCCGTCGGGTCCGGCCGGGAGGAGGTCCTCGCGGACGAGCTCAGCCGCCGGGTCAGGAGCGGGCTCGCCGGGTAGGGCGGGGCGTCACCAGGCCCGGGAGAGGTCGCCGTGCGCGCGGACCCACGCGTGCATGGCGATCCCCGCGGCCACCCCGGCGTTGATCGAGCGGGTGGAACCGAACTGCGCGATCGACACCACGAGCCCCGCCGCCTCGCGCGCCTCCGCGGTCAGCCCGGGGCCCTCCTGGCCGAACAGCAGCAGGCACTCGCGCGGCAGCTCGGTGGTCTCCAGCGGCACCGCTCCGGGGGTGTTGTCCACCGCGACCAGCACCAGGCCGTGCTCCGCGGCGAAGTCGCGCACCCCGGCGACGTCCGCATGGTGGTGGAGCTGCTGGTACCGGTCGGTGACCATGGCGCCACGCCGGTTCCACCGCCGTCGGCCGACGATGTGCACGCCCGCCGCGGCGAACGCGTTGGCGGTGCGGACGACGGTGCCGATGTTGTGGTCGTGGGCGAAGTTCTCGATCGCCACGTGGAACGGGTGGCCGCGGGTGGCGAGGTCCGCCGCGACCGCCTCCCGCCGCCAGTACCGGTAGGCGTCGACGACGTTGCGCCGGTCCCCGTGCTCGAGCAGCTCGGGGTCGTAGCGCTCGTCGACGGGCCAGGCCTCCCGCCCGCCGGGCCAGGGTCCGACACCGACCTGCCCCGGCACCGCCCACTCGGTCGGCCCGGCCTCCGGGCCGACATCCACGACGTTCGATGGCGGCGTACTCACCCCCACATGATCCCACCGCCCGTCCGCCCGACCGCGTCATGGAGCCACAACGCGAGTTCCAGGGCCGCCAGATCGCGTCGTGGCTCCATGACGCGGGGTCAGGGGGCGGGGGTGGCGGCGGCGGAGCTGCCCTCCTCGCGCTTCCGGTGCGACGCGGGCAGCGCCAGGCGGATCTGGGCGTGAGCGCGGTGCGCCCCCGCCGCGGCCGCGTGGTACTCCTCGAGCTGCCGCTGGAACTCCGGGTCCGCGTAGACCCGGCCGTCAACGGTCGGGCCCTCACGGCCGCTCATCACGGCCTCGACGTCCTCGCCGGTCAGCGTCTTGTGCGTCTCCAGGGCGTGGGCCAGGGCGAGCACCGACGAGCGGTTGTCCCGCAGGATCTCCTCGGCCCGGTCCAGCAGGGCCGCGAGGTGGTCCTCGATCCGGTCCGCCAGCGCACGGCGGAGCAACGCCTCGGGCTTCTCGTCCTTCCCCGCGCCGCGGCCGCCACCGGGGGACCCGACCTCGAGCCGCCGGGCGGACGAGTACGACGACACCGTCGCGCCCATGCCCCAGAAGCCCTCCATGAAGGACGCCACCGTCGTCGCGGACTCGAGGTCCCCGGAGACGCCGGACGAGCTGTCGCCCTCGAAGAACATCCGCTCCCCGGCCAGCGACGCCAGCGAGACGAGGATGTCCGCCTCGTACTCCGAGCGCCACCGGGTGAACTGGTCCTCCGGTGGGATGCTCGCGACCATGCCGAGGTAGTCGCTGCCCTTCTCGATCGTCGCGATGTCGATCTCCATGTGCGCCCGCACCCGGGCCGCGACGATCGCGTGGCAGCCCTCGTGCACGGCGACGGAGTGCCGCTCGCGCTCGATGTACTCGACGTCCTCGGGCGGCCCGAGCTCCTTGAGCTGCTTGGCCTTGAGGACGTCCTTCCACGTGATGACCTCGCGGCCGTCCCGGATGGCGGTGATCAGGGCCTCGTTCACCAGGTCCTTGATGGTCGCGCCGGTGGCGTACGGGGTGATCGTCGCGAGCTTCTCGAGGTTGTCGTCGGTGATCTCGTGCGGGACCTTGTCCAGGTACCCCTCGTAGGTCATGATCCGGCCCGCCCGGCTCGGGTAGCCGACCTTGTAGATCCGGTCGATGCGGCCCGGGCGGAGCAGCGCCTCGTCCAGCGACTCCGGCATATTCGTCGCCATCATCACGAGGATCCGGTACTTGGGCGGCGGCTTCGGCCGCATGCCGAGCGCGCGCCGTCCCCACCGGTTGAGCAGGCCGCGCGGCTTCTTCAGGCCGGAGAGCTCGGTGAGCAGGGCCTGCAGCGTGCCGCTGCCTCCGCCGCCGCCGCCGTTCATCCCGCCCATCATGAAGCGGCTGCGCCGTGAGGCGTCCTCGGCGGGTTCCGCGCCGGAGGAGAGAGCGCCCGACGAGAGGGCACTGCGGGTCAGCAGGGTGCGGGTGTCCTCGGAGAGGTAGGAGAACCCGTGGCAGCCGGCCGAGTGGGACGGCGCCGCCCCCATCCCGCGCACCCCGCCCGGGCCGACGCCCGCGAGCGAGCCGCGGTTGCCCAGCGCGTCCGCCTCGTCGAAGAACACGATGACGCCGCCGTAGCGCAGCGAGAGCTTGCGCAGCTTCCGGAACAGCGACTTCACCTTGAGGATGCCGACACCCATGAACATGTTGATGAAGGCGCCCGGGTCCACGAAGACGTACGGCTTGCCCGTCTCGCCGGCGACCGCCTCGGCCATCAGCGTCTTGCCCGTTCCGGGAGGGCCCCAGAGCAGCAGGCCGCCGGGCACGTACCCGCCCTTGGCCTCGATCTCCTCCGGCTTCTCCAGGAACATGATGTTCTCCCGGATCCGCTGGACGACGTGGTCCTGGCCCCAGACGTCGGCGAAGCGGGTTTTGATGTCGTCCGGGTAGTAGGTGTCGACGCCACCGCGGGAGAGCAGCCAGAACAAGCCGATGAACTGGAACGCGACGAAGAAGAACGCGAAGGCCAGCTGCAAGATCAGCGGCGCCGCCTGCCAGATCAGCGCGGGCGCCTCGAAGAGCGCGAGGATCGGCGAGGTCTGGAGGATCTGGGCGGCGACCACGGCCACCAGCGCGACGAACGCGACGATCTTGAGGAGCCGAGCGAGCCGGAACCGCGTCCAGTCCGAGAACCGCCGCTTCAGCGCGCTGTCCGTGCCGCCGAACACCTTCTGCGACCAGAACCGGTGGTAGCGGGAGGACCGCTCGCTGACGAAGAAGTGCAGCTGGCGGAGTACCTCGAGCCCGACCAGCCAGATCAGCCACTGGGACTCGTGGGTCTGGATCCTGAACGCGTCGGAGAAGGTGATCAGCGGGTTGTCCGCGACCTGCGCCCACACGATGATCATGAACAGCAGGACGAAGAGCAGCAGCAGCCGCGTGCGGTCCCAGATCGACATCCGTTTGCGGGTCACGTCGGTCCGCGGGGGCGGTGGTTCGTGCACCGGGGGCATCGGGGGGCCGTCGGGGAGGTCGTCCACGGAATCGGTCGTGGTCATGGGGCCTCCCGGACCGTGAACGAGGAGACGACGGAGTCGATCTCCTGATGGCGCTGCTCGAAGCAGTCGAGCGAGCAGCGCGCGACTGCGACGGACAGCTTGCTGGCGTCGTCGTTCAGGTAACCGGTGAGGTCGAAGACCTGCGCGTCCCCGCCGTTGATGCGGTACGAGTACACGCTGTGCACGCCCCGGATGCCGTCGCCGGGCGTCAGCACCTCGTCGGAGACCGAGGTGAAACCGCTGTACGGGTTCTGCTTGCCCATTGCCATGAACTGCTGGCGGGCCGACGCGGACACCGGATGGAAGAAGTCCCGCAGCGAGTCCAGCCCGAACTGGCCGCGGCTCTGCACCGGGATCGCCTGCACCACGACCAGGATCGCGGGTGCCGCCGGCCCGACCGGGCCGTCGAAGACGTGGCTGACCGACGGCGAGGCGTTCGCGTCGTAGGCCTCGAGCCACAGCCCCTTCGAGCTGTCCTTCGCGGGTTCGACACCCACCTGCGACTTGATGTCCTTCGGATCGATCTGCCGCCAGGTGTTCGGGACCTTCATATAGGCGCGGTCCGCCGAGTTGGTGACGTAGGTGTACGACGGCGCCCCGCAGCCCACCAGCACCAGGCCGAGCACGGCCACCACCATCAGGCCCCGCCCGTGAGGCCGCCGGATCCGCCTCCCCCGCCACCAGCCGGATCGCACAGTCATGGAGCCTCCTGCCGTGACCGTCCCGTGATCTGTACGAGTATGCGCCTCGCACATGGCCGAACACTGCACCGTTCAGGTTGCGAGGACGTTTCCCCGGAGTCCGACCTGATCGAAGGGCATGAACGGAAGGGCCGGGACCGGCTGACGGCTGTGACAGCGCCGTATGCACTGCGGGGCTCGGCGAGCGGTCCGCGATTAGACCGATCCGGGGGCCCGACGACCCGAGTCTGAGTGGGTTGCTCAGCTTTCGGAGCAATTATCGCAGCGTTCGGAGCAACTACACACCGTTCACCGCTCCACGGCGTCGTCGTGACCGACGGCAACCACATGGAACTCTCAGTTTCCGCCCGCTCGCTCTCAGGGGTGCCTACCTTCGCCGCGTGGAACGGACGAGGGCCAGAACGGCGTGGGCAGCGGTACTGCTCGTCGTGCTGACCGGACCGGCGCTGATCTGGCTGGTGCGGTCGAATCCGATCGGCATGTGGCGTCAGCTGTCGATCGTCACCGGCCTGCTCGCGCTCTCCGCGCTGGTGTGCACGGCGTGCCTGCCGTCGCGGCTGCGCAACCTGACCCGCACGTTCGGCATCGAGAACATCCTCGGACTGCACCGCCAGCTCGGCGTCCTGTGCGCCGTCCTGATCGCGCTGCACCTCGCGGCCGTCGTGGCGGCGAACCCGACGCAGGTCGCCCTGCTCATGTTCCCCACCGCCCCGAACCGGGCCCGGGCCGCCGTCGGCGCCACCCTGGCCCTCGCGGGCCTGCTCACCCTCGCCCTGCAACGCCGCCGGCTGAAGATCGCCTACGAGGTGTGGCGCTGGCTGCACCTGCTGCTCGCGATCTCCACGCTCGGGCTCTCCGCCCTACATGTGCTGTGGCTCAAGCACCTCGTCACCGACGCCGTCCTGGGTCCGGTGCTGACCGGCCTCGGCCTGCTGATGATCGCGGTCCTGGTCGCCCGCTGGCTCGGCCGCACGATGCGCACCAGCGAGGAGTTCGTCGTCGAGCAGGTGCGGCGGGAGAACCCGACGGTCGCGACGCTGGTGCTCAGCCCCCGCCGCCGACGGGGACGCGGTTTCGTCTTCTCGCCCGGCCAGTTCGCCTGGATCCGGCTGCAGCGCTCCGCCGTCGAGGAGCACCCGTTCACGATCGCCTCCAGCGCGCACGACCCGGAGTTCGCGGAGTTCACCATCCGCGGCACCGGGGACTTCGCCTCCTCGGTCCGGACCCTGCCCGAGGGCAGCTCGGTCTGGGTCGACGGGCCGTACGGCTCCTTCACCGTGGACGACGTCCCGGCCGCCGGTCTGGTCCTGATCGCCGCCGGCGTCGGGATCACCCCGATGATGAGCATGCTGCGCACCGCCGCGGACCGCGGCGACCTGCGCCCGCACCGCCTCGTCTACGTCGCGCGGGACACGACGGACCTGCTGTTCCGCGACGAGCTGCTGGTGCTGCGCAGCCACCTGGACCTCGTGGTGACCGAGGTGTTGCGCCGGCCGTCCGGCGACTGGACGGGACACACGGGCGAGATCGACGTCAGCCTGCTGTCCACCGTCCTCGCCTCCCTGGACAGCGGGGACAGGCACGACTACTTCCTCTGCGGGCCGCCGTCGATGGTCGACGACACGCTCGGCGCGCTGCAGGCCATCGGCGTGCCCGACGACCGGATCCACACGGAGCAGTTCGACATGGCCTGACCCGACCGAGACACGACCCGAGACCGCACACGACCCCGACAGCAGACGACCCCGACAGCAGACGACAAGGTCCTCGCCCCGCTTCCCCCGGCGGGTGCGAGGGGTTCGCTCCCGTCGCCCGGGTGCTCCCCACATCCGTGCTCCCCCGAAAGGCTCCCCGCCTGATGCTTCACCGCATACCGCGTTCCGTGCGCTGGACGCTGGTCCTCGCCCTGCTGGGCGCCGTCACCGTGTCCGTGGTCCAGTCCTGGGTGTCGGGCGCCCCCGGCACCGGCGGCTGGACCCAGACCCAGTGGGGGCCCGTCGGTCCGGCGGACCGGGACCTGCTGGTCAAGGTCCGGCAGGCCGGGCTGTGGGAACTGCCGACCGGCCAGCAGGCCGAGCAACAGGCCACCAACCCGCAGGTCAAGGAGGCCGGGCACCACCTGGCGACCGAGCACGCCGAGCTCGACGCCCAGGTGCGCCAGGTCGCGGACCAGCTGGGCGTGCAGCTGCCCACCAAGCCGACGGACCAGCAGGTCGGCTGGATGAACGAGATCTCCTCGTCCACCGGCACCGACTACGACAAGGTCTTCGTGCAGCGCCTGCGCCAGGCCCACGGCAACGTGCTGCCGGTCATCGCGGACGTCCGGGTGAGCAGCCGCAACACGCTGATCCGCCAGTTCGCCGACACCGCGGACACCACCGTCACCCGGCACATCGGCTACCTCGAGGCGACGGGCCTCGTCGACTACAGCGCGCTGCCGGAGGCACCCTCGCCGGGCCTGCTCAGCGGCGGCACCAGCTGGATGGACATGATCGTTCCCGCCCTGGTGTTCCTGGCCGCGGCAGGCGCCGCGATCGGCCTGATCGCGTCGCTGCGGCGGAGCCGGAAGAAGGACACGCCGGCCAAGGGCGGCCCGACGACGGGACGCGACCTCGCGAACCTGCATTCCGGCCCGATCCCGATGATCCCGGCGCCCCGGCGGGAGCGACAGCCGGTGCCCGAGCAGTACGAGCAGTCGGAGGAGCCTCGCAGCCGTAGCCGGCACTCCTACCGCAACACCAACCCGCTTCCCCGACGCGCCACATCCGCCGCGTCGCACCGCTCCCCGACCGGAGGATGACCGCCATGCTTCCCACCCGAAGGCCGCTCGGCTCCGTCCGGGCCCGCAAGGTCCTCGCGACCTCCGTCGCCGCGCTCGCCGTGGTGCTCCTGCCGACAGCCTGTGACGCCGCTGCCGCGTCCACGACGGTCGACGAGAAGTCCCAGCAGAGTCACAGCCACGGCAACCAGGACGGGACCCAGAACGGAAACCGGGACGGCAACCAGAACGGCGCCACCCGGACGGCCGCCCCCGCGGCGCCGACCGGCGACAACGGCTCCGGCTCCTCGGGCGGCTCCGGCGCCGCCGGACCCGGCGGCAGCACCGACGCGTCGCCGGCCCCGGCCGCGGACAAGTCGGGCAACCAGTCAGGCAACCAAACGGGCGACCAGACGGGCTCCAAGCCGGGCTCGGCCGTGCCGGTGGAGGACGCCGCGCCGAAGGCGAAGAACCCCGGGGCCGCCGCGCCGCCCCCGGCGGGCGGGACCAACGGCCTCGACGTCCTGGCGCGGGACTGCAGCAAGAGCAAGCTCACCCCGGCGGACGGCTTCGAGAAGGGGAACGTGTGCGTCGACACCGCGTTCGGTGAGGTCGGCGCGGCGGCGAAGAACCCGTCGCTGCTGATCACCGACGCGCCGCAGGAGGTCAAGACCGGCCAGGCGTTCGAGCTCAAGGTCAGTACCCGCAACCTCGTGCGTGACCGCTTCCTGGGCGCCGCGGCCGGCGGCTACTACCTCGAGAGCTCGCTGCTGAACGGCCAGGGCATCCAGCGCGGGCACTTCCACACCGCCTGCCGCATGCTCAGCAGCGAGAACGAGGCGCCGGACCCGTCGCCGAAGCCGGACTTCTTCGTCGCCACGCAGGACGGTGGCGGTGGGGACACCCCGGACACGGTGACGATCAAGGTCACCGGGATGCCGACCGCCGGTATCGCGCAGTGCTCGTCGTGGGCCGGTGACGGCTCGCACCGCATCCCGATGATGGAGCGCGCAAACGAGACCCCGGCGTTCGACTCGGTCCGGGTGGCCGTCAAGTAGCGCTCGTCCCCGCACCGTGGAGCCATGACGCGGCCACCGACCCCCTCGGGTCGCGTCATGGCTCCACAACGCAGTGTCCGGTCGGGACCTGTCAGGCCAGGTTCAGGTCGGCGAGGGTGAGGAGCGTGCGGTACTGCGCGCCCTCGGCCTCGATGGCCTCCCGGGCCCCGGTGTCCCGGTCCACCACGGTGACGACGCCGACGACGGTCGCGCCGGCCTCGCGGGCCGCGCGGACCGCGGTCAGGGCGGAACCGCCCGTCGTCGAGGTGTCCTCGACGACCAGCACGTCCCGGCCCGCGATGTCCGGGCCCTCGATGAGCCGCTGCATCCCGTGTTCCTTCGCGGACTTGCGGACGACGAACGCGTCGACGGCCGGGACGTCGGGGTCCGCGACCCGCTCCGCCGCGGTGGCGTGCAGGACGCTGGTGGCCACGGGGTCCGCGCCGAGCGTGAGGCCACCGACGGCCGAGTAGCTCCAGTCCGCGGTGAGCGTACGGAGCAGGCTCCCGATCAGCGGCGCGGCCTCGTGGTGCAGCGTCACCCGCCGCAGGTCCACGTAGTAGTCCGCCTCGGCGCCCGAGGAGAGCGTGACCTTGCCGTGCACCACACCGAGCTCGCGGACGAGCGCGGCGAGGCGCTCCAGGTCCCGGGTGGCGTTGCGCACCGTGACGGCCATCAGCGCTCCCGGCCGAACGTCGCGACGAGGCGGCGGACCACGGCGCGCGGCAGCAGCCCCACCATCCCGGCGATCGCCTTGTACTGCAGGCTCGGCACGGACACCACCCGTCCCCCGGCCAGGTCGGCCAGGCACTCGTCGACGACCCGTTCGGCGTCCAGCCACAACGGGCCACTGCGGCCGCCGGCGTCGATGCCGGCGCGTTCGTGGAACTCGGTGCGCACGAAGCCGGGGCAGAGCGCGAGTGCGCGCACGCCCGTGCCGGCCAGTGACGCGGCGACGCCCTCGGTGAAGGCGGTGACCCAGGCCTTGTCCGCGGTGTACGTCGAGCCGCTGCCCGGGAGGAACCCGGCGACGCTCGAGACGTTCACGACGCCGCCGCGACCGCGGTCCACCATGCCCGGGAGCACGGCGCGGGTCAGCTGCAGGACGCTGGTGACGTTGAGGTCCAGCTGGCGCTGCAACGCGTCCGGCTCGGCGCGCAGGAAGCTCGCGCGCATGCCCATCCCGGCGTTGTTGACCAGCAGGTCCACCGGCGCGACGTCCGGGTCCGCGAGCCGGCGCAGCACTTTCGCGCGGGAGTCCACATCGGTCAGGTCCGCCGGGAGCACCTCGACCGAGACCCCGGCGGCGCGGTGGCGCTCGGCGCACTCCTCGAGCCGCTCGGTGGTGCGGGCGACGAGGACCAGGTCCCGTCCGTCGGCCGCGAGCCGCCGGGCGAACGCGGCACCGATGCCGGACGTGGCTCCGGTGATCAGGGCGGTGGGCACCCGCGAAGACTAGTCGGCGGCTGCCCGGCGCCGCGCTGTGCGGTGCCGGGGACGATCAGGGCCGGGTCAGCGGGGGCTCGAGGTGAGGGCGTCCTCGAGCACGCTCGCGACCTCGGCGAGGTCCGCGAGCAGGTCCTGCAGGCGCTCCGGCGTCGACGCGACCGGTGCGGCGGCGAGCACCCAGGTGTCCTCGGCCCACAGCAGCTCCACGTCGTCCCCGACCGCGTCCGCCGCGTCCGCCAGCCGCCGGGTGAGCAGCGGGCGGACCATGTCCGCGTCCGCGACGAAGGAGTAGCGGTCCCCGACGGGCTCGAGCAGGTCCAGGCCACCGCCGTCCGGCAGCGGCGCGGACGGGAGCCGCAGCTCGACGGCCGCGGGGACCGGCTCGCGCAGCGCGACCGCGACCAGCACCGAGCTGACCCGTCCGACCTGCTCGTGGTCGAACACGTAGCCCTGGCGGCCGCCGTCCGGCGTCGGAACGTCCCCGGTGACGATGTTCCGGGCGACCCCGGGGCCGCCCTGGTGGATGGTCCCGTAGCGCCACCTGTTGGTCAGGACGGGATCGCTCTCCGCCCACTCCCAGTCGTGCAGCGCCGCCCACCGACGGCGGTCGCGCGCGCCCCCGGACCCCCGGGAGCGGTCGGCGAACAGCAGCGCGACGCCGATCAGCACCGCGACCACGGCGATGAGGAACCAGACCGTCGACATACCCACGGGCGCACCCTAACCCTCCCGGCAGGGAGAACCCGGAACGCCACGATCACCCGACCGGGCCCGATCCTCGGCCGGCCGGCTCCTCGACCCACTCCCGGCGGTGCTCCCGCTCGTCGCCCCCCTCCTTGCCGGCCTCGACGGCGAGCGGCACGCCCGGCATCTCCTTCGCCGCGGCGATCGTGGGCCACGCTCCGGGCAGCGCCGACGCCGGCAGGCCGACCGGCGCCGGGAGGACGTCGTCGTCCACCCTCGGCATCCGCTCGACCAGCGCGGTGAGCTCGGCGGTCACGGCCCTGACCCCCGCCGCGCCCCGGTTGAGGGTGCGCATCAGCGCGCCGATCCGGTCCGCGATCCTCAGCGCCAGGCTCACCGCCTGGGCGACCATCGACGGCACCGCGACGGTGAGGGCGACCCCGGCGCTGATGATGCTCACGACCAGCCACTCGGCCACCCGCGCGAGGAAGGACGCCACGGTGTCCCGGACGACGGACCGCAGCGCGCCGATCTCCGCCGCGTTGCGCAGCACGTCCTGCGCGAGGCCCGAGGCGACGCTCGAGGCGGCCGCGAGATCGTCGATCCGGCGCGCGGCGGAGGCGCGGTAGGCGTCCGCGGCCTCCCCGCTCCAGCCGCCGAGGTCCGCACCGAGGTGGGCCGAGTAGCGGGCCGACTGTTCGGCGAGCACCGCTGCCAGCCGGTGCCACGAGTCGGCGCTCGCGACGATCCCGTCCGGGTCGCCCATGAGGGCGTCCAGCGGCTCGCGGAGGAACGCGACGTGCTCCGTCGCCCACCCCACGCCCGCCGCGAAGAGGGTGCCGAAGGGGTCCGTCACCGCGCCGAGGGTGTCCAGCCCGGCGGCGACCGAGTTGGCCATGATCGCGCCGGGGTCCTGGCCGGCCGCGAGGGCGCCGCCGAGGTCCGCGTAGCTGGAGAAGATCCCCGCGCCCGCGAACGGATCGTCCTCGTCGGCCCGCCAGGAGGAGCCGCCGGGCTCCGCGGAGGTCATCGCGTCCCGCCGATCGTGCCGGCGGAGGACCGGTCCGCCGTGAGGTAGCCGTCCGCGCACTCCCGCAGCGCGGCGGCCTTCGTGGTCAGGTCGTTCCGCAGCAGGTGCAGGGCGCCGACCGCGTCGTCGATCGCGAGGATCGCGGGCACCGCGAACACCTGCCCGACCACCCCGTAGGAGTCCGGGGACAGCGGCGCGGCAACCGACAGGGCCCGGTCGATCGCCCGGTCCAGCCCCGCCACGTGGTCCGCGTGCGCGAGCAGCGCCCCGGGGTCCACCCCGAACCCCGGCGCGGACGTCACGACCCCGCCGTGAGCGGCCGGACCACCGCGGCCACCCGGGCCGCCACCTCGGCTCCCGCCTCCCCGGCCGTGGCGAGGACGAGCTCCGCCAGCCGGGCACGGGGAAGGCCCTCGGCCGCGGGGCCGAAGGCCAGTCCGGACAGGGCGCCGTCCCGCCCGACGGTGGCGGTGACCGCCCCGTCCGTGCTGCTCGCGGTGGCGCTCAGGCCCGCGAGCTCCTCGCGCGCGCGCTCGGCGCGCACGCGGATCTCCTCGATGCGTCTGCGGTAGTCCGCGAGCCAGGCCTCGGCGGGCCCGTCCAGCTGGTCCATGGACCGGGACGGTAGGTAAGACCGTCCCGGTCCGTGGGCGTTCCGGGAATCAGTTCACGATCGCAACCGGTGCGGGCGCGGCCGTGCCCTTCCCGACGATCAGGCCACCCGTGCCGCCGGACGCGGTGGGGTCCAGGTCGACCCGGACGGTGTCCCCCTCGCGGATCACCCCGCCCAGCAGCTCCTTCGCCAGCTGGTCCCCGATCGACGCCTGGACGAGCCGGCGCAGCGGCCGGGCGCCGTAGACCGGGTCGAACCCGTTCATGGCGAGCCACTCGCGGGCGGCGTCGGACACGTCGAGGGTGAGCCGGCGCTTGGCCAGCCGCGTCTCGAGCACCCGCAGTTGGATGTCCACGATGTGCGTCAGCTCCGCCGTCGACAGGGCGTGGAAGACGACCACGTCGTCGAGCCGGTTCAGGAACTCGGGCTTGAAGTGCCCGCGCACCACGGCCATCACGGCGTCGGTCCGGCCCTGCTCGTCCAGCGCCGGGTTGGCGATGGCCTGCGAGCCGAGGTTCGAGGTGAGCACCAGGATCGTGTTCCGGAAGTCCACCGTGCGGCCCTGGCCGTCGGTCAGGCGCCCGTCGTCGAGCACCTGCAGGAGCGTGTCGAAGACGTCCGGGTGGGCCTTCTCCACCTCGTCGAACAGCACGACCGTGTACGGGCGGCGGCGGACGGCCTCGGTGAGCTGGCCGCCCTGGTCGTAGCCGACGTAGCCGGGGGGCGCGCCGACGAGCCGGGCCACCGAGTGCTTCTCGGAGTACTCGCTCATGTCGATGCGGACCATCGCCCGCTCGTCGTCGAACAGGAACTCCGCCAGCGCCTTGGCCAGCTCGGTCTTGCCGACGCCGGTGGGCCCGAGGAAGAGGAACGAGCCTGTGGGCCGGTTCTCGTCCGCGATGCCCGCGCGGGCCCGGCGCACGGCGTCGGAGACGACGCGCACGGCGTCGGCCTGCCCGACGACGCGGCGGCCCAGCTCGTCCTCCATGCGCAGGAGCTTCGCGGTCTCACCCTCGAGCAGGCGGCCGGCGGGGATGCCGGTCCAGGCGCTCACGACGTCCGCGACGTCGTCCGGCCCGACCTCCTCCTTGAGCATGACGTCCTCGTGGCGCTCCACGACGGCGGTCTTCTCCGCCAGCTCCTTCTCCAGCGCCGGGATGCGGCCGTAGCGCAGCTCGGCGGCCCGGCCGAGGTCCCCGTCGCGCTCGGCGCGCTCGGACTCCCCGCGCAGCTGCTCGAGCTGCTCCTTGAGCTCCCGGGTGATCTCGATGGCGCCCTTCTCGTTCTGCCACCGGGCCGTCAGCGCGGAGAGCTCCTCGCGCTTCTCGGCCAGCTCGGCCCGCAGCGCCGCGAGCCGGTCGATCGACGCGGCGTCGGGCTCCTTGGCCAGCGCCATCTCCTCGATCTCCAGCCGGCGCACGGCGCGCTCGACGGTGTCGATCTCGACGGGCCGGGAGTCGATCTCCATCCGGAGCCGGGACGCGGCCTCGTCGACCAGGTCGATCGCCTTGTCCGGCAGGAAGCGCGCGGTGATGTAGCGGTCCGACAGCGCGGCGGCGGCGACGAGCGCGGCGTCGGTGATCCGGACGCCGTGGTGCACCTCGTAGCGCTCCTTGAGCCCGCGCAGGATGCCGACCGAGTCCTCGACGGACGGCTCGCCCACCAGCACCTGCTGGAAGCGCCGCTCGAGCGCCGGGTCCTTCTCGATGTGCTGGCGGTACTCGTCGAGCGTGGTGGCGCCGACCATCCGCAGCTCACCCCGGGCGAGCATCGGCTTGATCATGGTGCCGGCGTCCATCGCGCCCTCGCCGGTGGCACCCGCGCCGACGATGGTGTGCAGCTCGTCGATGAACGTGATGACCTCGCCCGCGGAGTCGGTGATCTCCTTGAGCACGGCCTTGAGCCGCTCCTCGAACTCGCCGCGGTACTTGGCGCCGGCCACCATCGACCCGAGGTCGAGGGAGATCACGCGCTTGCCGCGCAGCGACTCCGGCACGTCACCGGCCACCACGCGCTGGGCCAGGCCCTCGACGATGGCGGTCTTGCCGACGCCGGGCTCGCCGATCAATACCGGATTATTCTTGCTGCGGCGTTGCAATACCTGGATCGCCCGGCGGATTTCATCGTCGCGGCCGATCACCGGATCGAGCTTGCCCATGCGCGCCCGTTCGGTCAGATCCAGTGTGTATTTTTTCAGCGCCTCGCGCTGTCCTTCGCCTTCTTGCGAAGAGACATTGGCGCCCCCGCGCACAGCCGTAATCGCTGCTTCCAGCGACTTGCGGCTAAGGCCGTTTTCGCGCGCCAGCTTGCCGGCCTGCGATTTGTCTTCCAACAGGCCCAGCAGTACCATTTCGCTGGCGACAAACTGATCGCCGCGTTTTTGCGCTTCCTTGTCGGCTAGGTTAAGCAAGGCGCCGAGGTC
>NZ_JAODNI010000045.1 GCF_025465255.1 Pseudonocardia sp.
AGCCACGGATCCAACCCCTGGGACTCCAGCAGGTAGAACACCGGTTTCCAGTAATCCGAGGTCGCCTCCATCACCACCCGGGTCACGCCCAGCTCACGCAGCCGATCGGCCAGGCCCAGCAGCGAACGGGTCATCGTCGAGTAGGCCGTGATCTCTGCGCGCGGCGGCCCGGCCGGTCCGGATGCGGCACCCGCATACACGCCACCAGCTCGGCCTTGCCGATGTCCAGCGCCGCGACCCGCTCGATGATCTCCTCGGAGTCCCCGCTGTCTTCCAACATCGCCGTCCTCCTCTCGGCACCACCACGGCGGTTGCCTGCAGGAGCTGCGAGGGACCGGCGAATCTGATCCGCGTGCTCGAAGCAACACCGAAGGGCCCACAGGGGGCAGCTCCCAGCGCCCGACTAGCCCACGACCTCACACGGACCAAGGAGCGACGGCGTCAGCGGGCAACCAACCCCATTTTCAGCCCGGAACGGGCCGCCCGACAGGGCGAACGGGGACTAGCCCGGCCGAAATGCGACAGCTGCCCTGCTAGCAGGAGTGAGGTCCGCCCGGTAGCGGCACCGGCCACCGCGGCGCCTCCTGCACAGCCCACCGCACGGCCCGCGAGGCCGGCTCCGATCCGTCTCGCACGTCCCCAGGCGATCGCCCCCAACCCTGGCGACTGTCCTCCGACTGCGGCCGCGGCGTCGGCAGTGACGTGCCCCGCGCCGCCTCCGTCAGGTGGCAGCGGGGTCTCCGGTCTCGAGCATCCTTCGCCCGCAGTTCACACAGATGCTGTCGCAGCTGCTTCCGGACGCCGCTCCGAGGTTTGTTCGTCCTCAAGCATCTTCTGTTGAATGGGACGCCCGTCAGACTGTTTCTCCGGGTAGCCAGGCCGCGCATTCAGCCGTCGGCCAAGGTGTCGAGGTCGTGCTCGGCGACGGTCACGCTAGCGGCCGGCCACAGGCGGGTGCTGCCCTGGTAGCGCAGGGCCGCGGGCGCGGCGCACGCTCGGCTGGTGACCGCGACCTCGCCGCCGCCACCCGCCTCCGTCGGCAGCCCTATCGGGCACTCCTCAGCGGGGCACGGCTTCCTGGCTGCCCTCGACGACCGCCGGCTCGTGCTGGCCGCCGTCGGGCCCAACTGGTTCGCGTCGGTGATGGGCACCTCGATCGTCGTGACGGCGGCGGTCACCCTTCCTGTCCGAGTGCCCGGGTTGCGGCCGCTCGCGCTGGGCGTGTGGGTGCTGGCCGGCCTTCTGCTGGTGGCTGTCACCGCGGCCACCGCGGGGCACTGGATTCGTCACCCTGAGCGTGCCCGCGCCCACCTCGACGACCCGGTCATGGCCCATTTCTACGGCGCGCCGCCGATGGCGCTACTGGTCTTCGGTGCGGCCACCCTGCTCGCGGGAAGCGACATCCTCGGTGTCCGGACCGCACTCGCCGTCGACGTCGTCCTGTGGCTGACCGGGACCGCACTGGGCCTCCTCACCGCCGTCGCCGTGCCGTACCGGCTCTTCACCCGGCTCGACGTCCCGCCCGAGGGCGCCTTCGGCGGCTGGCTCATGCCGGTGGTCCCGCCGATGGTCAGCGCCGCCACCGGGGCCCTGCTCGTGCCACACGCGCCCGCGGGCCAGCTCCGGCAGACGCTGTTGCTGGGCTGCTACGCGATGTTCGGGCTCAGCCTGCTGGCCAGCCTCATGGTCATCACCCTGTTGTGGAACCGGCTGGCCCAGCACAAGGTCGGCCCGGCCGCGATGGTCCCCACACTCTGGATCGTCCTGGGCCCGCTGGGTCAGTCGATCACAGCGGCGAACAACCTGGGCGCCCAGGCCGCGCTCGCACTGCCTTCCCCATACGCCGGCGCGCTGCACGTCTTCGGGCTCATCTACGGCGTGCCGGTCTGGGGTTTCGCGCTCATGTGGGCCGCGCTGGCCGGGGCGCTCACCCTCCGCGCCGTGCGCCGCGGCCTGCCGTTCACGCTCACCTGGTGGTCGTCGATCTTCCCGGTGGGCACCGTGGTGACCGGGACGTCGGACCTGGCCCTGGTGTCGGGATCGGACCTGTTCCGCGCCGCAGCCGTGCTCTTCTTCACCGGGCTGGTCGTGGCCTGGCTCGCCGTCGCCGTCCGAACCGCTGCCGGGACCTGGTCGGGCCGGCTGCTCAGGGCCTGAGTACCGAGTCGTCGGCTATGGCTCACCAACGCACCGACACCCGGCCCCGCGGACCCCATCGAGGTGGCCGCCTACCACGTCGTGTCCGAAGCGCTCACCAACACCACCAAACACGCGCGCGTCTCCCACGCGTACGTCGCGGTCGAACAGCGCGACACCGTCCGGCGCCTGTCGATCCGCGACGACGGCGCCGGCCGCGCCGATCCCGCGCGCGGTTCGGGCCTGATCGGGCTGCGCGACCGGGTGCAGGCCCTGGACGGATCGATCGACGTCGACAGCCGCCCCGGCGAAGGCACGGCGATCGTGGCCGAGCTTCCGCTGCAGCCCGACCGATAGGTCGACCGCCCTGTGACACGAGGAGTTCCGGGGTCGCGGCGATGACCAGGCCGTGGTGAGCCGGCATGCGGACGCCGCGCCGACGAGACAGCGGCGGAGGCGTACCGGAACGGGACCCAGGCTGTGTTCGACGCGAGGCGAGCACAGCCGAGAGCGGCGTCATGCTCTCCGGCGGTGGCGAGAAGACGGAGGAGGTCGCGCGCGTCCTGATCGACGTGGGCGACAGCCTCGATGGCGCGAGGAAGGCGACCGCGGGCCAGGTGCAGTCGCTCTCGGCCGACATCACCGAGACGATCAACCGCCGCAATGCCTACATGGCCGACAATGCGGCCGTCCTCACGCCGGAGGCCGCCGCCGCGGCCGACCAGCGTCTTCTTCAGCAGACGGTCGACGCCGTCCGGTCCCCTGTCATCGAGCTCCGGCCAGCTCGGTCCGGCCCGACAGGGTGTGTCAGCGGACGTGCCGAGCGAGGGCCCGCCCAGGACCTATGAGCGGACGGTCGGTGCGCGGTCGGGTCGCGCGGTCGCGATGGTCGGTACGGGCGGCATGCCGCTCCTTCATGAGGTGGTCGGGCGAGGGAAGTGCGCGGCGAGCTCGGACCGCGAGCGGAGGCCGAGCTTGGCGTAGGTGCGAGTGAGGTGGAACTGGACGGTCTTGACCGAGAGCAGCATCTCGGCGGCGACCTCTTTGTTGGTCAGCCCGCCGGCGACGAGGGCGGCGACGGTGCGTTCCTGCTCGGTGAGGGCGTCGATGTCGTTGTCGTGGAGCCGGGAGCCGGGGCGGCCGGTCTTCAGCTCGCGGTCGCACCGCTGGACGTAGATGGCCGCGCCGAGGGCCACGAAGCGCTGGCGGGCTGTCGTGAACGCGGCGGCCGCGTCGCGCCGTCTCCCGGCGCGACGCAGGGTCAGGCCGTGTGCGAAGTCGACCCGGGCCTTCTCGTACGGCAGCGGAAGGCCCTCGAGCTGGCCGCGGGCGTAGAGGAACGCTTCCTCGGCGGCAGCGGTGTCACCGCGAGCGCCCAGGAGCCGCCCGCGCACGTATCCGAGCCGCGCAGCCGCAGACCGGTGCCCGCGTGCGCGGACGACGGCTTCGAGCGGGGTCAGGAACTCGTCGGCCTCGGCGAGGCGGTCGGTCACGACGAGCGCGTTGGCGTACAGGTCGTGCCAGGGCCAGAAGCCGGGTTCATCCAGTCCGCCCCGAGGTCGACGTGTCGCGAGGGGGGCGAGGTGGCGAACCACGGCCTCGTAGTCGGAGGCAGCTTCGGCCAGGTGGGCCCTTCCGAGCAGGGCGGGGACGGCCATGACGGTGTAGTCGTGGTCGGCGGCACCGCCGAGAGCTTGATGGCTTTCGGCCGCCCGCCGCTCGCCACGCAGGGCGTGGACCTGGGCTCCCGTCCAGTGCACGAGCGGGCGCAGCAGGTCGAGATCAGTGGCCCCGAGCAGGATCTGCGCCTGGTCGACGGACTGCAGTGCGCCGGCCCAGTCGCCGAGGGCGAAGCGGGTGCGGGCGAGCCAGGCCAGCGCCCAGAGCGAGATGCGGTTCGACCCGGTGTTGCGGACGTTCGAAACGGCGTACTCGAGTTCCCGTCGCGCGGCTTCTGGTTCGTCCTGCGCCAGCAGCAGCCAGCCGAGCCCCATCCTGGCGCGCTGGTGCTGCGGGCCCGACGGGCTCTCGTCGATCGCACGGCGGTAGGCGGTGAAGGCCTTCTCGAGCTCCCCGCGGGCGGCGTGGCCGAGACCGACGATCGCCCGGGTCTCCACCGCCGCCGGGGCGCTCGGCTCCGCATGCTCGATCGCGCGTCCAGCCCAGCGGACGAGCTCGTCGCCGTCCCATTCGGCGAGTGCGTGCAGAACGTGCCGTTGACAAACGACCGCGGCAGCATCGCGGTCCGGACCACGGTGCTGCCATGCGCTGTCGAGGTAGGCCGCCGCCTCGGCGCGTCGGCCGCGCTGAACGGCGACGTAGGCCAGGACCGCGTCGCGGCGGGGGCCGGTGGGCAGCGCCTCGACGTCGGGGAGGGCGTCGACGGCTTGGCCCAGCAGGCCGGCGCCGGCGAGGGCATCGACGGCTTGGATGAGCCGGACCTCGCGGTCGGTGCGGTTCGGGCTGATCCGGCTGGCGTCGATCAGGGCGCCGGCGACGACGGCCCAGGCCCCGTCGTCCGCCTTCCGCCGGGCAAGATCGAGGAGCTCGCCGGCGAGCTCCGGATCGGGGAGCGGGTTGGCCTCGACCCGGTGGCGGAGCCGTTCGGTCTCGTCGGTGACGACGTCCGCGGCCCGGCGATGCAGCTCGTGCCTGCGGCTAGGGGCGAGCGCGGCGCGCACCGCACCGCGGACGAAGCGGCCCGGAAAGGTCAGCGTGTCCAAGCCGTGACCCGCGGCCGGGACCAGAAGTCCGGCGGTGGCGGCCTCGTCCAGCGCACTGATCGGGTCTGCGACGCTCGAAAGGGCGGCGGCCTCGGCCAGGTTCGGGGTGTTCCCGAGCACCGCTGCGGCCTCGACGAGTGCGCGGGTTGCCGAGGAGCACCCGTCTAACGCAGCGTGGACCTGCTTCTGGACGGATGTCGGCGCAGGGAGCCGGGTCTGCCAGTCCGACCAGCGGATCGGCGGGGTGTCCCGAAGGATCTCCACCAGGTGGCGGGTGACGCCGCCGGCGTGCTCGCAGAGTCGCCGGGCGACAGGGACAGGAAGGTCGATCCCGGCGACCCTGGCTGCGAGGAGTCGGGTCTGGTCCGGACCGAGAGGCGGGACCAGGAGCCGGGCGGCGGGGATCCTGTCGAGAACGTCGCGGGTGTCGGGATGAACGGCGACCTCGGGACCGATGCGGTCCATGAGCAGGACCAGAACGCGCGCGTCCCGGACGCGAGCGACGGCTGAGGCGATCGCACGAGCCGAGGCGGGGTCCATCGCGTGCGCGTCGTCGACTGCCACCAGCAGCAGCTCGCGGGCTGCGCGGCGCATCCAGCGCGCGGCGAGCTCCTCGCCCCAGGCGCCGGAGTCTTCCTCAGGCGCGAGCAGGACAGGCTCGGGGTCGGAGGCCGCCAGGCGACGGGCGAAAGAGCCTGACCGGTCGGCTTCCCAGGCCAATCCCGCGGCCGTCGACACTGCAGTACCGGGATGCCGCACCAGGAACCGACGCAGCAGAGTCGTCTTCCCCACGCCGGGGACTCCTCGGGCGACGACGACGCACGGCTCGCCGGTCGAGGCCCGCTGCATCAGTGACTCGAGCCGTTCGAGTTCGGCGTCGTGCCCCACCAGATGAGCATCATCGACCTCGATGTCGAACCGGGCGTCCATCGTGTCACCGTAAGGCCGGGCCGTCGGGGTGACCGTCCCCGTCGACCCGGCCGGATCCGGTCAGCCCAGGTCGCCGCCGCCGACCGGCAGGACGCTGCCGGTGACGTACGACGCCTCGTCGGAGGCGAGGAACAGGATGGCCGCGGCCTGTTCGTCGAGCGTGGCGTACCGCTTGAGCAGCGACGATCCGATCGTCTGGTCGATGTGGGCCTGGAACCAGGTGCGCTCCTGCTCGGTCCGGGTCTCCGGGGTGCCCCGGGAGATCCGGCGGGGCGGCGCCTCGGTGCCCCCGGGCGCGGTCGCGACGACCCGGATCCCCGCGTCGGCGTACTCGAAGGCCAGCGAGGCGGTGAGGGCATTGATCCCGCCCTTGGCCGCCGAGTACGGGATGCGGTGGATCCCGCGCGTGGCCGCCGACGACACGTTGACGATGACCCCGCCGCCCTGCTCCACCATGGACGGCAGCACCGCCCGGCAGCACCACAGCGTCGGCATCAGCGACCGGGTGATCTCGGCGGCGATCTCGGCCTCGGTGAACTCGACGAACGGCTTGAAGTTGATCGCGCCGCCGACGTTGTTCACCAGGACGTCGACTCGGCCCTGCCAGCCGTGCGCCTCGCGCAGCGCGGCCTCGGCCGAGCCGTAGTCCTCCAGGTCCACCTCGATCGCGAGGGCCTTGGCCCCGTCGGTGAGCAGCCCGTCGGCCACCTCGTGGACCAGGGGAGACCGGTCGAGCAGCACCAGTTGCCCACCCTCGGCCGCGGCCCGTTCGGCGACCGTGCGGCCGATGCCCTGCGCGGCGCCGGTCACGACGACGACCTTGCGGTGGAAGCGCCCCGGGGTGACGAACCGCGGCCTGCGGGCGGCAGCGTTGTCGGCCATCGCCCGCCGGGTCGTCTCCTTCGACCGGTCGGCGTGCTCTCCGACCAACCGGCGCGCACGCGCGCGGTCGCCCGCCTCGAGCGCGTCGACGATGTCGAGGTGGTCCTGGGTGCAGCTCGGGTGGCACCAGGTCGCGATGCGCAGCGACTGCTCCATGTGTCCCTTGACGCCGAGCGCCTCGTAGGCCTGGGACAGGTGCTCGTTTCCGGTCAACGTGAACAGGTAGTCGTGGAACGCGGCGTTGGTCTCGGTGTAGGCCGCGGCGTCGACGAAGCGGTCGCCGTCCACGTAGGGCACGGTGGCCTCGGCGAGCAGCCGATAGCCGTGGATCTTCTGACTGGTCAGCCGGCCGACGACCAGCTCGAGGGCCCCGAGCTCGAGCGCCCGGCGGGCGTCGAAGATCGCGTCCGACTCATGGACCGACGGGTGTTCCTCGCCGATGTGGTACCCGCCGCTGCCGATGGCGGTGGCGGGCCGGTCCGCTGCTGGAGCGACAGCGGTCGGCGCCTCCGGCGCGGGCGGGGTGAGCGGGGTGAGCGCGGCCGCCGGGAACAGGTCCTGGCCGGTGACGGTCCGGCCACCGGCGACGACGAGCTCGTCGCCCGGGTCGATACCGGAGACGCCGCGGCCAGCGGTCTCCAGCAGGCCTCGGGCGAACAGCTCCTGCCCGCAGATGCCTCTGCCCTGGTCCGGGGACCTCGAGATCGTGATCCCCAGAGGCTCGAGCTCCATGCTCGGGATGAGGGTCTGGCCGGTGACGGCCCGGCCCTCCCCGACGAGGACCAGGAGCTCGTCCCCGTCGGCTACGGGCGTCGGCACGACGACCACCGGACCGGTTTGCGCGCCGGCGCCGGCGGCCGCGATGTCCGCGTCCTCGGCCGCTGCCGGGTGCTCCTCGCCGGCCTCCGGGATCATCTTCTCCTCGGCGCCGGGCTTCTCGGGGCCGCCTGCGGCGAGGGCGAACTTCTCGTAGTAGAAGCCGCCGGGGGCGATGCCCTGGTCGGAGAAGTGGCCGCGGACGGCGTCGACCATCGCCGGCGGCCCGCAGAGGTAGACGGCGGTGGCGCCGTCGTGCAGGTGCTCGGGCTCGATCAGTGCGGTCACGTACCCCTGGTTCCGGGCGCTGGTCCTCTTGTCGGCGACGCAGTAGTCCCAGGTCAGGTTCTCGACCGAGGAGGCGAGTCGCTCGAGTGTCTCGGTCTCGACCACGTCGTCGTCCGTCGTCGCGCCGTAGAGCAGGTGCATCGGACGGGTGCTGCCCGTGGCGTCGAGGGTGCGCAGGATCGACAGGATCGGGGCGAGCCCGGTCCCGCCCGCGAGCAGCAGCAGCGGATCCTCGGACTCGCGGAGGAAGAAGCTGCCGTGCGGGCCGGTGAAGGAGATCTCGTCGCCCAGCTCGGCGCGCGAGTCGAGGTATTCGGACATGACGCCGCCGGGGCTGAGTTTGACCAGGAAGGTCAGGGCCTCGTCGTCCGGGGCGTTGCTGAACGAGTAGGAGCGGGACTCGTCGGTGCCGGGCACGGCGATGTTGACGTACTGGCCGGGCAGGAAGGCGAGCTCGTCCCGGTCGGTGATCTCGAGTGTCAGCGCGACGGTGGTCGGCGAGAGGCGGTCGAGCCCGGTCACGGTGCCGCGGTGGGTGGCGGCGCTGGTCTTGGCCACCGCCGAGGTGCTGGCGATCTGCAGCACCAGCTCGGAGCGGGGCTTCATCTGGCAGGTGAGGACGTAGCCCGTCTTCTCCTCGTCGGGTGAGAGCGCGTCCTCGAGGTAGTCACCGCCGTCGAAGTCTCCGGACTCGCAGAAGGCCTTGCAGGTGCCGCAGACGCCGTCGCGGCAGTCCATGGGGATGTTGATCCGCGCCCGGTAGGACGCGTCGGCGACGGTCTGGTTTTCGTTGCATGTGATGAACCGGGTGACGCCGTCCTCGAAGGCGAGGGCCACCCGATGGCTGCCCGTTGGAGCACTCATCGGTCCTCCTCCTCAGAAGTGGTAGACGTCGACCACGTGGTGGATGTAGTCGTTCTTGAGCACCACGGTCTTGCGGCGGATGAGCGGGGCCTCGCCGGAGAAGTCGATCGTGTAGAACGACGTGCCGTAGTAGGGGTCGACGGTCTTGTATCGGAAGTACATGGTGTGCCAGTTGAACCGGACGTCGACGAGGTCGCCGCGGCGCTCGATGACCTCGACGTTGCTGATGTTGTGGCTGGTCCGCGGCTCGGGCAGCGAGGTGGCGCTGGAGCGCTCGGTGCGGATGCGGAAGACGCGGTCCTCGAGGCCGCCCTTGTTGTCGTAGTAGACGAGCGAGATGTCGCGCTGGGGGTCCTCGGTGAGCTTGTCGTCGTCGCCCCAGGAAGGCATCCAGTAGACGACGTCGTCGGCGTAGCACTCGAGCCACTTCTCGAACTCGCGGTCGTCGAGGTGGCGTGCCTCGCGGTAGAGGAACTGCTCGATCGCGTTCTGGGTGATCAGCTTGCCGCCGGTGGCCTGGTCGTCGGTGGGGCGGCTCTGCTCGGTGGTGGTCATGGCGTCAGTCCTTCTCGGTCGTCGCGGGGGAGCCGGCCTGCGACTCCTTCTCGAGCGCGGCGAGCAGCGTCGAGCGCCAGTAGCCGTGTTGGACGGGGTAGAGGCCCTCGTCCTCGTTGCGCATCCCGGCGGAGACGACGCCGTTCATGTCGAGGGACTTCGCGACCTCGTCGGGTCCGGTGAGCCAGTGCTCGGCGCCGCGGCTCATGTCGTTCCACGGGGCCGCGGTCGCGCGGAAGGTGAGTTGGCAGGAGCGGAACTCCTCCAGGTCGTCCGGGGTGGCCATGCCGGAGGCGTTGAAGAAGTCCTCGTACTGGCGGATCCGGTGGGTGCGTGCCTCGGCGCTCTCGCCCTTCGGGGCGATGCAGTAGATGGTGACCTCGGTCTGGTCCGGCGCGACGGGCCGGAAGTGCCGGATCTGGGTGGAGAACTGGTCCATCAGGTAGACGTTCGGGTAGAGGCAGAGGTTGCGGCTGCCCTTGACCATGAACTCGCCCTTGGCATCCCCGAACTGCTCCTTGAGCTCGTCCATCTTGTTCCACAGGGGACGGTCCTGCGGGTTCGCGGCCCAGGTCCACAGGCACAGGTGGCCGTTCGGGTAGGACCAGTAGCCCCCGCCGGTCTTGCCCCAGCCGCCGGCGTCGAGTGCCTTGGTGGTGTTCGCGGACTCGCCGGTGCCGCGGCGCGAGGTCGTGGCGGCGTAGTTCCAGTGCGTGGCGCTGACGTGGTAGCCGTCGGCGCCGTTCTCCGCCTGGACCTTCCAGTTGCCGTCGAAGGTGTAGGTCGAGGAGCCGCGCAGCACCTCCAGACCGTCGGGGGACTGGTCGACGAGCATGTCGATGACCTTGGTCGAGTCCCCGAGGTGCTCGACGAGCGTGCTGACGTCCGGGTTGAGGCTGCCGAAGAGGAACCCGCGGTAGCTGTCGAACCGGGCGACCTTGGTCAGGTTGTGGGATCCGTCCTTGTCGAAGGTGCCCGGGTAGCCGGCGCCGTCGGGGTCCTTGACCTTGAGGAGTTTGCCGTCGTTGCGGAAGGTCCAGCCGTGGAAGGGGCAGGTCAAAGTAGGACGGTTGTCGGTCTTGCGGCGGCAGAGCATGGCTCCGCGGTGTGCGCAGGCGTTGATCAGGCAGTGCAGCTCGCCGTCCTTGCCCCGGGTGATGACGACGGGCTGGCGGCCGATGTAGGTGGTGAAGTAGTCGCCCGGGTTCGCGACCTGGCTCTCGTGGGCGAGGTAGATCCAGTTGCCCTCGAAGATGTGCCGTATCTCCAGCTCGAAGATCTCCTCGTCGGTGAAGATCCGGCGGTTGGCGCGGTAGATCCCGGCCTCGGAGTCGTCGACGACGGCGTCATCGAGGATCTTGCGGACGTGGGACACATCGGCGGTGGCGGTCATGGGCAAGGCCCTCCGGTCGAGTCGGCAGTGAGTCGAGTTCGGTACTGACCGTCGACTGTCACGGGGACCGCCTCGATACCGCGTCGGAGATTTGCCTAGTTCTGACCCAGCAATTATTGGGACGGAAGCGATCTCAATCAAGCTGAACTAGGTCTTTGTATGTATCGGTCAGCGGGCCTACCGTGGTCGTGTCTGAAACACGTCATGACCTATGGAGCGCAAGCTTCGTTCCATCTCGGCACTTGGCCAAGCCTGGAATTGCGTACCGGCTACGGCACACGGAGCAGAGACCCGATCGATGGAGGGAGGACGGACGATGGAGATCCGGCAGCTCCGCTACTTCGTCACGGTCGCGCAGACCCGGCACTTCGGGCAGGCGGCCGAGCGCCTGCACATGGCCCAGTCCCCGCTCTCGCAGGCGATCCGCCAGCTCGAGTCGCAGGTCGGGGCCACGCTGTTCAACCGCACCACCCGCCGGGTGGACCTCACCCCGGCCGGCGATGCGTTCCTGCGCGACGCGCTGCGCATCCTCGCGTCCGTCGACGCCGCGCAGGAGCGGGTGCGGCGCATCGGCAACGGGCAGAGCGGCCTGCTGCGGGTGGGCTGCACAGGACTCGCCGCCTACAAACAGCTGCCGCAGCTGGCCCGGATCGCCGCCCGCGAGCTCCCCGACCTGATCCTGCGCTTCGTGCCGGACCTGCTGACCCCGGCGCAGGAGGCGGCCCTGGCCGAGGACCGGATCGACCTGGCCGTGCTGCGGCCGCCGCTGCGCAGGTCGGGGCTCGCCTCGCGGCTGATCGCCCGGGAACGCTTCGTCCTGGCCGTCCCCGCACAGCATCGTCTCGCCGGCGACGAGCCCGCCGCCCTGAACGAGCTGCGCGGCGAGGATTTCGTTGTCTACGGCGCCCGGGACTCGGTCGTCGACGCCGCCGTGACGCAGGCGTGCCTCGGTGTCGGCTTCCTGCCGCGGCGCGCCCACGAGGTCGCGGAGACCTCGGTGATGCTCACCCTCGTCGCGGCCGGCCTCGGCGTCGCCCTACTGCCCGAGTCCGCGCTCGCTCTGCGCGTGGAGGGCGTCCGGTTCGTGGCCGTCGCCGACGACGCGTACGTCGATCTCGCCCTCGCCTGGGTGGGCGAGGACCTCGATCCTGCTCTCGCGCGTCTCCTGGAGGTGCTGGAGGCGAACGGCTTCGTCACGCCGTCGCCCCTTGCAGATTCCGCGACGACGCCCCTGACCTTCGGAGAACTGACATGAAGATCGCACGCGTCGAGGCGATCCCGTTCGCGATCCCCTACCGCAAGCCGCTGCGCTTCGCCTCGGGCGAGGTCCGTACCGCCGACCACGTGCTCGTCTGCGTGCACAGCGACGACGGCGTCGTCGGCATCGCCGAGGCCCCGCCCCGCCCGTACACCTACGGCGAGACCCAGCAGTCGATCGCCGCGGTGATCGAGAAGATCTTCGCGCCCGAGATCGTCGGCCTGTCGCTGCTGGAGCGCGAGGTCGTGCACGCGCGGCTGGAGCGCACCGTCGGCAACCCGGCCGCCAAGGCCGCCGTCGACATGGCCGTCTGGGACGCGCTCGGGAAGACCCTCGATCTGCCCGTCACACAGCTGCTCGGCGGGTACACCGACCGGATGCGGGTCTCGCACATGGTCGGGTTCGCCTCCGACGAGGCGATGGTCGCCGAGGCCGAGACGGTCCGCGACCGGTACGGCATCACCACCTTCAAGGTGAAGGTGGGCCGGCGGCCGGTCGATCTCGACGTGGGCGCCTGCCGGGCGCTGCGCTCGGCGCTGGGACCCGAGGTGGAGCTCTACGTCGACGGCAACCGCGGCTGGTCCCCGTCGGAGGCGGCGCGGGCGCTGCGCGCGATGGCCGACCTCGACCTCACCCTCGCGGAGGAGCTCTGCCCCGCCGACGACGTCCTGGGCCGGCGCTGGCTCGTCTCGCAGACCACGGTTCCCACCGTCGCCGACGAGAGCGCCACCACGCCGGGCGAGGTGACCCGCGAGCTGCTCGGCGGCTCCGCGACCATGATCAGCATCAAGACGGCCCGCACCGGGTTCGGCACCTCGCAGCGGATCCTGCACCAGTGCGAGGGCATGGGCGTCGAGGTCGTCATGGGCAACCAGATCGACGGCCAGATCGGCACCGCGTGCACGGTCGCCTTCGGCGCGGCCCACCGGCTCACCACCCGCCGCGCGGGTGAGCTCTCCAACTTCCTGGACATGAGCGACGACCTGCTCACCGAGCCGCTGGAGATCACCGGCGGCGAGCTGGTCGTGCGTCCCGGACCGGGCATCGGCATCGAGATCGATCCCGACAAGCTCGCGCACTACCGCCAGAACCGCTGAGGGTCCTCGTCGAGAACTCGACACCCCGAACCGCACCGACGCGTCAGGAGACACCACCATGACCAGTTCCACCGATGTGAACGCCACGGCAGCCGGCTCCGGCCGCAACGCCACCGCCACGTTCGCGGCGAAGGAGCGTCCCGCCGGACCGGTCGACCACGCCCGGGTGTCCGCGATCGCGACCGACGCCCTGCACGCGCTGCACGACGTGGTCCGCAAGCACCAGGTCACCTACGCCGAGTACGACGCGCTCAAGGCGTGGCTGATCAGCGTCGGCGAGACCGGCGAGTGGCCGCTGTTCCTCGACGTCTTCGTCGAGCACGTCGTGGAGGAGGTCGCCAACGCCGACCGCAAGGGCGCCGTCGGCACCATCGAGGGCCCGTACTACATCCCGGGTGCGCCCGAGTTCGCGAGCGAGGCCACCGTGCCGATGCGCGAGGGCGAGGCCGGCACCCCGCTGCTGTTCCAGGGCACGGTGACCGACCTCGACGGTGCGCCGGTCGACGGTGCTCTGGTCGAGCTGTGGCACGCCGACGACGCGGGCTACTACTCGCAGTTCGCCCCGGGCATCCCGGAGTGGAACCTGCGCGCGGCGATCCGCACCGGCGCCGACGGCCACTACGCCTTCCACACCATCCAGCCCGCGCCCTACCAGATCCCGACCGACGGCTCCACCGGC
>NZ_JAODNI010000066.1 GCF_025465255.1 Pseudonocardia sp.
GCCGCCGCCCCGGCCGCCGCCGCGCCCGCGCCGCTCGGCACCCTGTCCGGCACCGCGGCGCTGCCCGGCGAGGGCGTCTGGCAGGCCGGACCGACCGTCGCCGGCGGCACCCCGGGTCTCTACACCACGTTCATCCGGCCCGACGCCGGCCACGCGAGCGTGGTCGCCGGGGTCGCGCGCTTCGACCAGAACGTCGTCGGCGCCCATCTGATCGCCGGTACCAGGGAACCGTCGGGGCTCGGCTGGCCCGAGGGCGGGAAGGTCCCGGTCGCCCTGCGGGCCGGGCTCGTCGCCACCTTCAACTCCGGCTTCAAGATGAAGGACGCCAACGGTGGGTTCCTGGCCGACGGCCGCACGGCCGTCAGCCTCCGTGACGGGGCCGCCTCGATGGTCATCGACAGGACCGGACGCGTCACCATCGGCCAGTGGGGCCGCGACGTCACGAACGGGCCCGACGTCGCCGCCGTCCGGCAGAACCTCGCGCTGATCATCGAGAACGGCAAGGTGGTGCCCGGACTCGACATCAACTCCGGCAACAGCTGGGGTTCGGCCGCGAGCCAGCTGCAGTACACGTGGCGGTCCGGCGTCGGCATCGACACGAACGGCAACCTGATCTACGTCGGCGGCGACCAGCTGAACCTCAGCTCGCTGGCCGCTGCACTCTCCCAAGCCGGCGCCGTCACCGCGATGGAGCTCGACATCCACGGCGGCATGGTCGACCTGTTCTCCTACGCCCACGACGGGACCGGGCAGCTCGCCGGAACCCCGCTCCTCCCGACGATGTCCGGGGCGGCCAACCGCTACCTGGTCCCCGACCAGCGCGACTTCTTCGCGATCACCGCCCGATGACCGTCGCGGATGTCCAGCAATGGGTGGGCGTGGGGGCGATGGGCGTCTGGCTGATCGCCACGATCGTCGTCGTCCGGACCGCGTGGAGTGCCGGACGACGGCCACCGCTCGGGATACTGATCGGGAGCGGCGTGGGCGCGGGGCTGTTCGCCGCCTACGGCGGGATCGTCGACGCCGTCGCGGACCCCGGCCCCTCGGCCGCCCTGGACGTCCCCGTCCTGCACTGGATGGTCGGGCACCGCTCCGCGCCCGCGAACGCCGTCATGATCCAGGTCAGCGATCTCGGGGGGACCCTCGGCATGACGGTCCTCACCGCACTCGGCGCCGCCGTCCTGCTGTGGCGACGGCGGATCCCGGACGCGGTCGTCGTCCTCGTGGCCGGCGCCGGCGCCGGCGTCCTGGTGAGCGGGTTCAAGAACCTCAACGCCCGCCTGCGTCCGCCCGTCGCGACCCAGCTGGTGGCCGAGCAGACCTTCGCGTTGCCGTCGGGGCACGCGCTGACCTCGACCGTCGTCGTCGGGATCCTCGCCGTGGTGGCGGCCGGGATGATCCGCTCGACGGCGGCGCGCCTCGGCGTGGGCGCCGTCGCGGCGGCTGTGATCCTCGCGATCGGGGTCAGCAGGCTCTACCTCGGTGTGCACTGGCTGACCGACGTCCTGGCCGGGTGGCTGCTCGGCGGTGCCTGGCTCGCCCTGTGCCTCACGGCGCTCACCGCGGTCCGGACACGCCGGGCGGCCCGGGTTCCCGAGCAGGCCGCACCGGCGGAACCGGGGGTGCTCTCGTGATCCTCAGCACCCTCATGGGCTGGGGCGCCGCCCTCGGACCCTGGTTCTACCTCGTCGCCGGACTCGCGGTCTTCGCCGAGGCCGGCGTGCTCGCCGGGGTCGTGGTCCCCGGGGAGACGGCACTGCTCGTCGCGGGCCTGGCGGCCCAGCACGGCTGGATCAGCCTGCCGTGGATGATCGTGATCGCCTTCGTGGCGGCGGTCCTCGGGGACAGCACCGGCTACGAGGTCGGGCGCCGGTGGGGCCCCGCGCTCCGCAGGTCCCGCCTCGGCGACCGGATCGGGGTGCGCCGGTGGGACTCCGCCCAGGACTTCCTGCGTCGCCACGGCCCCGCGGCGGTGCTGCTCGGCCGGTTCACCGCCCTTCTCCGGGCGCTCACCCCGGGGATGGCCGGGATGGTCGCGATGCCGTACTGGCGGAGGTTCCTGCCGTGGAACGTCGCCGGCGCGGCCGTCTGGGCACCCGCCTGCGTCCTGCTCGGGTTCGCCTTCTCCGCGTCGCTCGCCACCGTGGGCGGTTACCTCACCTACGGCCCGCTCGTCGTCCTCGTCCTCGTCGTGATCGGCCTCGTGGCCGCGCGGACGAGGCGGCGGATCCACTCCTAGTCGTGCTCACCGTCGGTTCCTCCCGGACGGCGCCCGGTCTGCGAAGGTATGAGACATGTCCGTTCTCGGCTGGTCGACGCTGACCGGGCCGCTACCGGTCGTGCTGATCATCCTGGCGCTGACCGGGCTGGTCGTGCTGCTCCTGCGCCCCGACCGGTGGTGGTGGAGCCGGGTGGTCCCGGTCTGCGCGGTCGCGGCGGCGGCCCTGACCACGGCCCTCGTGCTGGTCGTCGACCGGGTGTGGCGCCCCTTCCCGGACCGGCTGCCCCTGGTCGTGGACGTGGCCACCGGGGTGGGCGTCCTCGGGATCGTGCTCCTGGCGGCCCGGTTGAGCACGTCTCGCCGGGAGCACCGACGGGCACGGCTACTGGCGGTGCCCGCCCTCACCGCCGCGACGCTCGCCGTCGTGCTCGGAGCAGTCTCCGCCGTCAACCAGTACTACGGATCCTTCCCCACGGTCGGGGCCGCCTTCGGCGCGGCCCTGCCGAACCAGGTCGCGCTCGGCGCGGTGCCGGCCGATGTCCCCCTCGTCACGGAGCAGTCGGGAACACCTTTGAGCGCCACCTGGAACCCCGCCACGCCCGCCCCGGCGCACGGCTCCGTCACCGAGACCGCGGTGCCCGGTACCCGCTCCGGCTTCGCCGCCCGCCCGGCCTGGATCTACCTCCCGCCCGCCTACCTGATGGCCCCGCGCGCACAGCTCCCCGTGCTCGTCCTCGTGTCCGGACAGCCGGGGTCACCGCGGGACTGGTTCGACGGCGGTCGGCTCGCCGAGCGCCTGGACGCGTTCGCCGCCGCGCACCGCGGCCTGGCCCCGGTCGTGGTCGTCCCGGACGACCTCGGAAGGACGACGGCGAACCCGCTCTGCATGGACTCGCGCCTCGGGAACGTCGGCACCTACCTGGACGTGGACGTGCCGGCCTGGATCCGCACGCACCTGCAAGTGGCCACGTCGTCGCGGGCCTGGGCCGTGGGCGGCTACTCCAACGGCGGCACCTGCGCGCTGCAGACATCGCTGCGTTCGCCCCAGGTCTACCCGACCTTCCTCGACATCTCCGGCCAGGACGAACCGACGCTGGGCAGCCGGGCCGCGACCGTGCAGGCCACCTTCGGCGGGGATGCGGCCGCGTTCGCCGCGGTGAACCCACTCGACGAGCTGACGGCGCGGCCAGCTCCGCGGATCGGGGGCATGCTCGTCGCCGGCACCGCCGACAAGCAGTACCGGCCCCAGGCCGAACGGGTGCAGGCCGCGCTCGTCGCCGCGGATGTCCCGAGTGTCTACCGGCTGCTCCCCGGGGGTCATACTTGGGCGGTGTGGGGCGCGGGGCTCGACGTCGGCCTGCCGTGGCTCGCGGCCCGGACCGGGCTCACACCGTGACCGCGCAGGCGTGGGGCCGCCGGATCCGCCGGGCCCCGGTCACGATCATCCTCGTGGCCGCCCTCTGGCTCCTCGGTGCGGTGTCGGGGTCGCTGCTGCACGGCCCGTCGACGACGCTGCTCCCGGCCGTCGGGGTCGGGCTCGGACCACTGGGACAGGCGCACTGGTGGGTGCCGTTGACCTCGCCCCTGTGGGCCTCGGGGCTCGTCGCCTACCTGATGTCGACCGTCGTGGTCCTGCTGGCACTGCCACAGGCCGAACGCCTGCTCGGCAGGCGCCGCACGGCGGCGGTGATGCTGATCGTGACCGTCGTCGGATCGGTCGCGGGGCTCGGGATCGTGCGGCTGCTGGCGCTGGCCCGCGGGCAGTGGGCCGCGCAGATCGCGGCGTCCGTCGCGGTCGGTCCCGGAGCGGTGGTGCTGGGCACCCTCCTCGCAGCCTCGGCGGCGATGCCGGTGCTGTGGCGCCGCCGGGTGCGGCTCGTGCTCGTCGTCGCCCTGCTGATGATGGCGCTGTACTCGGGTCTGCTGCCGGACATGCTGCGGCTGGTGTCCGGCCTGGTCGGGCTCGCGGTAGGCGCTGTGGCGGTGCGTCCCGGGCGAACCGGGCGCAGATCGGCCTCCCGTCCGGAGACCCGGATCCTGATGGCCCTGGTCGTCGCGGCCTCGGCGGTGGGCCCGCTGATCGCCGCGGTCGCCCAGACCCGGATCGGGCCGCTGTCCGTGCTGCGCTTCGTCTTCGCGTCCCCACCTCCGGACGCCGCGACCGTGCTCCAGCTCTGTGCCTCCGGCACGGCCGAGGAGTGCACGGAACTGCAGGCCCGACTTCGCCTGTCCGGGATCGGTCCGGCGGTCTACTCGGTCATCCCCGTCCTGTTGCTGCTCGTCACCGCGGAAGGCCTGCGCCGGGGCCGTCGGGCTGCGTGGATCGTCGGCATCGCCCTCAACGTCGTCCTCGGCGCGCTGGGGTTGTTCATGGCGGCGCAGACGGCGGTCGTCCCGGCGGACCAGCGGATCGTCCTCGGCGCGGGAACACACGTGCACGGGTGGCTCACCCTCGCGTTGCCCGCACTTCAGCCCCTCGTGGTCGCCGCGGTGCTGGCCACGAGACGGAAGGCCTTCGGGGTTCGCGCGGCGCCGGGAGCCCATCGCCGGTGGGGCTTGCGCATCGTGGCCGTGACAGTCGCCGCGTCGCTCGTCTACATCGCCGGTGGCGTCCTGGTGCGGGACCAGTTCGACCGGCCGCCGACCTTGGGCGCCCTGTTCCTGGATCTCCCCCTGCGCTTCCTCCCGCCCGGCTACCTCGGGGAGGTCGACGCGGCCTTCCTGCCGGCCGGCCGGGCCGCCACCCTGCTCTACGAGTGGTGCGGGCTCCTCGTGTGGGTCGTCGTGGGCGCCGCCGGGCTGTCCACGTTCGCCCGGACCACGGTTCCCGGGCCGGGCACCGACCTCGCCCGGGTGCGCCGGCTGCTCGCCGGGACGAGCGGCTCGTCGCTCGCGCACATGGTGACCTGGCCGGGCCACTCCTACTGGTTCCTTCGCGCCGAGGACGGCACCGACCGGGCCGCGATCGGCTACCGGGTGATCGGTGGGATCGCCCTGACCACCGGCGATCCCGTCGGTGATCCGGCGGAGCACGAGGAGGCCGTCCGGGGTTTCGCGGGCTTCTGCTACGACCAGGGCTGGACCCCGTGCCTGTACTCCGTGGGCGAGGACGTCGCCGACCTCACGACCGGGCTCGGCTGGAGCACGGTGCAGGTGGCCGAGGAGACCGTGCTCCCGCTCGCGGCGCTGACCTTCACGGGCAAGAAGTGGCAGGACGTCCGGACCGCCCTCAACCGGGCGGCGAAGGCCGACATCCGCGCCGAGTGGACGACCTACCACGACGCGTCGCTGGCGGTGACCGAGCAGATCCGGGAGATCTCCGAGGAGTGGGTCGCGGACAAGGGGCTCCCGGAGATGGGCTTCACCCTCGGCGGCCTGGACGAGCTCGACGACGATCAGGTCGGGCTCATGATCGCGATCGACGCCGCGGGCCGGGTGCACGGCGTGACGAGCTGGCTCCCGGTGTACCGGGACGGGGTTCTCGTGGGCCGCACCCTGGACTTCATGCGACGCCGGTCGGACGGCTTCCGGGGGGCCGCGGAGTTCCTGATCGCCTCGGCCGCGCTCCGGTCGAAGGAGGAGGGTGTGGAGGCCCTGTCGCTGTCCGGTGCCCCGCTCGCCCGGCTGGATCGCGGCGACGCGGGTCCCGGTTTGCAGCGGCTGCTCGACGTCGTCGGGCGGGCGCTCGAGCCCGTCTACGGCTTCCGCTCGCTGCTCGCGTTCAAGGCGAAGTTCCAGCCGGAGTACCGGCCCTGGTTCATGACCTGTCCCGACCCGGCGGCGCTGCCCGCGATCGGCACGGCGATCGGCCGGGCCTATCTCCCCGATCTGACCGCCGGCCAGGTGGCCCGGCTCGGCGGACGCCTGCTGGCGCCCGCGGAACGTCCGCCGGCGCGGACGTCCGTGTGAGGGGCTTCAGCCGGGGCCGGGCAGGTGTGTGCGGCGGGGGCGGCGGACACCGGCGTCGGCGGTGACGTCAGCACGCGGGCCAGGGTTCTTGGCGTCGTCACAGGGTCGACCGGCTACACATCACCCAGCGCACGGACACTCCAGCTCGGACGCTGCCCGGGAGCACGTAGCCAGTCACCCACGCGGAGCGGAGACCGAATGCCGAATCCACTGTTCCGGACCAGGCCCGACTCTGCCGGGAGCCCCCGGATGAGCCGACGCCGGACCATCCGCCTGGCCGCAGCCGCCGCCTGCCTCATCGCGGCGGTGTCCGGATGTTCGATCTCCGGAACCCCCGTGACGGCGGCCGCTCCGGCAGGCTCGGCGACAGCGGACGGCGGCCTTCCGCGTCCGGACCACGTGGTGATCGTCATGCTCGAGAACAAGGACGAGGCGGACGTCAGGCGCGAGGCGCCCTACCTCCGTTCGTTGGCGCAGACCGGGTCCGTATTCACGGACATGCACGCGGAGACCCATCCGAGCCAGCCCAACTACATCGCGCTGTTCTCAGGCGACACGCAGGGAATCCACGACAACGACTGCCCCCACACGATCGACGCGCCGAACCTCGCGAGCGAGCTCACCGCCGCCGGCTTCACCTTCACCGGGTACGCCGAGGACCTTCCCGAGGCCGGCTACACCGGTTGCGAAGCCGGCGACTATGCCCGCAAGCACAGCCCGTGGACCAACTTCTCCGACGTTCCCGCCTCGGCCAACCAGCCGCTCTCCGCGATGCCCACCGACTACACCCGACTGCCCACCGTCTCGTTCGTGATCCCGAACCTGTGCCACGACATGCACGACTGCTCCATCGGCGAGGGCGACAGGTGGCTCCGCGAGAACATCGACG
Source organism: Pseudonocardia sp. (assembly GCF_025465255.1). Lineage (GTDB taxonomy): Bacteria > Actinomycetota > Actinomycetes > Mycobacteriales > Pseudonocardiaceae > Pseudonocardia. Next base: position 7,020 of record NZ_JAODNI010000066.1, read on the forward strand.
GCTACGCGCAATGGACCCGGACCCACAACAGCCTGCTGATCGTGTCCTTCGACGAGTCCGACGTGCCGGACGACAACGACAACCAGATCAGCACGATCGCCGTCGGGCAGATGGTCGGGCAGGGGACCTACGACGAGCGCGCGGACCATTACGACATCCTCCGCACCCTCGAGGACATGTACAGCCTTCCGGCCCTCGGTCACAGCGCCGATGCTGCTCCGTTGACGGCGCTCTTCCGCTCCGGCACCTGACCCGTGGGATCGGCGTCCGAGCCACGCGAGAGCCGGCACGTCCCGCGTGGAGCGGAACGCCCGCGCTGTGCGAACTGCTCGCGCTCGACCTCACCGGTTGCGGCGGAGCTCGCCGGGCCCTGGGTCTAGAAGACGTTCTCGGCTTCCAGCACCAGCACGACGGCCATGAGGACGAGCGCTATGCCGCTCAGGAGATCGGAGCGCATTCGGATCAGGCTTGCGGCGGCTCGCCCCAGGTGCAACCCGACGAACGTCATCAAGGCCGTGATGGCAGCGAAGACCGCTGCCGAGAGCACCGGGGAGAACCCGATCAATCCCAAGCTCGTACCGGCGAGCAAGTTGTCGAAGCTCAGCGAGAGAGGGATACCGAAGAGCATCCATGGATGGTCGATCTCCTCCGGAGCCGCGGGCCGTAAAGAGCGGACGAGGAGATACACACCGTATACGCCCAACACTGCCGGCCCTACATAGTCCGCGATCGGGCCGATCGCCTGGCCGAAGTAACGTCCGAGCACAACGCCGGCCAGCGGCGCGAGGCCATCCCAGAGCCCGAACGTCAGGGCGACCTGGACGGCACGGCGACGACTGAACGGAATCGTCCCGAGCGCGATCGACGCCCGGAAGTTGTCCAGGCCTAGGGTGAATCCGAGGATGAGAAGCTCGGGGATCATGTGACCACCGATTGCGGCAACGGAGTTCCGCTCGCCTGTCGGCAGGCTTCTCGACGGTCTTCTCCCCTCGTCATCAGCACCCTCCAGCCCGAGGTTTCCTGATCGAATCCGTTGGGGGTTTCGTGGCCCCTCGCCTCGGCCCCGGGTCGGCGTCGTCGAACCGACGGGTCAGGCCCGATGTGGACGAGGGACGAGCACTTCTTCACCTGGCCTGGTCCCCTCGTTGGCAGCCCGCACCGTCTCGGCCACGATCCCGTGGTCCGGCGACAGATGGCAGACCGGATCAGTGCGGGCGGCGTCGCCCGTGAGCTCGAACGCCTGACAACGGCACCCGCCGAAATCGATCTCACGGCGGTCGCAGCTCCGGCACGGATCCGGCATCCAGTCCGTGCCACGGAAACGCTGGAATAGCGGCGATTCCGTCCAGATCCGGGTCAAGGAGTCGTCGCGCACACTCGCGCGCGGGAGGGGAAGCGCGTGCGCCGCGGGACAGGGCAGGACATCGCCGTTGGGCGCCACGGTGAGCTGTCGCTTCCCCCACCCACCCATGCAGGGCTTGGGGTAGCGGCTGTAGTAGTCGGGGAGGACGTAGATGACGTCCATCCGTCCCTCCAGGCGTTTGCGCGCGGCGCGCACGACCGCCTCCGCACGCCCGAGCTGTGCCTCGCTGGGCAGGAGCGTGTCGCGGTTGCGCAACGCCCAGCCGTAGTACTGCGTGTTGGCCAACTCGACACGGTCGGCCTCCAACTCCTCGGCCAGGCCGAGGATGTCGGCGATCACGTCGATGTTCTGCCGGTGGAGGACGACGTTCACCGTGAGCGGCCAGCCCAGCTCCTTCACGACGTGTGCCGCCTCGATCTTGCGCTGGAAGGACGGAGTGCCGGCGATCCGATCCGAGGCGACCGGCTCGTCGGCCTGGATGCTGATCTGGACGTGATCGAGGCCGGCCGCTCTGAGCTCCTCCGCGCGGCGCCGGGACAGTCCGATCGCGCTCGTGACGAGGTTCGTGTACAGGCCCAGCTCACTGGCACTCTGCACGATCTCCACCAGATCACGGCGCAGGAGTGGCTCACCGCCCGACAGGTGGCATTGCAGGACGCCCAGCTCCTGGGCCTCGACCAGCACCCGTCGCCACTCCGCCGTGGCCAGTTCGTCGCGGTAGTCGGCGAGGTTGAGCGGGTTGGAGCAGTACGCACAGGACAGGGGGCAGCTGTAGGTGAGCTCGGCCAACAATCCGAAGGGTCTATCCATCGCTGATCTCCACGCACCTCTTGGCGACGAGACGGGCGAGGAAATGTTGCACCTCGTCGTCGACCACACGGTTGTAGCGACCGTGCAGCTCCTCCTCGATCTCGGTCACCGTCCGCTGCCCGTCGCACAGGCCGAGGATGTCCGCGCCCGTGCGGTTCAGGACCACGACGGATTCCGGCTGCAGCAGCACGTGTTGCTCACGCGCCCGGTCGAACGTCAACCGGACATGGCGCGCGAGCCTGGGACGGCTCGACGCCGGCACCGATGTCGTCATTCCTGGCTCGACCCCCATCGCGATCACTCGGGATAGGCCCGGTCGATGGCGTCCATCATGCTCCAGAGCACCTCGCATTTGAACGACAGCGCCGCCACGGCGCGTGCCCGCTCCTCAGCCGAACGGCAGTGCTCGGTCACCACCTGCAAGGCGTGTTCGGAGTCGCGGGGAGCCTGCTCCAGGCGGGCCCGGAAGTACGTGAGGCCGTCCGGGTCGATCCAGGGATAGCAGCGCTCGAACGCGAGGAGGCGCTCCGACATCAGGTCCGGCGCGAAGAGTTCGGTCAACGACGACGCCACCGCCTCCACCCACGGCCGGGTGCGGGCGAACGTGACATAGGCGTCGACGGCGAACCGTACGCCGGGGACGAGGTGTCGTCCGTCGCGCACCTCGTCGCGGGTCAGCCCCACCGCCTCGCCCAGGCGCAGCCACGCTTCGATGCCGCCTTGCCCGTTCGCCGTGCCGTCGTGGTCGACGATGCGGCGGATCCACCTGCGTCGCACCTCGAGGTCGGGACAGTTGGCGAGGATCGCGGCGTCCTTACGGGGGATGTTCTCCTGGTAGTAGAAGCGGTTGGCAACCCACCCCCGGATCTGCCGGCGGCTCAGCCGGCCGTCGTTCATCCTGAGATGAAAGGGGTGCTGGTCGTGGTAACGCTGCGACTGCGAGCGCAGCGCGTCGACGAAGCTGTCTGTCCGTGTCGACGTCATCGCTGCTCTAGACCCGTACCTCGAGCCCGTCCATGGCCACTTCCATTCCACGCTCCTCGACGAGACGCCGCTCCGGCGCGTCCTCCAGCAGGATCGGATTGGTGTTGTTCATGTGAACGTAAATCCTCCGCTCGATGGGCAGCGACGAGAGTTGTTCGAGGCTGCCGCCGGGGCCGTCGATCGGCAGGTGCCCCATCTCGCGGGCCGTCTTGCCGGCCAGGCCGAGCCGGATCAACTCGTCGTCGCGCCAACAGGTGCCGTCGACGAGCAGGCACGCGCAGTCGTCCAGCTGCTCGCGCACTGCTGGGGTGAGCTCCTGCACGCCCGGCAGGTACACCGCCGCACGGCCGCTGCGCTCATCGGTCAGGCGGTAGCCCACGACCCGTCCCTCCTCCCTCACGCGTCCGAAGCGTGTCCGCTTGGTCGTGGGGACGTCGAAGGACCGGTACGACAGGCCGTCTCCCAAGGACACGTCGGCTCCCGGAACGACAGGTCGCCAGTGCACCGGGCAGTAGCGTCCGAGCGTCCTGAGCAACGCCGTCCCCTGGCACAACGTCTCGTGCACCGCGGGGGTGGCGTGGAGCTCGAGTGCGCGCCCCTCGCGCAACAACAGCAGGCCGAGCGTGTGGTCGAGCTCGGCGTCGGTGAGCAGCACCGCTTCCAGCGGCGTCGCTCTGCCGTCGCGCGGATGCAGCGCGGGGAAGGCCTCGATCTGCGCACGGATGTCGGGGGACGCGTTGAGCAGGAACCATCGCCGGCGGTCGGCGCTCACCGCGAGCGACGACTGCGTGCGGGGGCGGCAGGGCCGGGAGCCCTCGCGTACCGCACGGCATGTCGGGCAACTGCAGTTCCATTGCGGAAAGCCGCCGCCTGCTGCCGCTCCGAGCACCCGCAGCCACACCCTGGCACTCCGTCCCGGACGGTGGAGGCGCCGGACCCTCGTCCGGCGCCTCCCCACGTCCCGCTAGTCCTCCATCCGGGCGACGTACATCGTCACCTCGGGCGCGACTCCGATCTCGTCGAACTCCGGCGTCTCCCATACGGCGAGCTGAGACTCCATGGATTCACCTCCTCTCTGCCAGATTCCGGCAGGCTCCCGTTACGGCACTACGACGATTCCGGGAGGGCGAAGACGATCAGCGCGCTTCCGTGGCCGGCCCCGAGCATTCCCGGTAGGAACCCCTCGGACCAAGCGCCCCATCCGACCGGCACCGCGATGTACTGCCGTCCGTCGACAATGTAGGTCGTCGGGCTGCTGTGGTGGCCGCTTCCGCATTGGAACTGCCACAGCTGCTCCCCCGTGCGGGCGTCGAGCGCGTTGAACTCACCTGAGGGTTCACCGGCGAACACCAGGTCGCCCCCCGTGGCCAGCACCGAGGCGCACATCGGAAGCTCGTTGCGCCAGCGCCACTTCTCCTCGCCCGTGGCATCGAACGCGCTGATGGACCCGGTCATGTCCTCGATGTCCACCTGAACGCCCGCGCCCCAGTACGGGATGCTCTCCTTGAACTCCCGGCGCCGCCGGGTCGCCGTTGCCCCGACATCCTGGACCGGGACGTAGAAGAGCTCGGTCTTCGGGCTGTAGGCCGCATGGGTCCATTCCTTGGCGCCGGCCGGCCCTGGGTAGAAGTGGACCGGTTCTCCCTCCTTGTCGGGGTATACCTTGGCCGTCACCTGGCCGTCCCTCGTGATCGCTCCCCAGGTGATTCGGTCCACGAAGGGGGTGATCTGGACCAACTCACCGTTCGTGCGATCGAGGACGAAGAAGTAGCCGTTCTTGTCGAAGTGCCCGAGCAGTTTGCGCCCGTCCGACTCGAACAGGATGCACTCCGCGATGCTGTCGTAGTCCCACAAGTCGTGTGGGGTGCACTGGTAGTGCCAGCGAATCTGGCCGGCGTCAACGTCCACGGCGATGATGCTGTCGGTGTAGAGGTTGTCGCCTTCCCGGACCTCGCCGTCGAAGTCGGGCGCCGGGTTGCCGGTGCCCACGTACAGCAGGTTCGTCTCCGGGTCGAACGTGCCGGTGAGCCAGCAGTTCGCGCCGCCCCGCGCCCAGGCCTCGCCGTCGGCGGGCCAGGTCTCGGAGCCGGGCTCCCCGGGCTTCGGCACCGTGTAGCAGCGCCAGGCGTGCTCTCCGGTCTCCAGATCGAACGCGTCCAAGTGGCCGCGCACCCCGAACTCCCCGCCAGAGCTCCCGACGATGACCAGGTTCTTCACCACCAGTGGAGCGACCGTGGCGCTCTCCCCGGCCCGCACGTCCCCATAGGTCTTGTCCCAGACCCGCTTGCCGGTAGTGGCGTCGAGCGCGAGCACGTGGGCGTTCGCCGTGACGTAGAAAACCTTCCCCTGAGCCACCGCGACCCCACGGTTCTCGTTCCCGCAGCACAATGACACGTCGTAGGGGATCTCGTTCTTGTACCGCCA
>NZ_JAODNI010000217.1 GCF_025465255.1 Pseudonocardia sp.
TGAGCGTTTAGCCCCGGATCCGTGGCTGGGCCGGTGCCCGGGAGGAGCTGACCACCGTGGCCATCTCGCTGGCCGGGGCCCTCACCTGACGCCTCCCCGGCGGAAGTGTCGGCGCTGTGTGCGAGGGTCGTCTTCCGTGACGTCGTTTCGGAGGGCCGGTTCCCGTGGGTGAGCGGGTGGCGAGGTCCGCGCGCGGGGTCGAGCTGCTGCACCGGGTGCTCGCCGGTTCGGGGCAGGACCCGAACGTCACGATCATCGACGCGGGGGTGTCGGGCATCCCCGGCGCCGCGGATCCCGCCGAGGACGTCCCGGACGACCTGCATCCCCTCCGGCACGCGATCCGGCTCCCGCCGCGCCCGGGCCGCCCGGCGCCGTGGCCGGAGTGGGTGCCGCAGAACGTGGTGCGGGCGCTGCGGGACACCGGCGTCGAGGCGCCGTGGAGCCACCAGGCCGAGGGGGCGGAGCTGGCCCACGCGGGGCGGGACGTGGTGGTCGCCACGGGCACGGCGTCCGGGAAGTCCTTGGTCTACCAGCTGCCCGTGCTCGCCCGCTTCGCCGAGGACCCGCGCGCGACGGCGCTCTACCTGTCCCCGACGAAGGCGCTCGCCGCGGACCAGCTCCGGGCGCTGTCGGCCCTCGGGGTGCCGGACGTGCGGCCCTCGCCCTACGACGGGGACACCCCGATGGACGAACGCGACTGGGCCCGCCGGCACGCGCGCTGGATCTTCAGCAACCCGGACATGCTGCACCGCTCGCTGCTGCCCCTGCACGGCCGCTGGTCCGCGTTCCTGCGCAGGCTCAGCTACGTCGTGGTGGACGAGTGCCACACCTACCGGGGCGTCTTCGGCTCGCACGTGGCGCTGTTGCTGCGCAGGCTCCTGCGGGTGGCCCGCCGCTACGGCGCCACCCCCACGATCGTGCTCGCCTCGGCCACGGTGGCCCGCCCGGCCGAGTTCGCCGGGGTGCTGACCGGCCGGGACGTCACGGCGGTCGTCGAGGACGGCTCGCCGAGCGCCGGGCGTACGGTCGCGCTGTGGGAGCCGCCGCTCCTGCCCGAGCTCGGCGGGGAGAACGGGGCCCCGGTGCGCAGGCCGGCGTCCACCGAGTCCGCGCGGATGCTGGCGGACCTGGTGGTCGAAGGGGCGCGGAGCCTTGCGTTCGTCCGGTCCCGGCGCGGCGCGGAGACCACCGCGCTGACTGCGCAACGCCTGGTCGCGGACGTGGACCCGGACCTGGTGGGCCGGGTCGCGGCCTACCGCGGCGGGTACCTGCCCGAGGAGCGGCGCGCCCTGGAGTCCGCGTTGGTCCGGGGTGAGCTGCTCGGTGTCGCGACCACCAACGCGCTCGAGCTGGGCGTGGACATCGCGGGGCTCGACGCCGTCGTCGTCGCGGGGTTCCCGGGGACCCGGGCGTCGTTCTGGCAGCAGGCCGGCCGAGCCGGCCGGGCCGGCGACGAGGCGCTCGTCGTGCTCGTCGCCCGGGACGACCCCATGGACACCTACCTCGTGCACCATCCGCACGCCCTGCTGGGCGCACCCGTGGAGAGCTGCGTGCTGGATCCCGGGAACCCGTACGTGCTCGCCCCGCAACTGGCGTGCGCCGCGGCCGAGCTGCCGCTCACCGAGGAGGACGTCGAGCGGGACTTCGGCGGGGACGCCGCCCGCACGGTGCTGGACGCCCTGGTGGAGGACGGCGTGCTCCGCAAGCGGTCGGTGGGCTGGTTCTGGCCGTCGGCCCGGGAGCGGCCGGCCGCGACCGTGGACATCCGCGGGTCCGGGCTGGGCCAGGTCGCGATGGTCGAGGCCGCGACCGGGCGGATGCTGGGCACCGTCGAGGGTTCCTCGGCGCCGGCGACCGCCCATCCCGGTGCGGTGTACCTGCACCGGGGCGAGAGCTACGTCGTGGACGAGCTGGATCTGGCGGCGGGGCTCGCGCTCGTGCACGCCGAGGACCCGGACTGGCGCACGGACGCCCGCTCCACCGCGGACGTCGACGTCGTCCGCGTCCGTTCCCGCACGGACCACGGCCCGGTCAGCGTGTACTTCGGGGACGTGCGGGTGACCGGGCAGGTCGTGGCCTACCAGCGCCGGACGCCGGACGGCACGGTGCTGGAGACGGTGCCGCTGGACCTGCCCGCGCAGACGCTGGAAACCCGCTCGGTCTGGTACACGATCGACGAGGAGGTCCTGGATGCCGCGGGAATCACCCCCGCACGGATCCCCGGCGCGCTGCACGCCGCCGAGCACGCCGCGATCGGGCTGCTGCCGCTCTTCGCGATCTGCGACCGCTGGGACATCGGCGGCCTCTCGACCGCGCTGCACCCGGACACAGGCCTGCCGTCCGTGTTCGTGCACGACGGCCATCCGGGGGGTGCGGGCCTCGCCGAGCGCGGGCACGCGGTCCTCGAGCGATGGCTCCGCGCCACCCGCGCGGCGATCGGGGACTGCGGGTGCCGGAGCGGCTGCCCGTCGTGCGTGCAGTCCCCGAAATGTGGCAACGGGAACGTGCCGCTGGACAAGGCGGGCGCGGTCGTGGTGCTGGACCTCGTGCTGACGGCGCTGGCGGAGCACCCCGCGCCGGGGGGATCGCAGGAGGCGCCTGCCTGACGGCCCGCCGCGGGCGGGACGATCAAGCCGGATCGCTCGGCGCCGGCGTGATCGCGGCGGGCATCTGCGTGATGGGCCGCCGCCGGCGGGCCCGTCGGGGGCCGGACCGACCGGCGGCGGCCGGGTTGCGGTGGCGCCGAATGGGGGGTCGGCCGTAAGGCGCTCCGACGCCACCGCTGTCTGGGGAGCGAACACTCGATCCCGGTGCTTCGGCCGGGGCCGGCACTCCGGAACAAGTCCAGTAGGCCTGTCCGTCGCGCCCGGGGCCAGACGTCGTCGCCGATCGGTGCGTGTGCAACGACGAGCGCGCCCAGCGGGGCGACCGAACGGTGAGCTGCATTTTCGTGGCTGCCGTTGCTCCATCTGTACCAGCGCCCCTCCATTCGTCGCCTCGCCGATACCGCTCACCGTCACGTCCTCGGCCGGGAGGCGAGGGCTGACGCCCGGATGTCCGATTCGCCGGGCCCGATGCTGGGCCGCCCGGTAGCGGCTCCTCCGGGACCGGGCCGGCGCGGGCCCGTGCGACGGCGTCCCCGGCGGCCAGCAGCGACCAGGAGCGGCGGACCCGTACCTGCACCATTGCGTCCCAGTCGTCGAGGGCGCAGTGGTCGAGCGTCGCCTGCATCCGTTCGGTGAGACCGCGGGCGAGGTCGCACGCGGCGCCGGCGCCGTCGATCGAGCGTCCGGCGGCCGCGAGCGCCGCGAGATCCGCCGCGGCCTCGGCGCGGTGCCGGGCCAGCGCCGCGCCGCCGAGGTCCACGCCGGTCATGAGCACCAGCAGGACGGCGAGCGAGGCGAACGCGGCGAAGACGGTGGCGGAGCCCCGATCGTCGTAGGCCCGGTCGTCGTAGGCCCGGTCGTCGGGGTCCCGGTCGTGGGTGATCCGGTCGCCGGGGATTGCGCCGTCGTCACGGACCACGGTGCACTACCGGGCCGTCGAGTTCCGGTGCCTGCGCGGCGGGTTCGAGAACCGCGTACGCCGTGTTGCCGATCCGGAACGGCAGGAGCCCGCCGGGCGCCGCGGTGACGGTCGCGGTGATCTCCTCGCCGTCGATCCGCAGGTCCGCCGAGGCGCCGCTGGGAGCCAGTCGCAGCGCTACCTCCCGGGCGCGCTCGGGCTCACCGCGAGCGGCGAGCCGGGCCATCTCCCGGGCGGCGTCCACGCACCGCACCGAGGCCGCGACGGTGGCGACCGAGCCGAGCGCCAGCGCGGTGACCACCGCGAGCACGCCCAGGGCGATGGCGGCCTCGATGGTCACCGCGCCCCGGTCGTGCGGGCGGCGATCGGCCCGGTCGACCATCAGAACGTCACCGAGAGCGCGCGCTGCACCAGCCCGGTGAGCGCGCTGACGATGCCGTCCCCGCTGACGACGGCATAGAGGACGGCGGCGAACGCGGCGGCGGCGATCGTGCCCACCGCGTACTCCACGGTGGACATCCCGTCGTCGTCGAGGAACGTGCGTAGCGATCGGTCCGACATGGTCTTCTCCTTCGTGTACTGGTGGAGCCCGGTGCTCACCACCGGGCGAGTGCCTCTCCCGCGAGGCCGATCACGACCGGCACGATCCCGAGGGCCAGGAACGCCGGGAGGAAGCACAGGCCGAGCGGCCCGGTGATGAGGACCGCGGCTCGTTGCGCGCGGGCCTCGGCCGTGTCGACCAGCTCGGCGCGCAACCGGACGGCCTCGGCCCGAGCGGCCTGGGCCAGGCCCGCGCCGGTGCTGGCCGAGCGGCGGGCCGCCCGCCCGAACCCGGACAGCGCCGGGACGTCGTCGACCGCTCGCCAGGCGGCGGCGGGGTCCGCGCCGAGCTCGAGCAGCCCGGCCACGCGGCGCAGCGCCGCGCCCGGACGCCCCGCGAGCCGGACGGCGGCCGCCTCGGCCGCCGCCGGGACCGGGAGCCCGACCTCGAGGCAGACGGCCAGCAGTTCCCAGGCCGCCGCGAGCCCCGCGGGATCGCGGACCTCCCGCGGCCCGCGGGCGGCGAGTCTCAGCGCGCCGACCGCGAGGGTGCCGCCGATCACCGTGCCGGTGACGGCGCCGCCGACCCCGCCCACGACGAGCCAGCACACCGCTGCCGTCGCGAGGCCGCCGGCGACCGCCCATCCCGAACGCAACACCGGCGCAGCGCCGGGAGCGTCGGTGACGCGGTCGAGCGAGGCGAGCCTGCCGCGGCCCTCCCGGCCGCCCGCGACGAGCAGCGCCAGTGCGAGGACCACGAGCGGGACCGCGCTCACCGGGGCACCGCCGCGTGCAGGATTCGTTCCGTCCACAGCAGGCCGGCGACGACGAGTCCCGTGCCGACGAGCAGCAGCGCCTGGCCGAGCAACCCGTCGCGGAGCACGCCGAGCGGATCCGCGCCCATGAGATGTCCCAGCCCGAGACCGAGCGCCGGTAGCGCGGTGAGCACCGCGGCGGTGGCGCGGGGACCCGCGAGCTGGGCGCGCACCCGGGCGCCGAACGCGACGCGCCACCGGATGTCCGAGAGGGCGCCGTCGAGCAGCAGGGCCAGCGGGGCACCGTGCCGGTCGGCGAGGGCCCAGGCTGCAGCCACCCGCTCCAGGTCGTCGGCGCTCGACACCGACCCCTTCGCCGCGGAGCGGCGCAGTGCGGCGGGCACGTCGTCGCCGAGCCGCGCGGCGGCGGCGGCCGGCCCGAGCACCTCCTCCGCCCACGGCCCGTCCTGCCGGACGCCGTCGAGCGCGGTCGCCGGATGGGCCCCGACACGCAGCTCGTCCGTCATCCGGGCGAGGGCGTCCGCGAGCTGGCCCGACGCCGTGGCCGACGTCAGCTCGGTGGCGCGGGCGGAGCGGTGGTGCCGCCACAGGGCGGCCGCGCCGATCCCGGTGATGCCTCCGGCCACACCGAGGAGCAGCGCGCCGCCGACGCCTCCCGCGGCCACGAGCCAGAGCCCGCGCGGCAGCCGCAGGGACCGGCGTGCGGTCGGCTGGGGGAGGAGCGCCGCGAGCCGCGGCGCCCCGGTGCATCCCGGTGCGCAGAGCAGGGCGGCCCCGAGTGCGGCGAGGGCGGCGGCCGGCAGCGGGTTCACCACGGCGCGCCGGTCCCGCGCTCGGCGAGCAGCATGCCGAACTCCGCCCGGCCCTCGCCCCACCCGCCTGCTCTCGTCCACACCTGACGGACGACGACGCCCGTGTCCTCCCGCCGCAGCACCCCGACGCCGTCGAGCACGCGGCCGGCGCCGGGGGGCCGGCGCATGTGCAGCACCACCTGGACCGCCGCGGCGAGCTGGCTGTGCAAGGTCTCGCGGGCCATGCCGCCGGCGCCGGCGAGCGCCTCCAGGCGGGCCGGGACCTCGCGGACGGAGTTGGCGTGCACGGTGCCGGCGCCGCCGTCGTGCCCCGTGTTGAGGGCCGCGAGCAACTCGACGACCTCCGCGCCCCTGACCTCTCCGACGACCAGCCGGTCCGGCCGCATCCGCAGCGCCTGGCGGACCAGGTCTCGCAGGCCCACCCCGCCGGCCCCCTCGATGTTCGCCGGTCGTGCCACGAGCCGGACGACGTGCGGATGCCGCGGCCGCAGCTCCTCGGCGTCCTCGACGGTCAGGATCCGCTCGCCCGGGTCGACCGCGCTGAGCAGGGCGTTGAGCACCGTCGTCTTCCCCGAGCCCGTGCCCCCGGACACCAGCAGGGCGAGTCGCGCCTCGACGACCGCCCGCAGCAGGGCCTCGCCGGTGGCGTCGACCGTGCCCAGCCGGCGCAGGGTCGCGAGATCGTGCGCGGCGGGCCGCAGGACCCGCAACGAGATGCAGGTGCCGTCCGCCGCGACGGGCGCGAGGACCGCGTGCAGCCGGACGCCGGACTCGGCGAGCCAGCCGTCGACGTGCGGGCTCGCGTCGTCGAGCCGGCGGCCCGCGGCGAGGGCGAGGCGCTGGGCCAGCCTGCGCACGGCCGCCTCGTCCGGGAACCGGATCCCGACTGGCTCGAGGCCTGCGCCGCGGTCCGCCCAGACCGACGACGGGCCGGAGACCAGCACGTCCGTGGTGCGCGGGTCCCCGAGCAGCTCGTCCAGCGGGCCGGCGCCGGTGAACTCCTGGCGGATCGTCCGCAGCGCGCTGAGCACGTCGAGGTCCGAGACGACACCGCCGGACTCCGCCCGCACGGCTGCCGCGACGGCCATCGGCGTCGGCTCGCCCCCGTTCGCCGCCAGCCGCGACCGGACCCGGTCCACCAGGCCGGCAGGCGCGGTCATCGCACACCTGCCGGCGGCCGGGCCGCGGTCGCCGGTCCCGCTGTCGTGTGCAGGACGCCCAGCACCGTCCGGGAGGCCGTCGTCAGCGGCCCGTTGCCGCGTCCGGGCGGGGCGCCGCGCTCCATCGCCCGGGCCAGCCCCTGCTGCGGACGCATGGCCACGAGCAGCGGGAGGTCGAGCGCCGCGGCGATGTCCTGCGCGCCCACCCCGCCCGGCGCGGGGCCCCGCACGACCAGTGCCACCCGCCGGGTCTGCTCCGACAGCACGGCGGCGACCCGGGAGGCGGCGGCGCAGGCCCGGACGTCGGCGGGCACGACGAGGGCGGTGAGATCGGCGTCGGCGAGCGCGGTGAGGGCTGCGTCCGTCGGGTAGCGGGGGACGTCGCAGACGACCGTCTCGCCCGCGCGTCGTCCGGCCTCGAGGACCGCCGCGACCGCGGCCGGCGACGGGCCCTGTGCAGCCCGGGCGCAGGAAAGCACACCGAGCTCGCCGCCCGCGCGGCCGATCGCCGGCGCCGGCAGCGCGGCGTGCAGGGCACCGGCGGGGACCCGACCCTCGGTCACCGTGAGCTCGGGCCAGCGCATGCCGGCGACGTCCTCGGCGCCGAGCACGAGATCCAGCCCGCCGCCGAGCGGATCGCAGTCCACGAGCAGGGTGCGGGCGCCGGCGCGGGCGGAGGTCACGGCGACCGCCGCGGCCAGTACCGACGCCCCGGCCCCGCCCCGGCCCGCGACGACGGCGAGCACGCGACCGAGGTCGTTCCGGCCGGCGGCCTGCTCGGCGGCGTCGGCGAACGCGGCCACCAGCCACGGCTCGGCCTGGGGCAGCGAGACGACGTGTTCGGCGCCGAGTGCGACGGCATGCATCCAGTCCGGGGACCGTGGCGCCCCACGGACCGCGACCACCACCCCCTCACGGCGCGGCATGCCCGCCTCGACGCACCGCGCCGCCGACGCCCCGTCCAGCACGACGAACGGGGCGGTCAGCCACCGGCGGCGGGCGTCGGCCGAGTCCACGGCGCGGTGCACCTCGGTCCCCGCCGCCGCCGAGAGGCGCAGCAGCGCGTCGAGCAGGTCCGGGTCCTCGGCCACGAGCAGCGTGCGATCGTCCCAGCGGTCCTTCACGGCTCCTCCTCCCGGTGGCCGCGAGGTGCGTTCCACCGGTGACGAGCGTGCGGCGGATCGGGCCCGATCCACGGACGAGTTGCTCGGCTGTGGATGGTTCGAGGGGGATGTGGACAACTCGGCGCCGGCCCGCCCGGATCGGCCGGAACCGTCGGCGCGGTAGGGAAGAATCCGCGTCGGGGGTACCCGTCGCGCGCGCTCGTGCCGTTCACCAGGACTCCGCCGGAACCGCGGCGCCGGCTCCCGAGAATGTGCCGACCCGCCCGGCGGAGGGACAGCCCGCGCAGAGATCGGGACAGCCCGCGCGGGCGACGAGACCGTCCGGCGCCGGGAACGAGACAGTGTGCGTAGAGAGTGTGCGTAGAGAGACAGTGCGGAGAGAACGGGACGGCCCGCGCCAGGGGGGATTGGCGCGGGCCGTCGTGGTTCAGCTCCGGGGGGTCGAGCTGAACCGGACCCGGACACAGTCCGAGCCATCGCCACTGTAACCGCACTCCCGGCCCGCCGCCCAGATGTCGGTCCCGCCCGGTCGCCGGGTGACCGGAACGCGCGGCGCGCAAGCGGTTGCGCCCCGGACGGGTGCGTCCGACCGGTGGTCCGCAGCGCCGCTGGAGCTCTCGCGGGCGGGTCTGGCAAGCTCGCGGAGGTGCCCGTGCCGTCCGTTCCAGCGTCCCGTCCGCGCGAGGCGTCCGCGACGCCGGGTGCCGCCTTCTTCGACCTGGACAAGACGATCATCGCCGGATCGAGCGCGCTGGCGTTCAGCCGTCCGTTCCGCCGCGAGGGCCTGATCAGCAGCGCGGCCGTGCTCCGGTCCGGGTACGCCCAGCTGCTGCTGCTGCTCTCCGGCGCGGACGCGGACACGATGGCGGCACTCCGCACCCGGATCACCGCCCTGTGTACGGGCTGGGAGGTGGCGCAGATCCGGTCGATCGTGGCCGAGACGCTGCACGAGATCGTGGAACCGATGATCTACGCCGAGGCGGCCGCGCTGATCGACGAGCACCATGCCGCGGGGGACGAGGTGATCGTGTTGTCGGCCTCCGGTCTGGAGGTCGTCGAGCCGATCGCGGCGCTCGTGGGCGCGGACCGGTGCCTGGCCACGCGGATGACGGCGCGGAACGGCCGCTACACCGGCGAGATCGACTTCTACTGCTACGGCGAGGCCAAGGCCGAGGCGGCGCGCACCATCGCCGCCGAACGCGGGTACGACCTCGCCACCTGCCGTGCGTACACGGACTCGATCACCGATCTGCCGCTGCTGGAGGCGGTCGGGCATCCGGTCGTGGTGAATCCGGACCGTCAGCTGCGCCGGGAGGCCGCGAAGCGCGGCTGGCCCGTGCTCACGTTCTCCGTCCCCGTGAAGGTCGGCACGCGGCTGCGGCCCCGCATCGCCTTCGGTGCGGCCGGGGTGGGCGTCGCGGCGCTCGCCGGCGCGGGGGTCTGGTCACTGCGCCTGCGCCGGCGCCGGCAGGGTCGTCTCGTCCGCATCGCGGCCGGGTTGGCCCAGCTCACGCCGGGTGTAGCGGACAGGCGACGGCCGCCGCATCCGCTATCCGGGCGGTCCCTGCGGCGGAGGATCACCACGCTCCGTTCCTGAACCGGTGCACCTTCGGCAAGCCCTTGAAGTGGTACCGGTCGCGAGCTACAACTGGATGTACGGACTCCGGGCGGCCAGGGTTGGTGCGGAAGAGAAGCGCCGGCTCCCCCGATCGGGCTCCGTGCGCGAGGCGCCGGACACTCCACGCACAGCACGCCGCGGGAGGCATGTCGTCGTGGGCCTGCGGACCGGGACGCCGGCCGCCGAGGCCGTGACCACGACACGTAGTGCACGCCTGGATCCCGGACGTCTCACGCGATTCGGGCGGCGGTTCCGATTGCGGGGCCGCCGCCCGAGCCTCGTTCGTCGCGGAAGTGGAGCTCTAGGCCCGGGCGTCCGCGATCGACACTCCCTCGCGGGCGCCGGCCTCCCACTCCGTGCAGCAGTGCAGGATCCACGCCCGGACCCCCTCCGCCGTCCCTTCGGCGAACCCCCCCGCCGCCTTCCGGTACTCGGCGCTACGGCGCAGGTGGCCCACCTCCGGCACTGCGAGGTTCTTGGGGTCCAGGCCCGCCGCCACCGCCGTCAGCCGCGCCGCCGCCCGGGCCACCACGCCGTCCGCGCTCCCGAAGGGCGCCAACGCCAGCAGCTCCCCGTGCACGACGGCGACGAGCACCGGCGCCGGCGCGGACGTCCCGCCCGTCACCAGGTCCGCCAGCAGGGACAGCCGCGCGGACACGTCCGGTCCGCCGCGCGGGCGGCCCAGCTCGGCGTCGTGCCGCTCGACCGGGACCAGGTCCGTGGCGGCCAGCATGTGCAGCCGCGCGAGCGCCTGCAGCGGCGAGCCCTTCCAGACCCCGAGCAGCTTCGACGACTCGTCCGCCACCCGCACCGCCCCGGCCAGGACCGGGTCCGTGATGTGCTCGTCGCGCGCGGGTTCGAGGGGCGCGCCGTCGAGCGCGGCGGAGGCGCGGGCGGCCCTCAGCGCAGCCTCGGCGGCCGTCGCCGGCCAGCCTCGCCGGTTCACCTTGTGGTTGTGCACGATGACGAGCGCGTCCCGGGCGCGCGCCACCGCCTCCGGGACACCGGGCAGCTCCGAGAGCGGTGCGAGCGGATCGGACGTCCTGAGGGCGGGCACCCCGCCATGCTGCCACTGTCCGACCCGTGGGACCGGGGGTGACCTGTCCGTACCGACGGTGCGCCAGGTGTCCGAGCGCACTACCGTTCGTTCCCGACGAGTGCGACGACGCCCGCCGGGCACCCAGGTCTCCGGGTCCGGGCCCGTCCCGGGACGAGGAGGACACGAGAAGATGGCCGAGTCGGGACCGACGCTGAGCAATCTTTCCACCGAGAGCCGCAGCTTCCCGCCCAGCGAGGAGTTCGCCGCACAGGCCAACGCTACGGAGGACTGGTACGCCCGGGCCGACGCCGACCGCGAGGGCTTCTGGGCCGAGCAGGCGGATCGGCTGAGCTGGGACACCCCATGGGACCAGGTCCTCGAGTGGGAACCGCCCTTCGCGAAGTGGTTCGTGGGCGGCAAGCTCAACGTCGCCTACAACTGCGCGGACCGCCACGTCGAGGAGGGCAACGGCGAGCGCGTCGCCATCCACTGGGAGGGCGAGCCCGGCGACACCCGCACGATCACCTACGCGGACCTGCAGCGCGAGGTCTCCAAAGCTGCCAACGCCTTCGCCGAGCTGGGCGTGGGCAAGGGCGACCGGGTGGCGATCCAGCTGCCGATGATCCCCGAGGCCGTGATCGCCATGCTGGCCTGCGCCCGCCTCGGCGCGATGCACAGCGTCGTCTTCGGTGGGTTCTCCCCGGGCGCGCTCAAGGCCCGCATCGAGGACGCCGAGTGCAAGCTGCTGGTCACCTCCGACGGCCAGTTCCGGCGCGGCAAGCCCGCGCCGATGAAGGAGAACACCGACGAGGCGGTCAAGGACACGCCGTCGATCGAGCACGTCGTCGTGGTCAAGCGGACCGAGACCGAGGTCCCCTGGACCGAGGGCCGGGACCTCTGGTGGCACGACGTCGTCGGGGCCGCGTCGGACCAGCACACGCCCGAGGCCTTCGACTCCGAGCACCCGCTGTTCATCCTCTACACCTCCGGCACCACCGGGAAGCCGAAGGGCATCCTGCACACCTCCGGCGGCTACCTGACCCAGGTGGCGTACACCCACAACGTGGTGTTCGACCACAAGCCCGGTGAGAGCGTCTACTGGTGCACCGCGGACATCGGCTGGGTCACCGGGCACAGCTACATCGTCTACGGTCCGCTGGCCAACGGCGCCACGTCCGTCATGTACGAGGGCACGCCGAACACCCCGCACGAGGGCCGGCACTGGGAGATCGTGCAGAAGTACGGCGTCACGATCTACTACACCGCCCCCACGCTGATCCGCACGTTCATGAAGTGGGGCAAGGAGATCCCGGAGAAGTACGACCTCTCCTCGCTCAAGGTCCTGGGCAGCGTCGGCGAGCCGATCAACCCCGAGGCCTGGATGTGGTATCGGGAGAACATCGGCGGGGACCGCTGCCCGATCGTGGACACCTGGTGGCAGACCGAGACCGGCGCGATCATGATCGCTCCGCTGCCCGGCGTCACGGCGGCGAAGCCCGGCTCGGCGATGCGCACGGTCCCCGGCATCAGCGCCGAGGTCGTCAACGAGGAGGCCCAGCCGGTCGGCCCCGGTGGCGGTGGCTACCTGGTGCTGGACAAGCCGTGGCCGTCCATGCTGCGCGGCATCTGGGGCGACGAGGAGCGCTACCGCGAGACGTACTGGTCGCGGTTCGCGGACCAGGGCTACTACTTCGCCGGTGACGGCGCGAAGTACGACGACGACGGCGCCATGTGGCTGCTCGGTCGCGTCGACGACGTCATGAACGTGTCCGGGCACCGCATCTCCACCACGGAGGTGGAGTCCGCGCTGGTCAGCCACCCGACGGTGGCCGAGGCGGCCGTCGTCGGCGCGTCCGACCCGACGACCGGGCAGGGCATCGTCGCGTTCGTCATCCTCCGCGGGAACGCGGCCAAGGACGGCGGCGAGGAGGCGATCAAGGCGCTGCGGGACCACGTCTCCAAGGAGATCGGGCCGATCGCCAAGCCGCGGCAGATCATGGTCGTGGAGGAGCTGCCCAAGACGCGCTCCGGCAAGATCATGCGCCGGCTGCTGCGCGACGTCGCGGAGAACCGCGAGGTCGGGGACGTCACCACGCTCGCGGACTCCACGGTCATGGACCTGATCTCCTCGGGCCTGAAGGAGGGCAAGAGCGAGGACTGAGCCGCGCCCGTCCCCGTCCCGACCGCACGAACGGCACTCCCGTGCAGACCTGGCGCACGAGAGTGCCGTTCGTGCGGAACCGGGCTGGGGAACAATGGGCGTATGGCCGCCGGCGGGGATTCCGAGGACGTGCTGCGCGTGCGGCGCGGCTTCGAGGTCCCCGCGCGTGAGCTCCACTGGCGGTTCTCCCGTGCCTCCGGGCCCGGCGGGCAGGGGGTGAACACCACGGACTCGCGCGTCGAGCTGTCCTTCGACGTCGCGCGCTCCCCCTCGGTGCCCGACGACCTGCGCGAGCGTGCCCTGACCCGGCTGGGGAACCGGCTGGTCGACGGGGTGCTCACGGTCGTCGCGGCGGAGACCCGCAGCCAGCTGCGCAACCGCGAGGCCGCGCGCGAACGGCTCGTCGAGCGGTTGCGGGAGGCGACGGCGGCGGAGCCCAGGGCCCGGCGCCCGACGCGGCCCACGGCGGGGTCGAAGCGCCGTCGGCTGGACGCGAAGACCCGCCGCGGCGCGGTGAAGAAGCTGCGCGGCCGCCCGGACGAGTAGGCGCACATGCTCGTCGCGGCGGGGTGGCCGCTGCGCGGAACACCTTCGGGTCCACGTCGTGCCTGCCCAGGCGACGCGCAGGGGCCCGTGGCACGATGGCGATCCGCCGTCCACACAGAACATCGTGGACCCGGACGGCGCGTACCGGAGACAGCCGAGCAGCAGGAGGGGACCGCGGTGGCCAGCCCGACCAGTTCCAGGGGCCCGTCCAGTTCCGGCGCAGTGGGCGACCCGCCCGTGCTGCCGTCGATCCCGTTGTCCGCGGAGCCCGCGCGCGGTGCGGACGAGCAGTCCATCGGCAACCTCGTCCGCGAGGTGACGACCCACGTCTCCACCCTGGTCCGCTCCGAGGTGGAGCTGGCCAAGGCCGAGGTCACGTCCGAGGTCAAGAAGGGCGTGCAGGGCAGCGTCTTCTTCATCGTCGCGCTCGTGATCGCCCTGTTCAGCCTGTTCTTCTTCTTCTTCGCCATCGCCGAGCTGCTCGCGATGTGGCTGAACCGGGCCGCGTCGTTCGGCATCGTGTTCGGCGTGATGCTCCTGGTGGCGGGCCTGGCCGCGTTCATCGGCTACCTGCGGGTCCGCAAGATTCGCAAGCCGGAGCGCACGATCAGCTCGCTGAAGGACACCGCGCAGGTCCTGGGCAACCGTGGCAGGTCCACCACCCCGGAGCTGAACGGTCACCGGACCGCCGGCCGCTGACGCGCGTGGGCTCGCGGGGCGGACCCGAACCGTCCTCGGTCCGGCTGCCCGGCCCGTGGACGCACCGGGACGTCTCGGCGAACGGGATCCGGCTGCATGTCGCGGAGTACGGGCAGGGGCCCCTGGTCGTCCTGCTGCACGGGTTCCCGGAGTTCTGGTGGTCCTGGCGTCACCAGCTCATCGGCCTCGCGGACGCGGGCTTCCGGGCCGTCGCGGTGGACCTGCGGGGTTACGGGGACTCGGACAAGCCGCCGCGCGGCTACGACCTGTGGACCCTCGCCGGTGACGTCGCCGGGTTGATCCGTGCGCTGGGCGAGCCCGCGGCCCGGATCGTCGGGCACGACTGGGGCGGGGTCATCGGCTGGACGGTCGCCGCGCTGCACCCCCGGCTCGTGCACTCCCTGGCGGTGCTCGCGGCCCCGCATCCGCTGGCGCTGCGCGCCGCGCTCGCCACGGATCCGCGCGGCCAGGGCCGGGCCACCGCGAGCTACGCGCTCGGGTTCCAGGTCCCGCGCCGGCCGGAGAACAGCCTTCGCGCAGACGACGGCGCGCGCGTCGAGACGATCATGCGTGAGTGGTCCGGCGAGGCCTGGACGCAGACCGACGACTTCGCGGAAGCGGTGGCGCACAACAGGTCGGCCATCCGCATCCCGGCGGTCGCGCACTGCTCCCTGGAGTACTACCGCTGGGCCATGCGCTCCCAGCTGCGGGCCGAGGGGCGCCGCTTCGCCGCCGCGATGGCCCGTCCGGCCCGGATGCCGGTGCTGCAGCTGCACGGCGCCGACGACCCGTGTGTCCTGGAGTCCACAGTGCTGCGTTCGCGCCGGTGGGCGGCCGGTCCGTTCACCCACCACCCGTTCGACGCCACTGGCCACTTCCCGCACGAGGAGCGTCCGGCCGAGACCACCGCGCTCCTCACGAAGTTCCTGAGGGGCTAGGCCGCCAGCTCCAGCGCCGCCACCGCGGTGTCCGGGTTGTCCGAGAACATCCCGTCGATGCCCAGGGCCAGGAACGCCAGGTACTCGGCGAACGCGTCCCCGTAGTCCGCCTCCGCGCCCGGCGTCCGCAGCGCGGACGGCAGGAACGCGTTCTCGTTGCGGAACGTGTAGACGTGCACGAGCAGCCCGGCCGCGTGCGCGTCCTCGACCAGGCCGGTCGGCAGGCCCAGCGCGCCGTCCGCGGTCCGCCCGATGACCAGGTCCTTCGCCGGCCCGATGCCGGTGGCGTAGGTCGCGATGTCCGCGAGCCCCTCCGGCGTGACGAGGTCCGCGACCGTCCGGCCGACGGCGACGAGGTCGGCGGGATGGTCCTCGTCGCCGAGCAGCTGGATGAGGCGGACCGGGATCTGCGCGTGCAGGGCACGCAGGTTCGCGCTCTCGAAGGACTGGACGAACACCGGCGAGTCCGCGCGGTCCAGCCCGGCCGCTCGCAGCGACGCGACGAGCGCGGGCTCCAGCGCGCGCCCGGTGGCGGCGAAGTAGCCGGGGTGCTTGGTCTCCGGGTAGATGCCGATCTCGCGCCCCAGCTCGGCTGAGAGCCGCTCGCGCAGGGCGAGGACCTCGTCGAACGACGGGACGACGTGGCGCCGGTCGTAGAGCGTGTTCTCCTGGCGCAGGTGCGGCAGACGCTCGACGGCGCGCAGGGTCCGGAGCTCGGCGAAGGTGAAGTCGTCGACGAACCAGCCGTCGAGGGTGTGCCCGTCGATCGTGCGGACGGTGCGCCGGTCCGCGAACTCCGGGTGCGCGGAGACGTCCGTGGTCATCCCGATCTCGGCGTCGTGCCGGGCGACCAGCACGCCGTCGGAGGTCGAGACGAGGTCCGGCTCGATGTAGTGCGCGCCCATCCGGGCGCCCAGCTCGTAGGAGGCCAGGGTGTGCTCGGGCCGGTAGCCCGGTGCGCCGCGGTGGCCGATCACCAGCGCGCGGGGGGCGCCGGGGCGCTGGTCCGCGGCCGACGGGTCGGAGCGGGTCTGCGAGGTCTGGGCAGGCGCCTGGGTGGGCACCGGGCCGGTCACGACCACGAAGGGGTGTCCTCTCGGAGGGAGGTGCGAGCACGTCCACCATGTCGTGCCGAGACGAGGGGAGGCCGACGTACGAGCGTCACCGAGACTGCCGGTGAGTGAACTGCGGGGGCGACCGTACCGGCCCCGCCCGGCCCGCTTCACGCGGACGTGGCACAGGTCGCGCCGACGGCCCGGGCGGCGAGGTTCTACGCTCTTCGTCCGTGCGCGTCCTGGTGATCGGTAGCGGTGCCCGTGAACATGCCCTCCTCCTGGCGCTGGCCCAGGACCCGGGGGTGACGGCGTTGGCGTGTGCCCCCGGCAACGCCGGTACCGCCGCGGTCGCGGAGCAACGGGGGGTGGACGCCCGGAGCCCGAAGGCGGTGACGGCGCTGGCCCGGGACTGGGGCGCGGACCTGGTGGTGGTCGGCCCCGAGATCCCGCTCGTCGCGGGGGTGGCCGACGCGGTGCGTGCCGCCGGCTTCCCCGTCTTCGGGCCCGGGGCGGACGCGGCGCGGATCGAGGGCTCCAAGGCCTTCGCCAAGGACGTCATGGCCGCCGCCGGGGTGGCCACGGCCGCGTCGGTGATCGTGGACAACCCGGCCCGCCTCGACGCCGCCCTCGCCGGGTTCACCCCGCCCTACGTCGTCAAGGACGACGGGCTGGCGGCCGGCAAGGGCGTGGTGGTGAGCCCGGACCTCGAGATCGCCCGGGCGCACGCCATGCACCTGCTCGACGACGGCCATCCCGTGCTGCTCGAGGCGTTCCTGGACGGCCCAGAGGCGTCGCTCTTCTGCCTCGTCGACGGGCGCACCGTCGTGCCGCTGCTGCCGGCCCAGGACTTCAAGCGCGTCGGGGACGACGACACGGGGCCCAACACCGGCGGGATGGGCGCCTACGCGCCGCTGCCGTGGGCGGGCGAAGACCTCGTCGACGAGCTCGTCGCGCGGGTCGTGCAGCCGGTGGCGGACGAGATGGCCGAGCGCGGCGTGCCCTTCAGCGGACTGCTGTACGCGGGCCTCGCGCTCACGTCGAACGGGCCGGCCGTCATCGAGTTCAACTGTCGGTTCGGCGACCCGGAGACCCAGGTCGTCCTGGCGCTGCTGCGCACCCCGCTGGCCGGGCTGCTGAACGCCGTCGCCACGGGCATGCTGGCCGAGCAGCCGCCGCTCGAGTGGTCGGACGGGGCGGCGGTCACGGTGGTCGTGGCGGCGGAGGGCTACCCGGGGACGCCGCGGCTCGGCGACGTCATCACCGGGGCCGAGGGCGAGGGTGTCCTGCATGCCGGTACGCGCCGCCGCGAGGACGGTGCGGTGGTCTCCGCGGGCGGGCGGGTGCTCTCCGTGGTGGGTACGGGCACGGACCTCGCCGAGGCCCGCGAGGAGGCCTACCGGCGCCTCGCGGGGGTCCGCCTCGCGGGATCGCACCACCGCACGGACATCGGTCTCAAGGCCCAGCAGGGCGAGGTCACGATCCCGGTCCGGTGAGCGTCGGGCGGAGCAGGTGACGTTCGCCCCACCCGGACGTGGCCCGCGTTTCCGCGGCGTTGCCGGCGCGTGTCCGCCATGCGTTCGAGAATTCGCGAAAGGCGCGACGGCGCTACAGGGGCCGTGACCTGCCTTAGGCCGTTCGGACGAGCGCGGGCTGCCTTACGGGCAGCCCGGTAAACGTGCAAACAGCGTGTAAAGCGGTCCGCGTCCGGTTGATCACCGGGCGCGCCGGCGGACAGGGTTTCGGCGTCGCGCCGCACATCGAGGTGTGGGCGACCGAGAGAATTCCGACGTTCCCCACCCTGAAAGCGAGATCCCCCATGGGTTCCCACGCTCCCCGCACCCGCACCAAGGCCATCGCGCTCGGCGCCGGCCTCGCCGCCGTCGTCGCGCCCGCCGCGATGATGGCCGTCGCGGGCACCGCCTCCGCGGCCGAGGCCGCCCCGGTCGGCGCCTACCTGGACGAGAACGTCACCTACGGCACCCCGCCGCTGGAGCCGGCCGGCCAGTACCTCGACGACACCGTGGCCGGCCTCGACGCCGACCTGCTCGACATCGCCACCGCGCTGCTCAGCTGATCCACCCGCCGGGTGGCGAGTGTCTCCTGCCCGCCGCCCGGCGCCGGTCCACCGAGGGTGCGGCCCGGGCCCTCCCCCGAAGGCCTGCCCGCGCCACCGCGGTCCGGCGTGTCCACCGCCCTGGGGCCGGCGGTGGACACGCCGGACCCCGGAACCGCCCGCACGGGCCCGAAGTACATTCGGACCCCGTGAGCTCCTCCCCACCCGGCCTGCACCCCGCCGCCCGCGCCGCCGTCGCCCCGTTCCACGTGATGGATGTCTGGAGCGCCGCGACGAAGCGCCAGCAGACCCACGGCGACCTGGTCAACCTCTCGGCCGGTCAGCCCTCCACCCCCGCGCCCGCCGCCGTCCGCCGCGCCGCCGCCGCCGCGCTGGAGGGCGAGGTCCTCGGCTACACCGTCTCCCTCGGCATCCCCGAGCTGCGCGCGGGGATCGCCGGGCACTACGGGCACGCGTACGGACTGGCCCTCGACCCGGACGACGTCGTGGTCACCACCGGCTCCTCCGGCGGCTTCCTGCTCGCCTTCCTCGGGGCCTTCGACGCCGGGGACCGCGTGGCCATGGCCCGCCCCGGCTACCCCTGCTACCGCAACATCCTCGGCGCGCTCGGCTGCGAGGTCGTCGAGCTGCGGTGCGGGCCGGAGACGCGCTTCCAGCCGACGGTCGCGATGCTGGAGGAACTCGACGAGCCGGTGAAGGGCCTGGTCGTCGCGAGCCCCGCGAACCCGACGGGCACCGTGCTGGACCCGGCCGAGCTGGCGGCGCTCGGCGGGTACTGCGAGGCCAACGGCATCCAGCTGGTCAGCGACGAGATCTACCACGGCATCTCCTATCCGGGTTCGCCCGCGACCAGCTGTGCCTGGGAGACCTCGCGCGAGGCGATCGTCGTCAACTCGTTCTCGAAGTACTTCTCGATGACCGGCTGGCGGCTGGGCTGGCTGCTGGTGCCGCCGCGGCTGCGGCGGGCCGCGGACAACCTGGCCTCGAACTTCACCGTCTGCCCGCCCGCGCTGCCGCAGCACGCCGCCGTCGCCGCGTTCGCGCCGGAGTCCTACGCGGAGGCGGACTCGCACGTCGTCCGGTACGGGGTGAACCGCGACCTGCTGCTGTCCCGCCTGCCGAAGCTCGGCATCGACCGGCTGGCGCCCGCGGACGGCGCGTTCTACGTCTACGCGGACGTCGGGCACCTGACGGCCGACTCCATGGAGCTGACCTACCGGATCCTCGACCAGACGGGCATCGCGCTCGCCCCGGGGATCGACTTCGACCCGGTCGACGGCGGCCGCTACGTGCGGTTCTCGTGCGCGGGTGCGACGGAGGACGTCGAGGAGGCCCTGCGGAGGCTCGAGTCCTGGTTGTGACCCGGTTCCGCCGGTCGCGCCGTAGGGTCCGGTGTTCATGGAGGACGAACCCCGCATCGCCGCCTGGGACCGCAGGGTCGACTGGCCGCTGACCGCGCTCGCGGTGGTGTTCCTCGCCGGCTACGCGTGGCAGGTCCTGGACACGACGTCGCCGCCGTGGAGGGCCGCCATCGAGGTCGTGCTCACGGGGACGTGGGTGGTCTTCGGGATCGACTACCTGGTCCGGATCGGCCTCGCCCGGCGCCGCTGGCGGTTCGTCGGCATGCACCTGCTGGACCTCGCGATCCTGCTGCTCCCGATGTTCCGGCCGCTGCGGGCGCTGCGGCTGGTCGCGGTGCTCGGGGTGCTGAACCGGCAGCTGCGGGACGACTTCCGCGGCCGGGTGGCGGTGTACGTCGGCGGGACGGTCGGGCTGGTCGCGTTCGTCGCCTCGCTCGCCGTGCTCGACGCCGAGCGCTCCGCCCCGGACGCACAGATCACGGACTTCGGCGAGGCCCTCTGGTGGACGCTGACGACGATCTCCACCGTCGGCTACGGGGACCGCTACCCGACGACGCTCGAGGGCCGGGTCGTCGCGGCGACGCTGATGGTCACCGGGATCGCCCTGCTCGGCGTGGTGACGGCGTCGATCGCCAGCTGGTTCGTGGAGAACCTACGGCGCTCGGCCGAGGCGGGCAACGACGAGCTCGAGGCGTCGTCGGAGCAGCTCGAGGCGCAGATGGCCCAGGTGCTCGCCGAGCTGCGGTCGATCAGCGCCCGGCTCGACGCGCTGGAACGCGACCGGCGAACCCGGCCGACCTGATCAACGCCCCGCGGGACGGGAGTGGCTCCGGGAGACCGGGCGGGCCGTGCCGTTGCGGCCGGGCGGGGCCGTCTCGAGCGGGCCGATCCGGGCCAGGGCGGTGTCGATGTCCGCGTCCGTCAGGTCCGCGTGGGTCATCAGCCGCACCTTCCCGGACATCGCGCTCGCCCGGACCCCCGCCTCCTCGAACCGCCTGAGCGTGCCCGGCAGGTCCGCCACGTCGACGAGGACGATGTTCGTCTCGGGGTCCTGCAGCCGCCAGCCGCGTTCGCGCAGGCCCGCAGCCAGCGTCGTCGCACGCTCGTGGTCCTCGGCGAGCCGGTCGACCCGGTCCAGGGCGACGAGGCCCGCAGCGGCGAGCACACCGCCCTGCCGGACGCCGCCGCCGAGCATCTTGCGCAGCCGCCGCGCCTCCTCGACGAAGTTCGCCGAGCCCGCGACGACGGACCCGACCGGCGCGCCGAGACCCTTGCTCAGGCACACCTGCACGGTGTCCGCGCCGACCGTGAGCGCCGCGGGCGGGGCCCCGAGCTTGACCGCGGCGTGCCAGAGGCGGGCGCCGTCGAGGTGGACGGCGAGCCCGGCGGCCTTGGCCGCGGCGGCGACCGTCGCGTGCTCCTCGGGCCGGGTGACCGTGCCGCCCGCGGCGTTGTGCGTGTTCTCCAGGCACAACAGCGTGGTGCGCAGGGTGAAGTACGGCCCCTCCGGCCCGGCGGCGCGGCGGACGGCGTCGGGGGTGACCTTGCCGGGTCCCCCGTCGTGCTCCATCGGCCGGGGCATGCCGCCGGCCAGCCACGCGGCGGTGCCGAGCTCGGCGTCCAGGACGTGCGCGCCGAGCGGCGCCAGGAACGCGTCGCCCCGCCTCAGGTGGGACATCAGGGCGATCAGGTTGCCCATCGAGCCGCTGGGCGTCCACAGGGCGTCCGCGGCGCCGAGGTAACCGGCGACCCGTTCCTCGAGCGCCCGCATCGTGGGGTCGCGGTCCAGCACGTCGTCGCCGACCTCGGCCTCGGCCATCGCCGCCCGCATCTGCTTCGTGGGCCTGGTGACCGTGTCGGACCGGAGGTCGATCGGCGCGTCGCCGGATCGCGGACGGCGGCTTCGGCTCAGGGCGGGCACCTCCCGATCCAATCAGGGAGCGATCGGCAGGTCTCGGCGGGGTCACGAAAAGGTCACGGCAGGCCCTCGAACGGACCAACTCCTGTACCGGATTCAACCGTGGGCGCGCCGAGGTCCGTCCTCGGTGCGGAACGGGAGGAGAACCGTGGACCCCGACGCGGAGCGCGAGTTCGCGGAGTACTTCCGCGCGCGCCAGGACGCCGTGCGGCGCACCGCCTTCCTGCTGTGCGGGGCTGGCACCGCGCGGACGACCACGCGCAGTCCACGTTCGTCGCCCTGCACCGGAACTGGCGGAGGATCAGGGACAAGGGGGCGCGCAACGCGCTCGGCTGCTCGGAGGGCACGGTGAAGAGCCAGACCTCGCACGGGCTGGCCGCGCTGCGGGCGGTGCTGGGTGACACGCTCGACGATCTGCGACCGGCCGGCTGAGAGGAGGAGGACGTGAACGAGAAGGACGACGACAGGCTCGCGGCCGCCTTCCGCGCCGCCGCGGACACCCCGCCCGAGGCGGGGTTCGACCTCGACGACGTGCTCAGCACCTCGCACCGGGTCACCAGGCGCCGGCGCACGCAGCTCGCGGGCGGCTTCGTCGCGGCGGCCGTGCTCCTCGGCGGGGGAGGGGTGACGGCGGCCGTCCTGCCCACATCGGTCGGCGAGACGACCTCCGCCGCCGCACCCGCGCGGGAGAGCGCGGACTCCGGGGCCGGTGCGGCCGCGGCGCCGCGCGCGGCGGCCCCGAACCCCGCACCGCTCGGCCCGACGGCCGGCGAGGACTGCGTGCCCACCCAGGACCCCGCGCTCCGCGCCCTGGTCGACGCCGCACTGCCCCCGCTCCGGGACGCCGCGGAGGCCCCGACGACGCTGGAGTGCCGCCCCGGGGCCGGTCGCGAGGTCGCCCTCGACGTCGTCGACGGGGAGGCGTCCGGGCTGCTCAGCGTGGTCTACACCGCCCCCGGCGAGCCCCGGACGGACTCCGCACTGGCCGTCGGGTGGGTCCAGGCGGGCCGGCCGACGGCGTCCGGCGGGTACGTGTCGGTGACGTCCCGCGCGGCGTCGGACTCGGGCGCCGTGCCCTTCCGCGCGCGCGTTCAGGAGCTGGCCGACGCCCTCGCGCCGCAGCTCTAGATCCCGCGGGGGACACTGTCCGGCGTGCCGAAGGAGAAGGGGGCGACCGAGAAGGGCGAGCGCCGCCGGCAGGCCCTCACCGAGGCCGCCGCGCAGCTGCTGCGCGAGGGCGGGTTCGACGCGATCCGGCACCGGGCCGTCGCCGAACGCGCGGGGCTCCCGCTGGCGTCGACCACCTACTACTTCGACTCGCTCGACGCGCTGGTCACCGCCGCCGTCGAGCGCACGAGCCGGGACGAGCTGGCCGAGGGCCGCGCGCACCTCGACGCCGGCGGCCCGGGCGACCCGCTGGAGCTCGTGCTGGATCAGCTGCTCGGCGCGGAGTCCCGGGACGGCGGGCTCGACGCCGTCCTGCTGCGCTACGAACGGCTCGTCGGCGCCGGCCGGCGGCCCTACCTCGCGCCCCTGATGCGTGAGCTGCGCGGCGAGCTCGACGCCGTCCTGGCCGAGGCCCTGGCCCGGGCCGGGCACACCCTCGACGTGGACGCGCTGCGGCACGTCGTCGAGGTCGTCGACGGGGCGGTGCTCTCGGCGCTCATCGAGGCGGACCCGGACCCCCGCAAGGCCGCGCACACCGCGCTGCTCAGAGTCCTCTGAACGTGCGGCCGCCGAGAAGCCCGTATCCTCACCTGACGTGATCCCCAATGTGCTGGCCGCCCGCTACGCGAGCCCGGAGCTCGTCACGATCTGGTCGCCCGAATACAAGATCGTCCTGGAGCGCCGGCTGTGGATCGCGGTCCTCCGCGCCCAGCGTGACCTCGGGGTCGACGTGCCCGAGCAGGCGATCACGGACTACGAGCGGGTCGTCGACCGGGTGGACCTGGCGTCGATCGCCGAGCGCGAGCGCGTCACCCGGCACGACGTGAAGGCCCGGATCGAGGAGTTCAACGCCCTCGCCGGCCACGAGCACGTGCACAAGGGCCTCACCAGCCGGGACCTCACCGAGAACGTCGAGCAGCTGCAGATCCGGCTGTCGCTGGAGCTGGTCCGGGACCGGACGGTCGCGATCCTCGCCCGGCTCGCGCGCCGGGCGGGGGAGTACGCCGAGCTGGTGATGGCCGGGCGCAGCCACAACGTCGCCGCGCAGGCCACCACGCTCGGCAAGCGTTTCGCCTCGGCCGCGGACGAGCTGCTCGTCGCGTACGCCCGGCTCGAGGACCTGCGCGGCCGCTACCCGCTGCGCGGGATCAAGGGGCCGGTCGGCACCGCCCAGGACATGCTCGACCTCCTCGACGGCGACGCGGCCAAGCTCGCGCAGCTGGAGGAGCGGGTCGCCGGGCACCTGGGCTTCGCGGGCGTCTTCACCAGCGTCGGCCAGGTCTACCCGCGGTCCCTGGACCACGACGTCCTGTCCGCGCTGGTCCAGCTGGGCGCGGGACCGTCGTCACTGGCCACGACCATCCGGCTGATGGCGGGCGCCGAGCTCGCCACCGAGGGCTTCAAGCCCGGCCAGGTCGGCTCCAGCGCCATGCCGCACAAGATGAACACCCGCTCGGCGGAGCGGATCAACGGCCTGATGGTGGTGCTGCGCGGCAACGCCTCGATGGCCGCCGAGCTCGCCGGGGCCCAATGGAACGAGGGCGACGTGTTCTGCTCCGTCGTCCGCCGGGTCGCGCTGCCGGACGCGTTCTTCGCCCTCGACGGGCTGTTCGAGACCACCCTGACGGTGCTCGACGAGTTCGGCGCCTACCCCGCGGTGATCGCGAAGGAGCTGGACCGCTACCTGCCGTTCCTCGCCACGACGAAGGTGCTGATGGCTGCCGTCCGCGCCGGGGTGGGCCGGGAGACCGCGCACGAGGTGATCAAGGAGCACGCCGTCGGCGTCGCGCTGGCCATGCGGGAGGAGGGGCAGAGCGAGAACGACCTGCTCGCCCGCCTGCAGAACGACGAGCGCCTGGGCCTCCCCGCGGGTCTGCTCGACGGCCTGCTGAAGGACCCGCTGTCCTTCACCGGCGCCGCGACGTCCCAGGTGGCGGCGATCGTCGCCGAGGTCGGCGCGATCACCGGCGCCCACCCCGAGGCCGCCGCGTACTCCCCGGGAGCCATCCTGTGAAGCTGCTGCACTCCGGCAAGGTCCGGGACATCTACTCCGATCGCGGGGACATCCTGCTGGTCGCATCGGACCGGCTCTCGGTCTACGACGTCGTCCTCCCCACGCCGGTCCCGGACAAGGGCAGGATCCTCACCGCGCTGTCGCTGTGGTGGTTCGAGCGGGTCGCGGACCTGGTGCCGCACCACGTGCTCTCGGCCACGGACGTGCCGGAGGAGTTCGCCGGCCGGGCGATCCGGTGCCGGACGCTGGAGATGCTGCCCGTCGAGTGCGTGGCCCGCGGGTACCTGACCGGGTCCGGGCTCAAGGACTACCAGCGGACCGGCGCGGTCTCCGGGGTCGCGTTGCCGCCGGGGCTCGTCGAGGGCTCGCGACTCCCGGAACCGATCTTCACCCCGAGCTCCAAGGCGCCGCTCGGTGAGCACGACGAGGCCATCACCTTCGACGACGTCGTGGCGCTCGTCGGGGCGGAGACCGCCGCCCGCCTGCGCGACCTCACCCTGGAGGTCTACCGGCTGGGCGCGGAGACCGCGGAGAAGAACGGGATCCTCGTCGCGGACACCAAGCTCGAGTTCGGGACCGACCCGTCGACCGGCGAGATCGTGCTCGGCGACGAGGTGCTGACCCCGGACTCCTCGCGGTTCTGGCCCGCGGACCAGTGGGAGCCGGGGCGGCAGCAGTACTCGTTCGACAAGCAGTACGCGCGCGAGTGGTCGCTCTCCACCGGCTGGGACAAGACCGAGCCCGGGCCGGAGGTGCCGGCCGACGTCGTCGACGCCGTCCGGGCCCGCTACGTCGAGGTCTACGAGCGCATCACCGGACAGGCCTGGAGCTGACTCTCCCCATGAACGCCGCGCTCACGCGGTGTTCATGTCGGTGGTGCGCAATGAGCACATGACCGCTGAACTGGTCGTGTCGCTGTCCGGGCTCACCGACGCCCCGGCGGGCGCGGTCGAGCGCGCCCGCGTGCTCGTCGCCGAGCTGGAGCGCCGCGGCGTGCCCGTCACCCATCTCGTCCGGCCCCGTGCGGAGAGCGGCTCGCTGAGCGGCGACGACGCCCTCGTCCGCTGGATCGGCGAGCGCCGGGCCGCCGGGGACGCGCTGGCCCTGCACGGCTACGACCACGACCCGGACCCGACCCGGCAGGGCGCCCGGATCGGGCGCCGCGCGGAGTTCGCCACGCTCCCCCGGCACGAGGCGGGCCTGCGGCTCGTCGCCGCGCGCCGGGCCCTGACCATGGCCGGGCTGGGCACGGACGTCTTCGTCCCGCCCCGCTGGCTGGCCTCTCCGGGCACCCTGGAGGCGGTGCGCGAGCAGGGCTTCGCGGTCTGCGCCGACGAGAACGGCGTGCATGTCTTCGGCGAGCCCGCGGGGAGGCTTATCCGCTCCCGGGCGCTCGGTTTCCGGCTCACCGGGGAGCGCCGCCCGGCCGCGGACGACCGGCGCCGCGCCGAGACGTGGCGGCGCCGCCTGCTGCAGGCCGAGGCCCGGCGCACCGCGCGCCGTGGCGGGGTCGTCCGGATCGGCATGCGGGCCAAGGACCTGCGCAAGCCGGGCCGGGTGCGGGCGCTGCTGGACTCGGTCGACGACGTCCTGGCCGCGGGCGCGGTCCCGACGACGTACGAGGGCCTGGCCGTCGCCGCACGCCGGGCGGCGTGAACGGATCCGACGCGAGAGCGCGACTCGCGCGACCGGAAGTGCCGACTCGCGGGGTGGTCAGGTGGACGACCCGACCCCGGAGGCTCAGACGGTGCTCGCGGTCTCCCGCTCCAGCACCTGCACCGTCGTGCCCTTCGGCGCGAGGTTCGTGAACAGGCCGTAGTGCATCCCCGGGTGGGCCAGCACCGCCTCGTGGATCGGCACGGCGGTCCGGGGCGTCATCGCCCGCAGGTAGTCGACGGCGTCGGCCACCTTGAGCCACGGCGCGGCGGTGGGCAGCAGCAGCGTCTCGACGGGGTCGAGGCCCTCCGGGAGCGGGACGTACGCGTCGCCGGGGTGCAGCAGCGTGCCCGGGGCGTCGATGTCCCCGATCAGGTAGCCGTTGTTGGCGATCATCGGGATGTCCGGGTGGATCACCGCGTGGTCCCCGTCGCCGATCACGTCGACGCGGGCGCCGGCGATCTCCAGCGAGTCCCCGGGTGCGACGACCTCGTGGTCCACGGCCTCCAGCTGACCGGCGGTGCCGGGGTCCACGATCACCCGGGCGTCCGGGTTGGCCCGCAGCAGGTCCGGGAGCCGGTCCGGTTCGAGGTGGTCGAAGTGCTGGTGGGTGATCAGGACGGCGTCCAGGCCGGTCAGTGACTCGAAGCCGGTGGAGAACGCGCCCGGGTCGATCAGCAGGCGCGCGGTCCCGGTGTCGATCAGGACGCAGGCGTGGCCGAAGTGGGTGAGCTGCACCCGTCCACTCTGCACCCGTTCTCAGGCGCTCGCGAGCAGGCTCGCCTCCTCCTCGGGGGTGAGTCCGGCGCGGCGGTCCCGGTCGAGCCCGAGCGTCTTCTCCCACTCCAGCGCGGCGCGTGCGGTGTCGGCCACGGACCGCGCGGTGAACCCCGCCGCCAGGGTCGCCGTGACATCCCGGTCCGCGATCCCCCAGTGCGACTCCGGGAGCCACAGCGGCAGCGAGCGCGGGCCGGCCCAGACGCCCACGCCGGCCTCCGCGAGCGTCTCCGCCGGCAGCCCGACGACCTCGAGATCCGGGGCCCCGACCGCACCGGCGACCTCGTCGAGCACCTTCGCGAGGGTGGTGGCCGGGGCCGTCCCGTCGAAGGTCCCGCCGGTCCCGGCCTCGGCGCAGCGCATGATCCACTCCGCCAGGTCCCGGACGTCGACGATCTGCGCGGGATGCCCCGGCACGTCCGGCACCACGACCCGCCCACCCCGGGCGAACCGGTCGGCCCAGTACCCGAAGCGGTCCATGACGTCCCCGGGCCCGCACATCAGGCCGCCGCGCACCACCAGCGCCCGGTCGCCCGTCGTCGCGCGGACCGCGTCCTCGGACGCGAGCTTGATCGCGCCGTAGGCGTTCGGGTCCGTGTCGGGCGAGTCCACCGCCGGCGACTCGAGGAGAGGCTCCAGCAGTGGCGCGGACGCGGTCCCGCCGCGCGTCGTCGTGTCCGAGTAGGCGTTGATCGACGAGACGAAGGTCCAGTGCCCGCTCGTCGGGGCCAGGACGTCGAGCGCGTCCCGGACCCAGCCCAGCGACATCGTGGCCACGTCCACGACGGCGTCGAACCGCTCGCCGCGCAGCGGTTCCAGCGAGCCCGGGACGTTCCGGTCGATCGTGACGAGGGCCGCGCCGTCGGGCGGGGCACCGGAGGCACCCCGAGCCGCGCACACGACGTCGTGGCCTCGGCGCCGCGCCGCGGCGGCGATCGCCCGCGAGCAGAAGACCGTCCCGCCGAGCACCAGTACCCGCATGTCACCAGGCTCACCCGGCCACCCGCCGGGAGCAATGCGTGTTCACCGTAGGCTCGACACCGTGGCGAGAGTCGTGGTGGACGTGATGCCGAAGCCGGAGATCCTGGACGTCCAGGGCCAGGCGGTCTCCCGGGCGCTGACCCGCATCGGGGTCGCCGGGGTGGCCGACGTGCGGCAGGGCAAGCACTTCGAGCTCGAGGTCGACGACTCGGTCGACGACGAGACCCTGCACCGCATCGCCGGCGACCTGCTGGCGAACCCGGTGATCGAGGACTGGAAGGTGACGCGGGTATGAGCGCCGTGCGGATCGGGGTCATCACCTTCCCCGGCACCCTGGACGACGTCGACGCCGCCCGCGCGGTCCGCCGCGCCGGCGCCGAGCCCGTCGCCCTCTGGCACTCCGACCGGGACCTGCAGGGCGTGGACGCGGTCGTCGTCCCGGGCGGGTTCTCCTACGGGGACTACCTGCGCGCCGGGGCGATCGCGAGCCTCGCGCCGATCATGTCCGAGGTCGTGTCCGGCGCCGCCGGGGGCCTGCCCGTGCTCGGCATCTGCAACGGCTTCCAGATCCTCTGCGAGGCCGGCCTGCTGCCCGGCGCCCTCGCCCGCAACGCGGGGCTGCACTTCGTGTGCCGGGACCAGCGGCTGCGCGTCGAGAACGCCGGCACCGCCTGGACCTCCGCGTTCACCGAGGGCGAGGAGATCGTCGTCCCGGTCAAGAACGCCGAGGGCCGCTACGTCGCGGACGGGGAGACGCTCACCCGGCTCGAGGACGAGGGCCGGGTCGCGTTCCGGTACGTCGGCGGGAACCCGAACGGCGCCATGGCGGACATCGCCGGCATCACGTCGGAGAACGGCCGGGTCGTCGGGCTCATGCCCCACCCGGAGCACGCCATCGACACCCTCACAGGGCCGTCGGAGCAGGGGCTGGGTCTGTTCACCTCCCTGCTCAGGACACTGACGGGTGCCGCGGTCTAATCTGCGCATCCGTCCCTCCGGGGCGCCGATGACGCGGCCCGCCGCGGCGGCCCGATCGCTCCCCACGAGAGGTTGTCCGTGTCCCGACCCCTCCCCGGCGAACCCGGCCACCGGGTCCTGCTCGTCGAGGACGATCCGGGGGACGTGTTCCTGGTCCAGGAGCTGCTCGCCGAGGTCGACCCGAGCGTGCGGGTGTCGGTCGCGGACTCCGTCCGTGCGGTCGTCGAGGGCAACCTGCTCGCCGAGACGGACTGCGTGCTGCTGGACCTCAACCTGCCCGGCACCAGCGGCCTCGACGGGCTGCGGCAGATCCTGCGGACGGAGCCCGGCATGGCGGTCTGCGTCCTCACCGGCCTGGACGACGAGCACCTCGGCATCGAGTCCGTCGGGGTCGGCGCGCAGGACTACCTGGTCAAGAACAAGGCCGACGGCGCGGTGCTGATCCGCGCGATCCGCTACGCCGTCGAGCGCCGCCGGGCCGAGGCC
The DNA here is from genome assembly GCF_025465255.1 of Pseudonocardia sp. GTDB lineage: Bacteria > Actinomycetota > Actinomycetes > Mycobacteriales > Pseudonocardiaceae > Pseudonocardia. Next base: position 29,406 of record NZ_JAODNI010000217.1, read on the forward strand.
GGCCTGGTGCGCCTGCGCGAGGAGCAGCTCGCGGCCGCGGAGTCGGTCCGCCTCGAACGCGGCCTGCTGCCGTCGCCGCTGCTCGACGGCAGCAGCGTGCGCGCCCGGGCCTTCTACCGCTCCGGTCGCACCCGCTCCGTGCTCGGCGGGGACTTCTACGACGCGGTGCGCGGTCCGTCGGGCACCGTCCACGCGATCGTCGGGGACGTCTCGGGCCACGGTCCGGACGAGGCCGCCCTCGGCGCCCTGCTGCGTGTCTCCTGGCGCGCGCTGGTGCTGGCCGGGGTGGCCGAGCCGCAGCTGCTGCCCAAGCTGCAGGAGGTGTTCGTCAGCGAGCGACACGACCGCACCCTGTTCACCACGGTCACCACGCTGGCGGTCGAGCAGACCGAGGGCGGGCGCGCGCAGGCGCTGATCCGGGTGGCCGGACATCCGCCGCCCATCGCGCTGCGGCCGGGAGCGCTGCCGGTGCAGGTGCCGGTCGGGGTGCCGCTCGGGGTCGTGGCGGACAGCGCGTGGGAGCCGAAGACCGTCGAGCTCGCCGAGGGCTGGGCGCTGCTCGTCTACACCGACGGGCTGATCGAGGGTCGCGGCACCGAGCCGGGCCAGCTGCTGTGGCAGGAGGGCCTGGTCGAGCTGCTGGGACAGGAACGGGACGTGCCGCTCGGGGACCTGCCGAGCCGGCTCGTCGAGCGCGCCCAGACGATCAACGGCGGCCCGCTGTCCGACGACGTCGCGATCCTGCTGCTCTCGGACGCGCGCACGCCGCGTGGCGTGGGGGTCGGGTGAGCGTGCCCGTGCCGGAACGCACCCGTCGGCCGCTGCGGCGCCAGCACCGCGTCGAGGAGGACGCCGCGGCGGCGAAGCACTGGCCGATCCGTCGCTGGTTCGCCCTCGGTGCGAGCGCCGTCGTGGTGATCATGGTGCTCGCCGTCGTGTTCGGGACGATCGCCGTGCTGCGCATCAACGACGCCCGGGACCGGCTCTACGACCAGGTCTCCCCGGCGCTCACCGCCGGCAAGGACGTCAACTCGGCGCTGCTGGACCAGGAGACCGGTGTCCGGGGCTTCGCGATCGTGCCCACCCCGGACTTCCTGGCGCCCTACGCGAACGGGGTGGAGGCGCAGAACCGGGCGTTCGCGCAGCTCTACGCCCTGCTGGGACCGCAGGCCTCGCCGGCGTTCGGCCCGGCCGACGGGGCCGTCCGCGCGGACGTGGACGAGCTCAGCCGGGCCACCCAGGCGTGGCGGGAGCAGTACGCCGAGCCCTCGATCGCCGCCGTCCGGGCCGGTGCCGCCCCCGTCGATCCGCAGCGCGGCCGGGAGCTGTTCGAGGACGTCCGCACCGCGAGCAGCGGTCTCGTCACCGATCTCGCACAGGTGCGGGCCGAGGCCCGTGGCCAGCTCGACCGCGCCATCCGGTTCCTCTCGGTCGTCGGCGTCGTGATCGCGGTGATCGCGGTGGGGTTCCTGGTCGGCGCGTCCCTCGCCGTACGGGGGGCCGTCCTGCGGCCCATCTCGCGGCTCGCCGCGCAGACCCGCGCGGTGGTGGCCGGGAACGTCGGCGCGCAGGTGGTGCAGGCCGTCGGGCCGCGGGAGATCGTCGAGCTCGGGCAGGACGTCGAGGCGATGCGCGCGCACATCCAGCGGGAGGTCGACGAGCTGCAGGACGCCAACCGCCGGCTCGACGAGCAGACCACCGAGCTCGAGCGCTCCAACCGCGACCTCGAGCAGTTCGCCTACGTCGCCAGCCACGACCTGCAGGAGCCCCTGCGCAAGGTCTCGAGCTTCTGCCAGCTGCTGCAGCGCCGCTACGGTGGCCAGCTCGACGAGCGCGCGGACCAGTACATCGGCTTCGCCGTCGACGGCGCGCAGCGGATGCAGAACCTGATCAACGACCTGCTGACGTTCTCCCGCGTCGGGCGCACGACCGCGGGTTTCGCCGCGGTGCCGCTCACCGAGGCGGTGCAGGCCGCCGCGGGGCAGCTCGAGGCGGCGCGCGAGGACGTCGGCGGCGAGGTGGTCGTCCCGGACGACCTGCCGACCGTGCACGGCGACCCGGGGCTGCTGCAGCAGCTGCTCTTCAACCTGATCGGCAACGCGTTGAAGTTCCGCCGCGAGGGCGTCCCGCCCGTCGTCCGGGTCGAGGGGGCCCTCAACGACGCCGGGGACTGGGAGATCGCCGTGCGGGACAACGGGATCGGCATCGAGCCCGAGTTCGCGGACAAGATCTTCGTGATCTTCCAGCGGCTGCACGGCCGGGACGTGTACGCCGGTACCGGCATCGGCCTGGCGCTCGCGAAGAAGATCGCCGAGTTCCACGGCGGCCGGATCTGGGTGGACACCGACCCCCGGCCCGAGCCGGGCACGGTCGTGCGGTTCACACTTCCGGTGGCGGCCCAGACACCTGCGGGGCGGGCAGCTCCCGCACCCTCGGCAGAGAAGGAACCGGCTCAGTGACCGACGACCCCCGGATCATCAACGTGCTGCTCGTCGAGGACGACCCCGGCGACGTGCTCATGACGCGCGAGGCGTTCGAGGAGTACCTGCACAACCGGCTCGACGTCGTCACCGACGGCTCCGAGGCGCTGGCCTACCTGCGCAACGAGGGCCAGTACGCCGACGCCCCGCGCCCGGACCTGATCCTGCTGGACCTCAACCTGCCCCGCCGGGACGGCCGCGAGGTCCTCGCCGAGGTCAAGGGCGACCCCAGCCTGCAGCACATCCCGGTGATCGTGCTCACCACCTCGCAGGCCGAGGAGGACGTGCTCAAGAGCTATCAGCTGCACGCGAACGCCTACGTCACCAAGCCGGTGGACTTCGAAGGCTTCATCGAGGCGATCAAGCACATCGACCACTTCTTCGTGAGCGTCGTCAAGCTGCCGAACTCCTGATCCTCCTCCTCGGCGCCGCGTGGCGGGATCCGCATCACCCGCAGTCCCGGGGTGACGGTCGCGACATCCCGGTACGGGCCGGGGGCGGTCGTCGTCGCTGCAGGGGAGACCGTGGGCGTCGGGGAGGCGGTCGGCGACGGCGTGCCGCGCGACGTCTTCCGCTGGCGTGCCGCGTGCCGGTCGCCCTCGCGACCAGCACGAACACGCCGGCCGCGATCCCGGTCCGCACGGTGCCGTCCCGCCGGCCTGCCGACAGGCGCGGACGCCCACCGGCCCGGTATCACCCGATGGAGCCGGCGACCTCGATTCCGAGGACGCAGGTGGCGGCCGGAGCACTCCCGCGCGACCTTTAGGCTGGTTGTCGTGACTGAGCTCGCCGCACCGATCGTCACCGACACCGTGGCCCACGCGGCCGCCACCCCGGACCACCCCCAGCCCTATCGGGAACTGGGTCTCAAGGACGACGAGTACTCCCGCATCCGGGAGATCCTGGGCCGCCGGCCGACGGACGCCGAGCTGGCGATGTACTCGGTGATGTGGAGTGAGCACTGCTCCTACAAGTCCTCCAAGGTGCACCTCGGGTACTTCGGGGAGACCACCACGGCGGAGATGAAGGAGAAGATGCTCGCGGGCATCGGCGAGAACGCCGGCGTCGTCGAGATCGGGGACGGCTGGGCCGTCACCTTCAAGGTCGAGTCGCACAACCACCCGTCGTACGTCGAGCCCTACCAGGGCGCCGCCACGGGTGTCGGCGGCATCGTCCGGGACATCATGGCCATGGGCGCCCGCCCGATCGCCGTCGCGGACCCGCTGCGCTTCGGCCCCGCGGACGCGCCGGACACCGCGCGCGTGCTGCCGGGCGTGGTCGCGGGCGTGGGCGGCTACGGGAACTGCCTGGGCCTGCCGAACGTGGGCGGCGAGGTCGTCTTCGACGCCTCCTACGCCGGAAACCCGCTGGTCAACGCCATGTGCGTCGGCGCGATGCGCACCGAGGACCTGCACCTGGCGTTCGCCTCCGGCACCGGAAACAAGATCATCTTGTTCGGGGCCCGGACCGGCCTGGACGGCATCGGCGGCGTCTCCGTGCTGGCCAGCGACACCTTCGCGGGCGAGGAGGGCGGCGGCGGGCACAAGAAGCTGCCGTCGGTGCAGGTGGGGGACCCGTTCACCGAGAAGGTGCTCATCGAGTGCTGCCTCGAGCTGTTCCACGCGGGCCTGGTCGTCGGCATCCAGGACCTCGGTGGCGCCGGGCTGTCCTGCGCCACGAGCGAGCTGGCCAGCGCCGGTTCCGGCGGCATGCACGTGAACCTGGACACCGTCCCGCTGCGCGCCACCGGCATGACGCCCGCCGAGATCCTGTCCAGCGAGTCGCAAGAGCGCATGTGCGCCGTCGTGCGGCCCGAGGACGTGGACGCGTTCATGGCCGTCTGCGCCAAGTGGGACACCATCGCCACCGTGATCGGCGAGGTCACGGACGGCGACCACCTCGTCATCGACTTCCACGGCCAGACGGTCGTCGACGTCCCGCCGCGCACCGTCGCGCACGACGGCCCGGTCTACCACCGCCCCGTGCAGCGCGGCGACGGGCAGGACGCGCTGGTCGCGAACACCGCGGACTCACTGCCGCGCCCGGCGTCGCCGTCGGAGCTGCGGGCGGAGATCCTGCGGATGGCCGCGTCGCCGAACCTGTGCAGCCGCGCGTGGGTCACCGACCAGTACGACCGATACGTCCGCGGCAACACCGCCTCCGCCCAGCCGGCGGACGCCGGCGTCGTCCGGATCGACGAGGAGTCCGGCCGCGGCATCGCCGTCGCCACGGACTGCAACGCCCGCTTCGCCGCGCTGGACCCGTACACCGGAGCGCAGCTGGCGCTGGCCGAGGCCTACCGGAACGTCGCGACCTCCGGGGCCGTGCCTGCGGCCGTCACGAACTGCCTGAACTTCGGCTCGCCCGAGGACCCGCACGTGATGTGGCAGTTCAGCCAGGCCGTCCGCGGCCTCGCCGACGGCTGCGCGCAGCTCGGCATCCCCGTCACCGGCGGGAACGTCAGCTTCTACAACCAGACCGGCACCCAGGCGATCCTGCCCACCCCTGTGATCGGCATCCTCGGCGTCCTGGACGACGTCGCGACGCGCGTCCCGTCCGGCTTCCGGAACACCGGCGACGTCGTCGTGCTGCTCGGCCGGACCCTCGCCGAGCTCGACGGCAGCGAGTGGGCCCACGTCGCGCACGGCCACCTCGGCGGGCGCCCGCCGGCGGTGGACCTGGAGCACGAGCGTCGGCTCGCCGCGCTGCTCGCCGCGGCCGCCACGGACCGCCTGCTCACCGGCAGCCACGACCTCTCCGAGGGCGGCCTCGCGCAGGCGCTGGTGGAGGCCTCGCTCGTCGGCGGCCGGGGCGCGGAGGTGTCGCTGCCCACGCCGGGCGTCGTGGACCCGTTCGTCACGCTCTTCGCCGAGTCCGCCGGGCGGGTGCTGGTCACCGTCGCGCCGGAGAAGGCGGCGGAGCTGCTGGACCGCGCCGCCTCGGCGAACCTGCCGGCCCAGCGGCTCGGCACCGTCGGGGGAGACGTCCTGGCGATCGAGGGCGTCCCGGCCCTCCCGCTCGACGAGCTGCGCACGGCCTGGGAGGGAACCCTGCCCGCGCTCTTCGGCGCGTGAGCTCCGAGCGGGAACTGCTCGACGCCTGGCTCGCCGGCGCCGGACCGGCGCCGGACCGCGGGACGGTGAAGGCGGCCGTCAAGGAGTCGCTGCAGGAGCTGGTGGCCCGCGCGCCCGGGCACAGCGTCGAGGTCCGGATCCCCCCGTTCGGGGCGGTGCAGTGCATCGAGGGCCCGCGGCACACCCGGGGCACGCCGCCGAACGTCCTGGAGGCCACCCCGCAGACCTGGCTCGCCCTCGTCGTCGGGGCGCTGACCTGGGACGACGCCCGCGCGGCCGGGAAACTGAGCGTGTCCGGATCGCGGGCGGGCGAGGTCGCCGCGCTGCTGCCCCTCGTCTGACCGGCACCGCGCCGGGTGATGGACTTCATCACCGATCGGATGATTGCGTTCCCCTAGTGGTGGCGAAACGCGGTCGGGGGGTCGAAAATTGCGCCGATCGTGCCCAGCAACGACCGATCGGGCGAGGGTGGAGGTGGCGTCGTGGTCGCAGCGCGCAGCCTGCCCGAATCCGGCGACTCGCCTCCCCTCGGCGGCGGCATCCCGCTGCCCCGTACCGGCGCGCCGCTGGCGGTCACCCCGCCGGCGCCGTCGCCGTCCGCCCTGCGGGCCCTGGCCGGGCGCTGGCTCACGGTGCTGCCCGACGCCGGGGACCCCGATGTCGACCGGCTGTCCGAGCTCCTCGTCCGGCTCGCCACGGCCCTGCGCGCCGAGCCGTTCTGGCCGCTCGCGGCGCGCGGCGTCGGCGCCGAGCTGCTGACCTCCGGGCTGTGCGGCGAACGGTCCGGGATGGCCGGCTCGGCGCCCGAGGACACGCTGCCCGGCACGCTGGGCCTGCTGCGGGACGCCGGTCCGGCGGCGTTCGGCGTCCCCGGTCCCGAGGGTGAGCGGCGCCTCACCCTGGCTCTCGACGAGCTGGCTGCGGGCTTCTCCGGCGCGCTGCGCATGTGGACGCACCGCGCCCAGGAGGGCCTGCTGCTCGCCACGCTGCGCGCCCGCGAAGGCGTCGAGCGCGCGCTCGCCGCCAGTGAGACGCACTACCGGGCCATCTACACGCAGGGTCCGGTGGGGATCGCCGTCGGGGACCTCGACGGGATGATCATCGACCTCAACCCGGCGGCCTGCCGGATGATCGGCCTCACCGCGCCGCCCGAGCTCCCGCGCCCGGCCACGGACTACGTCCACCCGGACGACTTCGGTGCCTTCGCCTCGGCCTACCGCCGGCTCGGCTCCGGCGTCTCGGACACCGTCAGCCTGGACATCCGGGTCGTCGGGGTCGAGGGCGTCGTCGTGTGGGCCCACCTCACGGCGTCGTTGATCCGGGGCTCGCAGGGCCGGCCGAGCAACCTGATCGCCGTCATCGAGGACGTCTCCGAGCGCTACCGGCTGCGCTCCCGGCTGGTCCGCGCGTCGTCGGAGGACCGGCTGACCCGGCTGCCCAACCGCACGCTGATCGAGGAGTCGCTGCGCCAGGCGTTCGTGCCGGGTGCAGCCCGCCGGGTCGCTCTGTGCGCCCTGGACGTCGACGGGTTCACCCGGGTCAACGACGACCACGGCCACCGCGTCGGCGACGAGCTGTTGTCCGCCATCGCGGGCCGGCTGCGGATCGTCGCGGACCCGCACCTCGTCGCCCGCACGGGCGGGGACGAGTTCGGCGTGCTCGTCGTGGACCCGGACGGCGTGGCCGGGGTCGCCGCGCTCGCGGACCGGATCGTCGAGACGCTCGCCGCGCCGTTCGAGATCGGGGGCCGCAGCCTCGCGGTGACCGCCAGCGTCGGGGTCGCGGAGGACTCGACCACGCGGGTCTGCCCCGAGGAGCTGCTGCGGGCCGCGTCCGTGGCGCTGTCCTGGGCGAAGGGCCGCGGCGGGGGCACCCACGTCGTCTTCGACCCGGAGCGGGACGCGGGGGAGTCCGCCCGCTCCGAGCTGCTCAACGGGCTGGTGGACGCGATCGGCCACGGCGAGTTCCGGCTGGCCTACCAGCCGCTGGTGCACCTGGTGGAGCGCGACGTCCGCGGGGTCGAGGCGCTGGTGCGCTGGCAGCACCCGAGCCAGGGGCTGATCGGCCCGGGCCGGTTCATCGAGCTCGCCGAGCGCAGCGGGGCGATCGTCCCGCTCGGCCGCTGGGTGCTCGGCGAGGCCTGCCGCGAGGCCGCCCGCTGGTACGCCGCGCTCGGCCCGCGTGCGCCCTACGTCAGCGTGAACGTCTCGCCGCTGCAGCTGCCCGAGCCCGGCTGGGTCGACGAGGTCGCGCACGCGCTCGAGGTCACCGGCCTGCCGGCGGACCGGCTGCAGCTGGAGATCACCGAGCAGGCGGTGCTCGGCGACGAGCCGAGCACGATGGACGCACTCGCCGAGCTGCGGGCCGCGGGCGTCCGGCTGGCCCTGGACGACTTCGGCACCGGGTACTCGAGCCTGGCCTGGCTGCGCCGGCTCCCGGTGCACGCGCTCAAGATCGACGGCTCGTTCATCGACGGGCTCCGGCACGCCGACCCGGACCCCGTCGACCGGAGCATCGTGGCCTCGCTGATCCAGATGGCCCACGCGCTCGGGCTCGAGGTGACGGCCGAATGGGTGGAGACCGCGGTGCAGGCGGAGCGCCTCGCGGAGCTGGGCTGTGACCTCGGCCAGGGTCGCTGGTTCGGTGACGCCGGTCCCGCTCGGTTCGTTCCGGGCCTCGGGCCGCGTACCATCGAGTAGCCTGCGCTGTCGTCGTCTTCCTGAGGAGCGTGTGTTGAGTTCCCACCGGAACGCGCACCCGTCCGATCGTTCCCTCCCCCTCGTCGAGATCACCGAACCCCCATCGGACGTTGAGGACTCCCCCCGCGAGGAGTGCGGCGTCTTCGGCGTCTGGGCCCCTGGTGAGGACGTCGCGAAACTGACCTACTACGGCCTCTACGCCCTGCAGCACCGCGGCCAGGAGGCGGCCGGCATCGCCGTCTCGGACGGCCGCCGGATGGTGGTGTTCAAGGACCTCGGGCTCGTCAGCCAAGTGTTCGACGAGCAGTCGCTGTCCTCGCTGCGCGGGCACCTGGCCGTCGGCCACTGCCGCTACTCCACCACCGGGTCCACGACGTGGGAGAACGCACAGCCGACGTTCCGGACCACGGGGTCGGGCAGCGGCATCGCACTGGGCCACAACGGCAACCTGGTCAACACCGCCGAGCTGCGGGACGAGGTGTCGGCGCTGCGCGTGGTGAGCAAGGGCTCCCGCGTGCCGGCCACCACGGACTCCGACCTGGTCTGCGAGCTGCTCGCCGCCACGTCGACGGACCTCGGCGTCACCGAGGCCGCGCTGCAGCTGCTGCCGCGGCTGCGCGGTGCCTTCTCCCTCGCCTTCGCGGACGAGACCACGCTCTACGCCGCCCGGGACCCCCACGGCGTCCGCCCGCTGGTCCTCGGCCGCCTGGAGCGCGGCTGGGTGGTCGCGAGCGAGACCGCGGCGCTGGACATCGTCGGTGCGTCGATGGTCCGGGAGGTCGAGCCGGGCGAGCTGCTCGCGATCGACGAGGACGGCCTGCGCAGCTACCGCTTCGCCGCGCCGGAGCCCAAGGGCTGCGTCTTCGAGTACGTCTACCTGGCCCGCCCGGACACCACGATCTCCGGTCGTTCGGTGCACGCCGCACGGGTCGAGATCGGCCGTCGCCTCGCCGAGGAGTACCCAGTCGAGGCGGACCTGGTGATCCCGGTCCCGGAGTCCGGCACACCCGCGGCCATCGGCTACGCGCAGGGTTCCGGCATCCCCTACGGCCAGGGCCTGGTGAAGAACCAGTACGTCGGCCGGACGTTCATCCAGCCGAGCCAGACGATCCGCCAGCTCGGCATCCGGCTCAAGCTGACCCCGCTGCGCGACGTCATCCGGGGCAAGCGCCTGGTGGTCGTCGACGACTCGATCGTCCGCGGCAACACCCAGCGCGCGCTCGTCCGGATGCTGCGCGAGGCCGGGGCGCTCGAGGTGCACGTCCGGATCGCGTCGCCGCCCGTGCGCTGGCCCTGCTTCTACGGCATCGACTTCGCCACCCGGGCGGAGCTCGTCGCCAGCGGGCTGGACACCGAGGGGGTCCGCCGCTCGGTCGGCGCGGACAGCCTCGGCTACGTCTCGGTGGACAACATGGTCGCGGCGACGGACCAGCCGGCCAGCCGGCTCTGTTCCGCCTGCTTCACCGGCGAGTACCCCATCCCGCTGCCGGAGGAGGCCCGCCTCGGCAAGCACCTGCTGGAGGACCTCACAGCCGCCGGGGAACAGCCCGCGCTGGACACCTCAGGGCCGGCGTCGGGCGATGCCGGCCCCCTTTCGGTCGGCTACGGTGCTGCCGAGGCACTGAGCCGACCCTGAGTCCGGCCGAGCCCGGCCGCCTCGAACTCGATCACGAGAAACGCACCAGGAGCGAACCCCGTCATGCCCTCGACCGTGCCCGACAACTCCGCCCGCGCCAGCTACGCCTCAGCGGGCGTGGACATCGAGGCGGGTGAGGAAGCCGTCGAGGCGTTCCGGCCGTACGCGGCGAAGGCGACCCGCTCCGAGGTGATGGGCGGGATCGGCGGGTTCGCCGGGCTGTTCGCGCCGAAGTTCGGCAAGTACCGCGAGCCGGTGCTCGCCGCGTCCACGGACGGGGTCGGCACCAAGGTCGCGATCGCGCAGGCGATGGACAAGCACGACACCATCGGCCTGGACCTGGTCGCGATGGTCGTCGACGACCTGGTGGTCTGCGGCGCCGAGCCGCTGTTCCTGCAGGACTACATCGCCGTCGGCAAGCTCGTCCCGGAGCAGGTCGCGACGATCGTCAAGGGCATCGCCGAGGGCTGCCAGCAGGCCGGCTGCGCGCTGCTCGGCGGCGAGACGGCCGAGCACCCGGGCCTGATGGAGGCCGGCGGGTACGACCTGTCCGCCACCGGCGTCGGGATCGTCGACGCCGAGGCCATGCTGCGGCCCGAGCGGGTGCGCCCCGGGGACGTGCTGATCGCCATGGCGGCCTCCGGGCTGCACTCCAACGGCTACTCGCTCGCCCGGCACGTGCTGCTGGACATCGCCCGCATGCCGCTCGACGGGCACGTCGAGGAGTTCGGGCACACTCTCGGCGAGGAGTTGCTCACCCCCACCCGGATCTACGCGCGGGACTGCCTTGCGCTGGCCGCCGAGACCGGGGTGCGCACGTTCGCCCACATCACCGGGGGCGGGCTCGCCCGGAACCTGGAGCGGGTGCTGCCGGAGGGCCTGATCGCCGTCGCCGAGCGGGGGAGCTGGACGCCGGACCCGGTGTTCAAGCTCATCGCGGCCCGCGGGCGGGTGGAGCGGGCCGAGATGGAGAAGACGTTCAACATGGGCGTCGGCATGGTCGCGGTGCTCCCGCCGGACGACGTGGACCGCGCGCTCGCCGTGCTCACCGCCCGGCACGTCCCCTCCTGGGTGCTCGGTGAGGTGCAGCGGGGCTCCGAGGCGGGCCAGGACCCGGAACACACCGGTGTGGGCTCGCGGGTCCACCTGCGGGGCGAGCACCCCCGCTTCTGACCGTTAGGGCGTGTCTGGCGGATCTCCAGCCGGTCCGCGCCGCCCCAGACGGCTCCTCCTCGGCCTTGCGAGGCATCCGCCTGGCACGCCGCGGCTGCGGCATGGATCCGTCAGACACGCCCTACTGGCGGGACGGCTCGCGGAGCATCGGCGGGTGGAGGCTCACCGC
>NZ_JAODNI010000071.1 GCF_025465255.1 Pseudonocardia sp.
TCTCCCAGGGCGTGCCGATGATCTCCCACGGCGACGAGCTCGGCCGCACCCAGGGCGGCAACAACAACGTCTACTGCCAGGACAACGAGATCAGCTGGGTCGACTGGGACGCCGCCCGCGAACACGAGGTGCTCACCGAGTTCACCGCCCGCCTGGCGGAGCTGCGCGCCCAGCACCCGATCTTCCGCCGGCAGCGCTTCTTCCAGGGCCGGCCGCTGCGCGGCTCGGGCGTCGACGACATCGCCTGGCTCCGGCCCGACGGCCAGCCGATGAGCGACGACGACTGGACCGGCGACCACACCCAGTCCCTGACCGTCCACCTCAACGGGCAGGGCATCCCGGACCGCGACGACCTCGGCATGCAGATCGTCGACGACTCGTTCCTGCTCCTGATCAACGCCCACCACCAGGAGCAGACCTTCACGGTGCCGGACGAGAGCTACGGCAAGGGCTGGCAGGCCGTCCTCGACACCGCGGACCCCTTGCTCGCCAACGCCCGCCGCCGCTCCCCGAACCCGGGCGGCAAGGTTCGGCTCCCCGCCCGCTCGATGCTGGTCCTGCAGAGCAGCCCCTGACCGGCGGACGGCGCCGAGCCGAGAAATCCTCGCGCGGAGGTTGCGCAGAACCTTCAGCGCGTACTATAAATTTCCTCGTCACCGACATCGGGCAGCACCACGAAAGGAGATCACGATGCTGCTCAACTACGAGCCCCTCGCCGACGCCTTCCGCAGGTTCGACCGGGTCTCCGGTCCGGCGCCGGCCGGGATGCCGATGGACATCCAGCGCCTGGAGGACCACCTCCTGGTCAGCTTCGACCTCCCCGGCGTGGACCCCGGCTCCATCGACCTCACCGTGGAGGGCACCTCGTTGACCGTCCGCGCGGAGCGGACGGCCCCGCACGACGGCGGCGAGTGGCTGGCGTCCGAGCGTCCCCGCGGCACCTTCACCCGCCGCCTGTTGCTCGGGCGTGACCTCGACACCGAGCGGCTCACCGCCACCTACCGGGACGGGGTCCTGACCCTGTCCATCCCGGTCGCCGAGCGGGCCAAGCCCCGACGGATCGAGATCGCCCACGGCGGCCGCGACGCGCAGCCCGTGCTGGACGGCTCCCCCGCCTGAGCCGCCCCGCCCGACCCCCCGCTCCGTGGGGGGACGCCTCGCGCCGGACGGCCATGTCGGACGACCACCCGGAGGACGACGACGACACCGACGAGAGCACTGATCACGTGATGAACAACCTCGGCAGGCTGGACGACGAGGACTACCCGGCGGTCACCATGGGCCAGGCCGCGGAGCTCCTCGGCGTCCAGCCCGCCTTCCTGCGCAGCCTCGACACCGGGGGCGCGCTGCGTCCCCACCGCACCGAGGGCGGGCACCGCCGGTACTCCCGCCGCCAGCTCGCCCTTGCGGCGCGGTTGCGCGAGCTGCTCGACGCCGGGCACACCCTGACGTCCGCCCTCGCCATCGCGGACCTCGAGGGCAGGCTGCACCACAGCGACGACGCCCTCGGCCGCACCCGCTCGGACCTCGAGGACCGCACGGAGGAGCTCGACCGGACCCGCGGCCAGCTGCGCGAGGCGCGCGCGGAGATCACCGACCTCCAGCGCCGGCTGGACGACGAGACCTGAGCCCAATCCGGACTCCGTGCACCGGGCCGCCGCGGTGAAGGAGCGGCGCCGGGCCCCTGCCCGCCGCGGGCTCAGCCGGGAGCCGGCGGGTCGCGGCGCGCGAGCGGCTCGACCGCGGGCCCTTCCAGCACGGCGCCGTCGACGTCGAACCGCGAGCCGTGGCACGGGCAGTCCCAGCTGCGCTCGGCGCCGTTGAACCGCAGCAGGCAGCCGAGGTGGGTGCAGCGGATCGACACGGCGTGCAGCCCCCCGGCCTCGTCCCGGAACACGCCCGTGCGGTCCGTGCCGGACCGCACGACGCCGGCCTGGCCGGGGGCCAGCCCGGTCCCGTCGGCGACGTCGCCGAACGTCAGCCGGTCCCCCACCAGGTCCAGGGCGACCTTCGCGTTCATCCGGACCAGCGCGGGCAGCCCCCGCACGGAGAACCGGTGCGGGCTGAACACCTCGTCCGCGGCCCCACCGGACAGCCGCTCGGAGAGCAGCGCGGCCGCCATCGACCCGCCGCTCAGCCCCCACTTCGAGTACCCGGCAGCGACGTACATCCGGGACGACACGGGGGTGTAGGCGCCGATCATCGGCGTGCGGTCGTAGGGCACGGCGTCCTGGGCGGACCAGCGATGGGTGATCTCCTCGACGTCCCAGTGCCGTCGCACGTACTCCTCGAGCGCCCCGTAGCGGCCGGGATCCACGCCGCGTGCCCCCACGGAGTGGTCCTGCCCGCAGACGATCATCAGGTCGCCGGCCGAGCGGAACGACCAGCTCGGACTGCCCGCCGTGATCGACATCCCGCGGGACGGCTCGCCGCGCACCCGCGCGGCGAGGCAGTAGGCGCGGGTGGCCTGCATCCGGGCGAAGTAGAGGCCGCGGTCCCAGACCGGGAAGTGCGTCGCGACGACGACCTGCTCCCCGGTCAGCTCGCCGTGCGTCGTCGACACGCGGACGGGCCGACCCTCGGACACCGCCGTCGCGCGCGTCCCCTCGAAGACGCACGAACCACCCCGTTCGATCGCCGCGGCCAGGCCGTGGGCGTAGCGGACGGGATGGATCTCGACCTGGTCGTCGAGGCGGACCGCGCCGGCCACCGGGAACGGGAGGTCGACGTCGTCGGTCGTCTCGACCGGCAGCCCGGCCCGCGTCGCCGCTGCGGCCTCCTTCTCCACCGACCGCAGCTCGGCCTTCTCCGCCGCGACGGTGTAAGCGGCACGGCGGCGCAGGTCGCAGTCGAGGCCCAGCTCCTTCACGAGCGCCGCGACGAGCTCCACACCGGCCACGCTGCGCTCGGCGTAGGCGGCGGCGACGTGCTCGCCCCGGGTGCGTTCGATCGTCGAGAGCATCGTGCTCTGCAGGGCCGTGACCTTGGCGGTGTTGTTGCCCGTCGCGCCGGACCCGATCCGGTCCGCCTCCAGTACCGCGACCCGGGCGCCGCGCTGCGTCAGCAGGAGCGCCGTCGTGAGACCGGTGATGCCGCCACCCAGGACCAGGACGTCGAAGTCGCGCCGGTCCGCCGGCACCGGGTACCGCACGTCGTCCGGCCGCCCGGCCAGCCACAGGGACTCCGCCGCCGTGGTCGTGGGGACGTGGCCGCCCGCGTCGGGTGTCGTCATCCTGCTCCTCGAGGTAAGTCGGACGCCGTGGACGCCGCCCGGTCGACTGCGTATACCCGCCCGCGGGCCTGATGATCCGTCCGGGCAGGCGGATCCGGCGGGTGGGGACCGTTCGAGGGGGACAGCACAGAGGAGCGCAGGCTGGACGCCGAGGAGGCTGCGGCCCGGGCGCGGGGCCGGGTCCTCGCCGTCCAACCTGCCGGGTCGAGGGACCGTCTGTTCCGTCGATGTCCCTCTGGTCGTGGGGTCATCTTCGTGGTCGTGGGGTCATGGGCCTCCTGCAGGTGAGTGCCGTCGTGGTCTCGACCCTCCGGTGCCCGACTGGCGGACCGGCCGGCCGGTGCGGGGCAGACGTCCAGGTCACGGGGGTGGCATGAGGCCGCCGGACGCCTCGCCCGCAGAGATCCCGAGCGGATCCTCACGGCCGGGAGAGGGCTGTCCGGTGGCGCCGGTGAACGGGGAGAAGCCGAACCGGACCGGGCCGGCGGCGACGGTGTGGTCCGGGTGCGGGGTGGTCCTCACCCGGGCGGTGTCCGCGCGCAGGATCCCGGCCGCGTCGACGCTGTCGAGCTGGGCCAGCAGTCGGGCCAGCGCGGCCGGGGCCTCGTCCGGCGGGGTGCTGGTCTGGGCGAGGGTGCGGTGCAGCGGCCCGCTCCGCCATCCCTCCTGGTCGCCGCTGCCGGTCGGGGCCGCGAGGACGACGTCGAGCAGCCAGCGGGCAGGCTTCCCGGCGAAGTCCGGGGTCCGGTGCACGTCGATCTGCACCACCTGGTCGCCGCGCAGCAGGCTGCCGTCGACCAGCTGCAACCACACCTTGGTCAGGCTCACGGGACGGTCCTCCTGCGTCGGGTCGCACCTAGCTCCAGGCGTCGATGTCGTCCTCGTAGAGGGCGGCGAGTGCGCGGGCCACCGCGGCGGCCGCGACGTCGGGCGGGCCGTCCGGGACGCGCTGCTCGGTTCCATCCGGACGGAGACCGTGCTCCGGTGCCTCGCTCAGGGACGACGGGCCGGCGTCACGAACGGCTGCGGGAGCGGTCACGGGAGATCCTCTCTGGGCGGGAGCCGACGGTGGTCGCCGCCGGCGGTGGTGGGTCAGGGGTGGGCGCCGGTGCGGGGCCCGCCTCACCCGAGGGGAAAGGGCCGGCGGGGCCCCGCACGTGGCGCACGACGGACGACACAGACACTGTCGCGACATCGGGAGACGACCACGCCGGCCGTCGTGCCACCGGCCGCGATCGTCCTGGCCACCTCCTTCCGCACGGTCACACCGAGAACCGGACGCGCCCTGCGGTCCGCGGAGGAGAACGCTCCCGGGGCAGCACCTCCCGGTCGCCCCGCCCGCCGGGCAGGTGCCGGCCGGTCGCGGGCTCCCGTCGGCCCGCCCCGCGGGAACCGGCTCGGGCACGGTCGGCCCCACACGGCCGCCGGACCGGCGGACCATTGCGGCGGCGCCGGCATTCGGACCGGTCGGGCCACTCCTCGCAGGCGATGAGCTCCGCCGCGATCGCGAGGAACATCCGGTCGACCCGGTCCTGGTCGTACCCGGCGCTCATGCCCGGCGCAGCAGGTTCGTCGGCCGTCAGCCCGATCATGGTCATCACCCCCGTCGCGGAGGAACACGTACGTGCAGGAACACAGGCGTACAGGGCACCGGCGTGCAAGGACACGGCGCGGGATCAGGCGTTGATCTGCTGGCGTCCCGGGTCCTCGGCGCTGGAGATGCTGATGGTGCGGGGCTTGGCCCTCTCGGCGACCGGGATCCGCAGCGTGAGCACGCCGGCGTTGTAGTCGGCGTGGATGTGCTCGGTGTCCAGGGACTCCCCGAGGAAGAGCTGGCGGGAGTACACGCCCATGCTGCGCTCGGACACCTGCATCTCCACCTGCTCGTCGCGCAGGGGCGGCCGTCGCTCGGCCCTGACGGTCAGCACGTTGCGCTCCACCGACAGCTCGATCGCCCCCGGATCGACCCCGGGCAGATCGAACTCCACGACGAACTCCTCGCCGCGGCGGTAGGCGTCCATCGGCATGGCCGTCGGCCGCGACCAGGTACCGGTCGCACCCAAGGCGTGCTGGGCGAGCCGGTCGAGCTCACGGAACGGGTCGGTACGCATCAGCATCGCAACCACTCCTCTCCTCACGACACTGTCGGCGATGCGACCAGCCGCCTCGGACCTTCCGTGCGCGGCTGGGATATCTAAAGTGTGCACTGCAGGTTTCCCTCACGCAAGAGGGGAGATTTCTGTATCGCTCAAGTCGGGGGCGAGGACCGGCGGGCGGGCCACCCGGCGGTCGCCGACCGCGCCGAGGACCGCCGGACCGCTCGGCGGCGCGCCGGCCCGGCACGCCATCGGACGCGGGTGAATCCATTCCGCGGTCATTGTCGAAGCTCTTTCCACATTTTCCGGCCGGAGGGCAGAGAACTGTCACACATCCGCCGTGGAACGGACCGGAACGGGACGACCACCGAGCGCGATCACCTGGTCGTAGAAATCCAGATACTGCTGCGCCATTCGGGCGGGTGTGAAACGACGAGCGGCCTCGCGGCGGCACACCCGAGGATCGATCAGCCGCGCGTCGGACACCGCGGCGGCGAGAGCGTCGATGTCGCCCGGCTCCACCAGGAGGCCGGTGCGCCTGTCGTCGACCAGTTCGGGGAGGCATCCGCGCCGGTAGCCGACCGCCGCGGTGCCGAGGGCGAGCGACTCGACCACCGCGGTCCCCCCGGGTTCGTCCCACCCGATCGGGAACAGGGCCGCGTCCGCGCTCTGCAGGAGGGTGTCGCGTTCCCGGCCGGTGACGGTCCCGATCCACCGCACCCTCGCCCCGTCCACCAATGGCTCGACCTGCTCGCGCCAGTACCGGACGTCCGGGTTGGCGGCGTCCGCGGTCGCCAGCTCGCTCGGGTGGTCATGGGGCCCGATCGGGCCCGCGAGGACCAGGTCGCGCCCGGTGCGGTGCGCCACTTCGGCCGCCACGTGCTGGCCCTTGTTCGCGGTGACCCGGCCGAGGACCACCAGGTGACCGGCCTTGTCGACGGCGGGGGCACGCCGGTCCGCCGCGACGGCGAGCGGGGTGGCCAGGTGGACGTGGCCGACGCTGATCGCCCGCAGCGCGGCGGGCGCGTTCGCCATCTGCGAGGCGGACACCCCGTTGACCCACAGAGAGCCGCCGCCGTCGATGGCGCCGTAGAGCTCGGGGTGCTTGCGCAGATCCCAGTGCAGGGTGTGCAGGACCGGCGGGCCGTCGCGACCGAGCGCGCCCAGGACCGTCGGGCCGAGCACCTCCTGGTGGTCGTGCACGAGCACGATGTCGTCCCGGCGCCTCAACTCGGTGACGATGCGGTGCAGGTGCGCCGCGGCCACCCCGGCCACCTGGTTGAAGGGTCGTTGCAGCTCGCCGAACCGCCCGTTCTCGTGGACGAAGATCCGCTCGTCGACGGGGAGCGTGCTCCGCCCGACCGTGGCCAGAACCACCCGGACCCCGCGCCGCCGCAGCTCCGGGACGAGTGCGGCGATGACGTTCTCGATGCCGCCGTACCCCGGAGGCGGCACGGGGAGCCACGGACCGGAATTGAGCAGAACCGTCATCGTCATATGCGGCGGTGCCCGTTTCGTACTCCGTCCAATCAGGTACTCGGACAACATGGCGGACAACAGCGTCCGGTCGTGAGCCATGGGCCGTATCGGGTTCGTCGGAACGGGCGGTGTCGCCACCAGGCATGCGGGAGTTCTCGCGACGTTCGACGACGCCGAGATCGTCGCCGTCACCGACCTGGACCACGATCGAGCGGCGGCCTTCGCCCGCGCCCACGGAGGGGCGGCCGTCCCCGACGTCGCTGCGCTGATCGACGCCGGGGCCGACGCCGTCTACGTGTGCGTCCCCCCGTTCGCCCACGGCGAGGCGGAGCAGGCCCTCACCGACGCCGGGGTCGCCCTGTTCGTCGAGAAGCCGCTCGCGCTCGACGTGCCGACAGCGCAGCAGATCTCGGACCGGATCGCCGCCGCGGGCGTGGTGAGCCGCGTCGGCCACCACTGGCGCTGCGCGGAACCGGTCCGCCGGGCCCGGGACCTGCTCGCCGGACGAACCGTCCGGCAGGTCTCGGGCTACTGGCTGGACAAGGTGCCGCCGGTCCCCTGGTGGACCGACCGCGCCCGGTCCGGCGGCCCCCTCGTCGAGCAGGCCGTGCACGTTCTGGACCTGGCCCGCGCCCTGGTCGGCGAGGTCGACGAGGTCTACGCCCTCTCCGCCGGCCCACCGGAGGGCGGCACGACCGACGTCGCGACCTCCGGCGTGCTGCGCTTCGCCTGCGGCGCCGTCGGCACGGTCTCGACCACCTGCGCGCTGGCCGGCAAGCTCCGCGCCGGCCTCGAGATCGTGGCCGACGGCCTCGTCGTCGGGGTCGGCGAGGACTGGCTGCACGTCGGCGACGGGATCTCCACCCGCCGCCGCCGGTTCGATCCGGGCATCGCCCGCCGGGCTGCGGACCGGGAGTTCCTCGACGCCGTGCGCGGCGACGGGAGCCCGCCCGCCCCGCTCGGCCTGCCCGACCACGCGGAGGCGCTGCGCAGCCACCGCCTCGCCTGCGCCCTCGCCACCTCGGTCGAGACGCGGGTCCCGGAGGAGGCCCGGTGAGCGACCGTGCACTGATCATCGAGTCGCGCGGGGTGCCCGCCGTCCGGCCGGTGCCCGAGGCGGCGGGTCCGGTCGCCGTCCGCACCTTGTTCACCGGCGTCTCGGCCGGGACCGAGCTGAGCTTCCTCACCGGTACCAACCCCGCCCTGCACGCCACCTTCGACCCGGAGCTGGGGCTCTTCCGGGGCGGCCGCCCCGACCAGGGCTATCCGGTGACGAGGCTCGGATACATGGAGGTCGCCCGGGTGGTCGAGAGCCCGGCGGACGGCACCGGACCCGCCCGGGGCGACCTCGTCGCCATGACCTACGGCCACCGCACCGCGTACCGGGCCGACCCGCTGAGCGAGCGGATCGTGGTCCTGCCGCCCGGGTTCGATCCGCTGCTCGGCATCTACGTGGCACACATGGGCCCGATCTGCGCGAACGGGCTCCTGCACGCCGCCGCGGACGTCCACGGCACCGACGTCCGCGACCTCGGCGCAGGCGTGCGCGGGCGGCGCGTCGCGGTCGTCGGCGGCGGCGTCGTCGGCCTGCTCACCGGCCTCTTCGCCCGCCACCACGACGCCGAGGAGGTCGTCCTGGTCGACCCGACACCTCGCCGCCGCGCCGCCGCGGAGGGCCTCGGGCTCGGCACCCTCGATCCCGTCGACGGCGATCCGGCGCTGGTCCTGAAGTCCCGGTGGCGGCACTCCCCCGGCGACCGGGGCGCCGACGTCGTCTTCCAGTGCCGCGGCCGGGCCACGGCGCTGGCCTCCGCCCTGCGGATCCTGCGCCCCCAGGGCACCGTCGTCGACCTTGCCTTCTACACCGACGACGGCTCCGCCCTGCGCCTCGGCGCCGAGTTCCACCACAACGGGCTCGGGATCCGCAGCGCCCAGATCGGCCGGGTCCCCCGCGGCACCGCGCACCTCTGGGACCGCGAGCGGCTCTCCGCCGAGACGATCGCGCTCCTGCTCGACGAGGGTCCGCTGCTGCGCGAGCACGTCATCACCGACGTCCTCCCGCTCCGCGACGGGCCGGCCCTGCTGATCGACCTCGCAGCGCGGCGCCGGCACACGATCCAGGCCGTGCTCGAGGTCGACGACCACGACTGACGCGGCACGCCGCGTCGGGGTCGCGCAGGCCATCTCTCACCCGGCGCCCCGGGGTGGCCGTGGCGGCCCACCCGCTCGCCCGGTCAGGCCGTCACGAGCCGTTCCAGCCGGGCGAGGCCGTCGTCGAGCCGCGTCCGGAGGGCTTGGGCGGCCGCTCCCGCGTGCGCCTCCGGCTGGTCGCCGAGGAACGAGAGGTGCAGCAGCACCGAGCAGTGGCCGTCGTCGGCGTGCATGACCTGGAGCCAGCCCGCGTAGTCCGGCGAGTCCCGGGAGCCCCACTCCAGCCGAAGCTGTTCGGGCCGGACCCGGACCAGCCCTGGGACCACGCTGCCGCGGCCGTCCAGCGAGGCGGCGACCTCGCCGTCGGGCGTCGGGCGCACCCGTATCCCGTCCGGGACCCACTCGTCCACCCTGTCCAGGTCCGCCACCACCTCGAAGACCCGGTCCGCGGTGGCCGCCATGCGCCGTTCCGCCTCGAACTCCGCCATGCACGGGGGTACCCGGCTCCGGGTTCGGCCATCCGCGGTCGGCCCCGGCGATCCGCCGGAGGACCGCCGCACGCCGGGTAGAGCAGTCGGGACGAGACCGCTCACGACCCAGCGCACGTCGGGTTCGGACTGCTGGTGCTGCTCGGGCCGCCGGGCGTCGGGCCCGGGCCGCTGCGCAGGCGCACCCACGTACCGGGACCGGCCGTCTCGATCACGACGTCGGGCACGGCGGCGCGCATCAGCGGGATCCCGTACCCCCGGCGGCCGACGTCGCGCCGCGGGCGCCAGTGCCCCTGGTCGACGACCGTCAGCTCCACGACGCCGGCGTCGTCCCGCACCACCGCATCGACATCCACCCGGCCCACCGCTCCGCCGGGGTACGCGTGGTCGACGCTGTTGCGCACGGCCTCCCGCGCCGCGAACACCAGGTCCTGGGCATCCTCCGACGGCCACCCGACGGTGCGCAACCATCTCGCCAGCGCCCGCGCGGCGATGTCCGCAGCATCCGACCGCGCGTCCAGCACGAGCCTCAGACCACTACCCACGACCCCGGGTTCCCACCGGACGACGTCCGGAACCCACCCGGCCCGGCGACCGCCGGGAACGACCGCCGATGGCGGGTGCAGCCCGCCGTCATCATTCCGGGTGAAGACCGCGTGCCGGTGACATGCCATGGTCCGGCTTCTCGACAAGGCCGGGTGACAGCGACGCAACGTGGTCAGGAGACGACGATCAGCAGCGACACCGGTGAGACGACGGGCCACGGCCCGGCGAGGAAGGTCCTGCGGCCGCGTCCGGTGCACCCAGCTCGCCACGGTTCTGCGGCGGGGCCACCGAACCGGATCCGGCGGTGGCCGGGACGGACGGCGCCGACGCCGGCCGTCGTCCGGTACGCGGCACCTCGCGCCGGGTACACCTGGAGGAGACGGTCCGCACCGTCACCGAGGAGGCCACCATGCCGCAGGATCCCTTCGAGGGCCTCGGCCCGCTCGGCGACCTCGTGAACCGGCTGTTCGCCGGCCTCGACCTGCCGCAGCAGGAGGACACGGAGCGCCCCGCACCGCGCCGGACGACGTCGACCCGGAAGCTCGACCGCTACGGGCGCGACCTCACTGCCGACGCCCGGGCCGGCCGGCTCGACCCCGTCATCGGCCGGGACGACGTCCTCGACCAGGTGGTCGAGGTCCTCGCCCGCCGGACGAAGAACAACCCGGTCCTGGTGGGCGACCCGGGCGTGGGCAAGACGGCGATCGTCGAGGGGCTGGCCCGGCGCGTCGCCGACGGCGCCGTCCCCGCGACGCTCCGCGACGTCCGGGTGGTCGCGCTGGACCTCGCCGGGCTGGTCGCCGGGACGAAGTACCGCGGCGAGTTCGAGGAACGGCTCACCGACGTCGTCGCCGAGATCGTGGCCGCGGAGCGTTCGGTCGTGGTGTTCATCGACGAGCTGCACCTCGTGGTGGGCGCGGGATCCGGCGAGAACTCCCCGATGGATGCCGGCTCCATCCTCAAGCCCGCGCTGGCCCGGGGCGAGCTCCAGATCATCGGCGCGACCACGGCCGAGGACCACCGCCGCCACATCGAGCGCGACCCCGCGCTGGACCGGCGCTTCGAACGCGTCGTCGTCCCCGAGCCCACACCCGCGGAGACCGCGGAGATCCTGCGCGGGCTGCGCGGACGCTACGAGGAGCACCACCGCGTCCGGATCACCGACGCCGCGCTGGACGCGGCCGTCGCCCTGTCGGACCGCTACATCCGGGACCGCTTCCTGCCGGACAAGGCGATCGACCTCGTGGACCGCGCCGCGTCCCGGGCGCACCTGCGCGGGACACCCGCGACCGGTGCGGGGCGGCAGGTCGAGGAGCTGATCCGGGCCCGGGAGGTCGCGACGGACGCCGGGGACGACGAGCGGGCTGCGATGCTCGACCGCGAGCTCGACCGGCTCGTCCTGGAGGAGGGCCCGCCCGGCCCCGGCACGCCCGAGATCACCGCCGACGACGTCGCCCGGGTCGTCGCCGCCCGCACCGGCATCCCGGTCGCCGAGCTCGGTGCGACCGACCGGCAGCGGCTGCTCGACCTCGAGGACCACCTGCACCGGCGGGTCGTCGGCCAGGACGAGGCCGTGGAGGCCGTGGCCGACGCGGTGCGCAGCGGCCGCGCCGGGCTCTCCAGCCCCGACCGGCCCGTCGGCTCGTTCCTCTTCCTCGGCCCCACCGGGGTCGGCAAGACCGAGCTCGCCCGGGCGCTCGCCGCCGCGCTCTTCGGCTCGGACGAGCGCATGGTGCGGCTCGACATGAGCGAGTACGCGGACCGGTCCGCGGTCACCCGGCTGATCGGCGCCCCGCCCGGCTACGTCGGCCACGACGACGCCGGCCAGCTCACCGAGGCCGTCCGCCGCGACCCCTACACCGTGGTGCTGCTCGACGAGATCGAGAAGGCGCACGCCGAGGTCACCGGGACGCTGCTGCAGGTGCTCGACGCCGGCCGGCTCAGCGACGCCCGCGGCCGCGTCGTGGACTTCCGGCACGCGATCGTCATCATGACCAGCAACCTGGGCGCGGAGGAGATCCTCGCCGCGGCCGCCGCGGGGCGTCCGGTCGAGTCGGTGCGGGAGGTCGTGATGATGCTGGTCCGCCGCCACCTGCGGCCGGAGTTCGTCAACCGCGTCGACGACGTGGTGCTGTTCGAGGCCCTCGACCACGGCCAGCTGCGCCGCATCACCGCGATGCTGCTGGCCGACACCGCCTCCCGGCTCGCGGCCCGGGGCGTCGAGCTCGTCGCCGACGACGCGGCGCTCGACCACCTCGCGGAGCTCGGGTACCAGCCCGGGTTCGGCGCACGGCCCCTGCGGCGGGTCATCGCGCGCGAGGTCGAGCGGCGCCTGTCGAGGCTGCTCCTCGGCGGGGAGCTGCGCGCGGGCGGGCGGGTCCGGCTCGAGGTCGCGGAGGGCCGGCTCGTCCTGGCGCTCGCGTAGATGAACCGGTCCCCCAGCTCCGCGGTCGCGCCGGACGACCGGCGCACCCCGCGTGTCCTCGTCGTCGGGGCGGGCCCGACGGGCCTCGTCGCCGCCCTGCTGCTCGCGGACCTCGGGGTGGCGAGCACGGTCGTCGACCGGCGCTGCTCGCCGCACCGGCTGCCGCGCGCCGTCCACCTCGACGACGAGTGCGTGCGGATCCTGCAGAGCGCCGGTGTCGCCGAGGGGTTCGCCGCGATCAGCCGGGCTGCCGCCGGCCTGCGCCTGCTCGACGGGCGGCTCCGCCCCTTCGCGGTCTTCACCCGGGACGGCGTCGCGGGACGGCACGGGTGGCCGGAGTCCAACGTGTTCGACCAGCCCGAACTCGAGGAGCTGCTGCTCGCCGAGGCCGCCCGCCGGCCGCTGGTGACGGTCCGGTCCGGCACGGAGCTCGTGGACGTCTTCCCCGCCGGCCGGGTGACCGTGCGCGACATCGCCGACGGCTCCCTCGACCACCTCGAGTTCGACGCCGTGCTGGGCTGCGACGGGGCGGGCAGCACGGTCCGCACCACGCTCGGCTCGCGCTCACGCGACCTCGGGTTCACCGAGCGCTGGTTCGTCGTCGACGTGCGGTGCGCCCGCCGGATCGCCACGTGGGGCGGGGTCGACCAGATCTGCGACCCCCGGCGCCCGGCCACGTTCCTCGCCCTGCCCGCGGACCGGTACCGCTGGGAGTTCCGGATGGACCGCGACGAGACCGCCGACGACCTCGTCGCCCGCATCGACAGCCTCACGGCCCCGTGGCGTCCGGACGTCGCGACGGACGACCTCGAGGTGCTCCGGGCCGCGGAGTACGTGTTCCGGGCCCGGATCGCGACCCGTTGGCGGGAGGGCCGGGTCCTGCTGCTCGGCGACGCCGCCCACCTGACCCCGCCGTTCATCGGCCAGGGCCTCGGGTCGGGCCTGCGGGACGCCCACAACCTCGCCTGGAAGCTCGCGGCGGTACTGCACGGCGAGGTCCCGCCTGCGCTGGAGAACCGGATGCTCGACAGCTACCAGCAGGAACGGGCACCCCAGGTGGAGGCCATGATCCGCGGGGCGGTCCGGGTGGGCCGGGCGATGACCGGCGGGCAGGACGTCGCGGCGGCGATCCGGGGGCCGCTGACCCGGTCCCTGCTGCGGGTCCCCGGGGTCCGCGCCCGCGCGAGCCGCGGGATCGTCACCCGCTACCCCGCGGGCGCCCAGGTCGATCCCCGCCGCGACCGGCGCGACCTCACGGGGACGGTGTGCCCGCAGCCCGTCGTCACCCTCGACGGCAGGTCCGTCCGGCTCGACGAGGCCCTTGGCTGCGGCCACGTCCTGCTCACCGACGGTCCGGTCCCGGTCACGCTGCTCGCCCGCGCACGGCTGCTGCGCGCCCGCGTCGTGCAGATCGGACCCGGCGACGGGGAGGTCGTCCTGGCGGACGGCGGCCCGCTCCGGGCCTGGCTGCGCGACGGCGGGTGCGCCGCCGTGCTGCTGCGTCCGGACCGCGTCGTGCTGGCCTCCGCGCCGCGGCCGCCGAACTGACGGGCCGGGTGAGCGGCGGGGTCACCCGGCCGACGGGTGCTCGCCGAGCTCGGCGAGCAGGGGGGCCTGCAGCCGCGCCCAGGGCGACAGGCCGCTGGCCGGATCGGCCACCGCGTCGAGGAACCGCGGCCAGCTCCACCACTGCCACTCCTCGACCTCGGCCGGGTCCGGGCGCGGCTCCCCCCGCAAGGTGCACAGGAAGACCGGGCACAGCTCGTTCTCCTCGACCCCGTCGAACGACGCCCGGTAGCTGAACTCCGGCAGGGCCGGCCGGACGTCCGTCGGCGTCATGCCCAGCTCGTCGGCGAGGCGGCGGTGGACGGCCTCCTCGGGCGACTCGCCGGGGCCGGGATGCCCGCAGCACGTGTTGGTCCACATCAGCGGGAACGTCCGCTTCCGGTGGGAGCGCCGGGTGACGAGCAGCCGGCCCGCCTCGTCGAAGCCGTAGCAGGAGAAGGCCAGGTGGCGGGGCGTGCGGGCCCCGTGCACGGTGGCCTTGTCCGCGACGCCCACGGCGCGTCCGTCGTCGTCGAGCAGCACGACCTGTTCGCGCTCCATCCGTCTCCTCATCACTGGTCGGGGTGTGGGGTCGCCGGGGTTCAGGCCGCCCGCAGGAGGGCGGCGTAGAGGGTGAGTCCGGGCCCGAACGCCATCGCGACGACGGCCCGGCCGGGCCGCGGGCGGCCGGTGGCGCGGAGCGCGTCGAGCACGAGCAGCACCGTGGCCGACGAGCAGTTGCCCCGCTCGGCCAACACCGCGCGGGAGGCGTCGAGGGCGCCGCCGGGCAGGTCCAGACGTTCGCCGACGGTGTCGAGGATCTTCGGCCCGCCCGGGTGCACGGCCCAGCCGTCGACGTCGCCGACCGTCAGGCCGTGCCGGCCGAGCAGGCCCGTCACCAGGCCCCGGACGTGCCGGGCCAGCACCCGGGGCACCTCCGGCGAGAGGCCCATCCGGAAGCCGAGATCGGTGACGTCCCAGGTCATGTGGTCCGCCGTCGTCGGATCGGTCACCGCGGCCACGTCCACCACCTCGAGCCCGGTCTCCTCCCCCGGCTCGACGACGACCGCGACCGCGGCGTCGCCGAACAGCGCGTGCGAGACGACCTGGCCGAGATCGTCGGACGGCGGCTGGACGTGCAGGGACGTCAGCTCGCAGCACAGCGCCACGGCGGGCCGCCCGCGGGCCACCACGTAGTCGGCGACCGCGCCGAGCGCGGGGATCGCGGCGTAGCAGCCCATGTGCCCGACCACCAGGCGTTGCAGGTCCGGGGCCATCCCGAGGTCCGCGGCGATCCGGATGTCCAGCCCGGGCGTCCCGTAGCCGGTGCACGAGACGACGGCGAACTGGCCGATCTCCTCGGGCCGCAGCCCGGCGTCCGCCAGCGCGGCGCCGACCGCCTCCTTCCCGAGCGGCAGCGCCTCGGCGGCGTAGCGCCGCATCCGGCGCCCGGTCGACCAGCCGGACACGTCCTCGACCAGCGGGTTCACCGCCGCGTGCCGGCGGCGCACGCCCGCGCCGTGGAAGATCCGCCGGGCCACCCGGTCGTCGGCGAGGTGTCCCGCGAAGCGCCGGTCCCAGACCGCGGCCTGCTCCAGCGCGGGTCCGGGCAGGGCCGTGCCGAACCCGGTCACGGCCGCCGTCCTCATGATCGGGTGGTCCCCGCCGGTGCCCTCCTTCAACCCTGGGCCCCCGCCCGCCGGCCGGCACCCTGGAACAGCACCGCGGTGGTCGGCACCGGGACCATCCGGACGAGATCGGCGCGCCGGGCCGCCCACCGGGCGAGATCGACGACCGACGGCCGGATGCCGCGGAGCTCCAGGACGACGCCGTGCCGGGCGCACTCGCGCCGCAGCACCGCCCGGTCGACGAAGAGCCGGGGATCGTGGATGCCCGGCGGGGGCCCACCGGGCAGCCGCTCCGCGACGGTGACGGCGACGACCCGGGCGAGCGCGGTGGCGGCGATCGTGTCGAGCACGAGGAGGCCACCGGGGCGGAGCAGCCGGCACGCCTCGGCGAGGACCGCGGGCAGGTCCGGCACGTGTTCCAGGATCTCCCCCGCCACGACGACGTCCGCGCACCCGTCCGCCAGCGGGACCCGGGCCACGTCCCCCCGCACCGCCGCGACGCCGTGCCGGCGGGCCTGGTCGAGCGCCGTCGCGGTGAGGTCGACGCCCACGTGCCGGTAGCCCTTCCCGGCGAGCCGCGGCGCGAGCAGCCCGGCACCGCACCCCAGGTCGACGAGGAGCCCGCCGCCCGGCCGCGCGGGAGGCACCAGGTCGGCGCGGGCGGCCGCGAGCCAGTGCAGCATCGCGAACCCGCCGCGCGGGTCCCACCACTCGTCGACGAGGTCGTCGTACTGGCCGGGATCGTTGCGGGCGCGCTCACGGACGTCGGCCACCTCCCGAGGGTGTCAGACTCGCGGCCATGCGGCGCTACGGAAGGACGACGATCGCGTTGCTGCGCTCGTGCCATCCGGAGCCGACCGCGGCGGTCACGCTGATGGTCACCGCCCTCGCCGTGACGACCGGGCACACCGCCGGCCGCGTCGTCCTGATCGGGCTGGCCGTCCTGACCGGGCAGCTGTCCATCGGCTGGCTCAACGACGTCGTGGACGCCGAGCGGGACCGCACCGTCGGCCGCCCGGACAAGCCCGTCGTCGCGGGGGCCGTGTCCGCGCGCACCGTCGGGACCGCGGCGGCTGTCGCCGCGGTCGCGTGCATCCCGCTCTCGCTGGCGTACGGCCTGTGGGCCGGGGTGCTGCACCTCGTCGCCGTCGCCGCCGGCTGGGCCTACGACCTGGGGCTCAAGTCCACACCGGTCTCCGTCCTGCCCTACGTCGTGTGCTTCGGGCTGCTGCCGGCGTTCGTCGTGGTCGCCCTGCCGGGCTCCCCCGCGCCGCCGTGGTGGCTGCCGGTGGCCGGCGCGCTTCTCGGGGCGGGCGCGCACTTCGCGAACGTGCTGCCCGACCTGGAGGACGACGCGACGACCGGCGTGCGCGGCCTGCCGCACCGGATCGGCGCGGCGGGGAGCCGGATCGCCGCGGCGGTCCTGCTGCTCGCGGCGACGGTCGTGCTGGCCGTGGCCGCGCCGATCCCGCCGGCGTTCGCCCTGGCCGTGCCGGTGGTCGCGGCCGCGGTCCTCGCGGCCGGGTTCCGAGCCGGCCGCCGCCCGGGTTCGCGCGCGCCCTTCCGGGCCGTGCTGGCGGTCGCGGGCATCGCCGTCGTCCTGCTCGTCGCGGTGGGACCGGCCCTCGTCGGGTGACCCGGGGCGAGGGCGGCCGGAATCAGGGCCGCAGCCGCGCGAGGACCAGGGCGAAGGCGGCGGGGGGCACCGTGCCGCGGGCCAGCCCGAGGTCGACGGCGGTGTCGAAGACGGACTGGTGGGCGCCGGCCGCGATGATCGCCGCGTCGAGGAACCGGGGACGGGCCATCAGCCTCGCCAGCGCGCCGCTGTGCCGGTGGTGCCGGGCGAACGCACGGTGCATGGCGCCGCGGTGGACCGCGCCCGCCCCCGCCCCCGCCATCGCGGCCTGGCCGGCCAGGGCCCCGGACGCCACGGCGTCGTAGATCCCCTCGCCCGTCAGCGGGTTGATCGTCCCGGCCGCGTCGCCGGCGAGCAGCACCCGGCCGTCCGGATGGAAGCGCGGCCCGTTCGACATCGGCAGGTGGTGCCCCCGGACCGTCGACGGGTCCGGCTCCTGGCCGGGCAGCAACCGGCGCAGCGCGTCCAGGAACACCTGGCGGCTCTCGCTTCCGCGCCGGTCGAAGACCCCGTACCCGACGTTCGCGCCGCCGCCCGCGACCGGGAACGACCACGCGTACGCCGGGAACGGGCCCTGCGCGTACTCGATCGTCAGCGCCTCCCTGCCCGGATCGTGCGCGGTGTACCCGCGGATGGCGACCGCCGTCGCCGCCGGCGGTGCGGCCGGGGCCCCGAGCATCCGCCGCACCGCCGAGTTGGCGCCGTCGGCCCCGACGACGACCCGCGCACCGATCTCGTCGTCGAGGACGACCCGGTCCGCGCGGACGTCCATCCGGCGGACCCGGTGGTGGCGCAGCTCCGCCCCCTTCTCCACCGCGGCTGCGACCAGGGCGGCGTCGAACACGAGCCGTGGGACCACCCGGTTGGGCCGCGGGCACGCCCGGTCGACGACCCGGCCCGTGGGGGTGCGCAGCCGCAGCCTCGGCACGGGCGGCGCCAGGTCCTCGAGCCCCGGCGCGCCGAGCGCGGCGAGCAGGTCGAAGACCGCGGCGGCCACGCCGTCCCCGCAGGTCTTGTCCCGCGGGAAGGTCGCCGCGTCGAGGAGCACCACGCGGGCATCGGGCCGGAGCTGGAGGGCGCGGAGGGCGGCGGCCGAGCCCGCGGGCCCGGCGCCGACGACCGCGACGTCGTACAACGCGTCCATGTGATCCCCCGGTCGGCAGGGCGGCCCGTGTCGCCAGCGTGCCCCACGGCGCGCCGATCCGCGCGGCGCCGACGCCCCGCGCTACTGGACGAGCCGGACCGGACCGGCGTCGATCGGGGCCCTGAACAGCGCGTACGGGTAGCGGCGCTCGTCCTTGCCGCCGCGGTACCGCGCCTGCCGGTGGAGCTGGTTCGCCGTGACGTACAGGTACCCGTCGGTGACGGACAGGGTGTCCGGCCAGAGCAGGCGCGGATCGTGCGCGACGGTCTCCCAGCTTCCGTCCGGCAGGCGGCGGTGGACGGCGTCGTGCTCGCCGTCGGTGACGTAGAGCCTGCCGTGGGAGTCGGTCTCCATCCCGTCGCCGGCCGCGCCCTTGTCGCCCTCGTCGCGCACCGTCGCCTCGACCGGGCCGTCGTCGAGGTCGCGGTCGCACAGCGCCTCCACGTCGACGCTCCACCAACGCCGGCTCGCCAAGCAGCAGTAGTACAGGCGGCCGCCGTCCGCGGCGACCGCGATCCCGTCCGCGCCCGTCGTCACCGACGAGGTCGAGCCGTCCGCGCCGCGTTCGAGGAAGTCCTGCCCCTCGACGATCATCCGCAGGTCCGGCGGTGTCTCCGCCTTCGTGGAGGGGTGGTCGTGCAGCCGCCGCCGGCTGTGCCCGGTGGCCAGGTCCACGACGATGATCCCGTTGGCGCCCTGGTCGGAGGAGTCGGTGATGAACGCGGTCCCGGCCTCGCCGCGGCGCAGGTCGAACCGGACGTCGTTGAGGTAGGTGGTGGGCAGGACGACGTCGTCGGGGAACAGGATCGTCTGCGCGACCTCGTCGGTGGCCAGGTCGACCTCGACCAGCTTCGGCCCGCCGTACTCGACCGGCCGGAACATCGGGCTGCCGGTGTCGAGCAGCCACAGCCGGTCCCCCGGGTCGACGACGACGCTCTGCACCGATACGAGGGCGAACGGGTCGGCGTCGCCGTCGCTGTCGTTGAACCCCTGGTCCGGGTAGGGAACCACCTCGCCGTCCCGGAGCTCGCCGACGGTGAAGCGGACGTCGTCGCCCCACTTCGGGTAGCAGAGGAAGACCCGCCCGGTGCGGGACACGCCGACCCCGGTCGGCATCGGGCCGCTCTCGAACAGGTGCACGACCTCCAGGTCGCCGACGGGCCCGTCCCGGACGATCGTCTCGCTGCTCATGCGGTCGGGTACCGCGCCGCCACCGTTGAAAACGCGGGCGGGCGCGGCGTGGTCGTGGTCCCTCCCGCATGGACGCCGGCGAGGCGGGGTAGCCGCAGGCGTGCCCTTCCAAGGTCCCGACTTCCTCTGGCTCGTCCGGCACGGGCAGAGCCGCGGCAACGTCGCCAGCGACGAGGCCGCCGCCTCCGGTGCCGAGCTGCTCGACCTCGAGCGCGACGCCGACGTCGCGCTGTCCGAGCTCGGCGAGGAACAGGCGCGGGCGGTCGGGAAGTGGCTGGCCGGGCTGCCTCGGCAGGAGCAGCCGACGCTGGCCCTGACCTCGCCGTACCGCCGCGCCCACGACACGGCACGGCACGCCCTGGACCAGCTGCCCGACGTCCCGCTGCGGATCGACGAGCGGTTGCGGGACCGCGAGCTGGGCATCCTGGACCTGCACACCTGGAAGGGGATCAAGGCCCGGTTCCCCGAGGAGGCCGCGCGGCGCAGGCACCTCGGCAAGTTCTACCACCGGCCTCCCGGCGGGGAGTCCTGGGCGGACGTCGCGCTGCGGCTGCGCGCCCTGCTCACCGACCCGATGCTCGACCTCGACGGGCAGCGGGTGCTGTGCTTCACCCACGAGGCGCCGATCCACCTCACCCGCTACATCCTCGAGCAGCTGACCGAGCCCGAGCTGATGGACGCCCTGCGTGCCGCGCCGGTGGCCAACTGCTCGCTGACCCGGTTCGAACGCCCCACCCCGGCCGAACCGCTGCGCACGGTCGACGTCGGGCGCACCGAGCCCCTGCCCCAGCACTACGTCCCGACGACGAGGGAGCCCCGTGTCCGCTCCGACGAAGCCTGACGACCCCGCACCGGCCGTCACGGTCCTGACGCCCACGGTGCTGCGGAGGTGGGCCCTGCCCGAACCGGCCGGCGGGGCGAAGGCGAGCCGGGGCACCGCCCTCGTCGTCGGCGGCAGCCGGGGCACCCCGGGGGCCGTGCTGCTCGCCGGGGTGGCCGCGCTGCGGGCCGGGGCCGGGGTCCTGCAGCTCGGCGCGCCCGCCTCCACCGCCACCGCACTCGGCGTCAGCGTCCCGGAGGCCCTCGCGATGCCCCTGGCCGAGACGGCGGCGGGCTGCGTGTCGTCCGCGGCGGTCGACGACCTGGAGGCGGTCCTCCGGGCGGCGGACGCGGTGCTGGTCGGTCCCGGCCTGTTCGACGGCGAGAAACCGATCCAGGACCTGGTCGAGGCGCTGCTGGAGCGGGTCGGCGCCGAGGCCGCCGTCGTCCTCGACGGGTACGCCCTGCGCGGGCTCCGCAGGGAGACCGTCGCGCCGCTGGCCGGGCGGCTCGTCCTCACCCCGAACTCGGGTGAGGCCGCCGGCCTGCTCGCCGGCGTCCCGGACGCGCCGGACCTGGAGGAGGACCCGGCCGGGGCGGCGGCCGCGCTCGCCGCGCACCTCGACGCCGTCGTGACCCTGGGCGGGCGGGTCGCGGCCGCCGACGGCGGGCTCTGGATCGACGGGAGCGGGCACGCCGGGCTCGGGACGTCCGGCAGCGGGGACGTCCTCGCCGGACTGGTCGTCGGCCTGCTGGCGCGCGGCGCCTCGCCCGCCCAGGCGGCATGCTGGGCCACGCATGTGCACGCCACCGCCGGCGAGCGGCTGGGAGCCCGCATCTCGCACGTCGGGTTCCTCGCCCGGGAGCTCCTCGACGAGGCGCCCCTCGTCCTCGCCGAGCTGATGCGGTGAGCGTCCGGGGCCCCGCGCGGGTGTAGGGCTCCCGCCCGCGGGAATTCCCGGCACGGATGCGGAACCGGACGACGGGAGAGCAGCATGTCCACACGCACGACGGCCCAGGCGGCGGTCACCACGGTCCTCGCGGACGTCGGCTTCCCGGCGGACAAGGACGCGCTGCTCGCCGCCGCCGAGCGGAACGGCGCCGACGACACCACGGTCCGGGCACTGCGGGCGATACCGCCCGTCGAGTACCGGTCGGTCGGGGAGGTGCTGGCGTCCGTCGAGATCAGCGATCCCGACCGGGCGGAGCGGGCCGCCGTCCACCCGATCGAGGAGGAGGTCGGCGAGAACCGGGGCGGCTGACGCCCCATCGGGGGGTGCGGCCGGCCGAATGATCGCCACGGGGCGCGGGTACCCGAGGGACATGCACGACGTGGACCGCAACGACGACGTCCGGGCCGAGGATCGGCATCGGCAGGACCACCCTCCGGAGCCGGAGCGGCCGGACGGCCCGCAGGACGAGCAGGGCGAGGACGCCGCCGAACGGGCCGCCCGAGACCTGGCCATCGCGAACAACTGCTCGCCGCCGCGGCCGGGTGACCCCGACTTCTAGCTCGAGCGCGAGCCCGCCGATGACGGGGACGGCCGGGCCGGTCCGGCCGTCCCCGTCGGCTGTTCAGGCCCCTCGACGATCAGGCCTTGCCGCCGGTGTCCTCCTTCGGCTCCAGCTTGCGCAGGAACTCGTGGCACCGTGCGGCCCGGTCGGAGTCCTCCTTCATGACCTGCTCGAAGAAGGAGGCGACGTCCTCGTACCCGCCGTTGCGGGCGTCGCGGACGTACTGGCCGTAGTCGTGGCCGGCCTTGAGGGAGTGGTACTGGACGGACACGAGATCGTAGATCACGTCGCTGAAGCCGGTCTCACCTGTCGCCATCGGTCATCACCTCGTCGGTCGTGCGGTTCGGACGAGGGCGGCTACCCGGCGCAGCGGCGGTGAACCGCCGACGGCACCTCGACCTCACTGATGGCGGAGAACCGGGACACCTATCGCCGCTCGGTCCGCCAGGAGGCCCGGGCCCAGCTCACGCAGTCTCTCGGCGAGGAGCCTGCGGCGTGAGTCCCGGTCGCGCCGGACGCCCCGGATGTGCATCGAGACCGGTCTCGTCGTCCCTGCCGCTGCACATGTCTGCTGCGGTGCGTACCCGATCCGGCACCAGCATCGCGGCGAGCAGACGGCGGGCGTCCATCAGGACGAGGACCCGGCGGATGTGAGGGCCGACGGCGGCCAGGACGAGCCGCCCGTGCAGCTGCCGGCACCGTCGTTCGATGTCATCGAGCACGCGCAGGGCCTGCGCCCCGAAGAAGTCGACGTAGGTCAGGTCGAGCGCGAGGTTGCAGGCCCCGCGGGCCAGCAGCTCGTCCACCGCCCTGGCCAGGATCGGTGCGCTGGCGAGGTCGATGTCACCGGTGAGATCGAGGCCGGCCCAGCCCGCGGACCGCCACACGATGAGCCGGAGGCCCGGACCCTCGACGACGTCCGGGAGGTCACGGGTCTCGTTCATCGGACTCCCTGCCGCTCGTGGGAACGATCCCTGCGGACTCGACGAGCGATGCGCCGGGATGACGGATGCGGCGGGAGGGGACGCCCACACACCGCATGGCGGGGCTGTGGTCCCAACCTCCGCGCCGAGCGTACGCACCCGGTTCGGGATATCGCCAGATCTCCGTGCCGAGAAGCACCGCGGACCTGGTCACGCCGGGCCTCCGGCGCCGGTCCGGCTGCCCCCGCGGTCGCACCGCGCCCCCGCACCGTGATCGCTGACCTCGGCCCGCGGGGTGAGGTACGGCCGACGGGGACCGGCGGGGGTGATACCCCCCGTGGAGCCCGGTCCGGACCTGAACCACGCACGGACGTCGGACGGCGTGACCATCGCCTACCAGGTCACGGGCGCCGGTCCGGCCGTCGTCTGGCTGCCCTCGCTCGGCAACCTCCGGGCGCAGTGGCGGGTGTCCGCGTTCCGCAGCGCCTACGAGCACCTGGCCCCGTAGATCGCCCGCGGCCTCGGGATCACCGTTCACACCGTCGAGCGGCACACGGCCGGCCTCTGCCCCAAGATCGGGGCCCGCGGACGGGCGGACGCGACGGCCTATGCGCTGCGGCGCGGCCTAGTCTGACGGATTTCCGTCATCCGGCGCACCGGGAAGCAAGGATGTGGCGGATCTGCCCGGGCCTACTCTGCCCGGGCCTATTACGACGGGTTCACCTGGGCGGTCGCGAGGATGCTGTTCGGGGCGGGGTCCTTCCTGCTGCTGCACCGGAAGCCCTGACTCCCCGCCGGCCCGATCGCTGAGAAGCCCGCCACGCCGCACTCCCGCGCGGAGCCGAACCCCGATACGGTGCTCCCGAGTCACAACTGCATACGCCGCTCGAATCCCAGCGGGAGATCTGGTTCGTTCCAGAGCCGTAGGAGCAATCCTCCCCGGAAAACTCTCAGGCAGCCGTACCGCTGGGGCGAGGCAACTCTGGAAAGCGTCCGCCCCGGGTGGACCACCGACGGGGCAAGCGGAACGATCCGCGGAATCTCTCAGGTCCCATGACAGAGCGGGGAGACGCCGCACCACCGTCGTCCGCCTGCCCACCGTCGTTCCGCCACCCCCGGAGAGCGCGTATGCCCCCCGTAGAGACCCCCCTCGCCGCCGAACACGCCGCCCTCGGGGCGTCGTTCACGGACTTCGCCGGCTGGCGGATGCCCGTCCGCTACAGCAGCGACCTCGCCGAGCACCACGCCGTCCGCAAGGCCGCCGGGCTCTTCGACCTCTCCCACATGGGCGAGGTCGAGTTCACCGGGCCGCAGGCCGCCGCCGCGCTGGACCACGCCCTGGCCGGCGCGCTGTCCGCGGTGAGGGTCGGGCGGGCCAAGTACTCGCTGCTCTGCGCCCCGGACGGCGGCGTGCTGGACGACCTCGTCGTCTACCGGCTCGGCGAGGAGCGCTTCCTCGTGGTCGTCAACGCCGCCAACGCCGCGCAGGACGCGGCCGAGCTGGTCCGCCGCGCCGAGGGCTTCGACGTCGATGTGGTCGACCGGTCCGCGGATACGGCGCTGATCGCGGTGCAGGGACCGGCGTCGCCGGAGATCCTGCGCGCGCTCGCCGACCCCGCCGCCGTCGAGGTCGTCGGCACCTTGAAGTACTACGCGGCCGAGCCCGCGACGATCGCCGGGATCGACGTCCTGCTCGCGCGCACCGGCTACACCGGCGAGGACGGCTTCGAGCTCTACGTGCCGAACGCGTCGGCGCCCGCACTCTGGCGCGCGCTGCTGGACTCCGGCACGCCGCACGGCCTCGTGCCCGCCGGGCTCGCCTGCCGGGACACGCTGCGCCTCGAGGCCGGGATGGCCCTCTACGGCCACGAGCTCACCACCGCGACGGACCCGTTCGCGGCCGGCCTGCGCCGGATCGTCGCGCTGGACAAGGACTTCGTGGGCCGCGACGCGCTCGCCGCGCTGGCCGCGAAGGAGCCGGCGCGCACACTCGTCGGGCTCACCGGGGCCGGCCGACGGGCCGGCCGGGCGGGCTCCGCCGTGCTCGGGCCCGACGGCGCCGTCGTCGGCGAGGTGACGTCCGGGGTGCTCTCGCCGACCCTCGGCGTCCCGATCGCCCTGGCCTACGTCGACGCCGCGCTCGCCGAACCCGGCACCGGGCTCGCGGTCGACGTCCGCGGGCGCAGCCAGCCCTACACCGTCGCTCCCCTCCCCTTCTACCGCCGCTGACCCGGAGGCCACCGTGAACCTTCCCGACGACCTCTCCTACACCACCGACCACGAGTGGATCGCGATCGCGCCCGGCGCCGACGCCCCCGCCGGCCAGGTCCGGATCGGGCTGTCCGCCGTCGCCGTCGAGGCCCTCGGCGAGATCGTGTTCGTCGAGCTCCCCGAGCCGGGCACCGAGCTGACCGCCGGCGAGCCCTGCGGCGAGGTCGAGTCCACCAAGTCCGTGTCCGAGCTCTTCAGTCCGGCCACCGGCACGGTTGTCACCGTGAACACAGCACTCGCCGACAACCCCGCTCTCGTGGGCGAGGACCCTTACGGTGAGGGTTGGCTGTTCACCGCCACCGTGTCCGAGCTCGGTGCGGTCCTGGACGCCGCCGAGTACCGCGCGAAGAACGAGGGATGAGCATGTCCGTACTTGACACGTCGCTGGGTGATTTCGACCCGGAGGTCGCCGAGCTGATCGGGCGCGAGCTCGCCCGCCAGCAGGACGGCCTCGAGATGATCGCGTCGGAGAACCACGCGCCGCTCGCGGTCATGCAGGCCCAGGGCTCCGTGCTCACCAACAAGTACGCCGAGGGCTACCCGGGGCGCCGCTACTACGGCGGCTGCGAGTTCGTCGACGAGATCGAGAAGCTCGCCATCGAGCGGATCAAGGCACTGTTCGGGGCCGGTTTCGCCAACGTCCAGCCGCACTCGGGCGCGCAGGCCAACGCCGCGGCCATGCAGGCGCTGATCAAGCCGGGCGACACGATCCTGGGCCTGTCGCTGGCCCACGGCGGTCACCTCACGCACGGCATGAAGATCAATTTCTCCGGCCTGCTCTACAACGTGGCCGCCTACGAGGTCTCCAAGGAGGACCTGCGGGTGGACATGGACGAGGTCGAGCGCCTCGCCAAGGAGCACCGCCCGCAGCTGATCATCGCCGGCTGGTCCGCCTACAGCCGGCAGCTCGACTTCCCCCGGTTCCGGGAGATCGCGGACGAGGTCGGCGCCTACCTAATGGTGGACATGGCCCACTTCGCCGGCCTGGTCGCCGCGGGCCTGCACCCCTCGCCCGTGCCGCACGCGCACGTCACGACGTCGACGACGCACAAGACGCTCGGCGGCCCGCGCGGCGGCATCATCCTGACGAACGACGCCGCGCTCGCCAAGAAGATCAACTCTGCGGTCTTCCCGGGCCAGCAGGGCGGGCCGCTCGAGCACGTCATCGCCGCGAAGGCCGCCGCCTTCAAGATGGCGGCGCAGCCCGAGTTCGCCGAGCGCCAGCAGCGCACGATCGAGGGCTCGAAGATCCTCGCCGAGCGCCTGGTGCGGGACGACCTGGCCGCGGCCGGGATCAAGGTCCTCACCGGCGGCACCGACGTGCACCTGGTCCTCGTGGACCTGGCCGGCGCCGCGCTCGACGGGAAGCAGGCCGAGGACCGGCTGGCGTTCGTCGACATCACGGTGAACCGCAACGCCGTCCCCTTCGACCCGCGCCCGCCGATGGTCACCTCGGGCCTGCGGATCGGCACGGCCGCGCTGGCCACCCGCGGGTTCACCACCGAGGGGTTCACCGAGGTCGCGGACATCATCGCCCGCACCCTGCTGCTGCCGGAGGGCGTCACCGCGGACGACCCGTCGGTCGTCGCCCTGCGGGACGAGGTGCGGACGCTCGCGAAGCGGCACCCGCTCTACCCCTCCCTGGGGTAGGACGTACGTCGTTCCGCTCGCGTTCCGGTGCTACCGCTCGCGCCCGGACGCGAGCGGACGGTCGGGAACGCGAGCGGAGCCGGCGTCAGCGCTCGTCGGCCACCCGGCGGGCCTTGAACGTCGTCTCCGGCAGGGTCCCGGGCGCGAGCATCGCGACCGGCACCCGGATGCCGAGAACCCGCTTCAGGGCCTCCTCGGTCCGCGGCACGAGCGCCGGGTCCCCCTCGGCCTCGACGGTCATCTCGTCCATCGCCCCGTTCTTACGGATCACGATCCGGAACTCGGGGCCGAGCTCCGGGACGCTGCGCAGTGCGGTCTCCACCGCGCTCGGGAAGACGTTCGCACCCCGGATGACCAGCATGTCGTCGAGCCGGCCGAGGATGCCCTCGGGCAGCCGCGGATAGGTCCGCCCGCACGGGCACGGGTCCGTCGCGAGGTAGGTCTCGTCGCCGGGGGCGAAGCGGATCATCGGCTGCGAGTCCCGCCAGAGGTGGGTGTAGACGACGGCGCCGCGCTCGCCCACCGGGATCGGCGCGTTGAGGTCGCCCGCCGCCACGACCTCGGTGAAGACCTCGTCGGTATAGAGGTGCGTCCCGGTGCCGGCCTCGCAGCCGACGCTCGTCTGGAACGGGTACATCTCCGACGTCGAGCCGGCGTCCGCGGCGACCGCGCCCCAGCCTTCCTCGATGATCTTTCGCGTCCCGGGCAGCGAGCCTCCGGGCTCGCCACCGACGAGCAGGTGCCGGACGGTGCTCTCCCGCAGGTCCAGGCCCATCCGCTCGGCGACGGACAGCAGGTGGATGCAGTAGGACGGGGTCGCGCTGAAGACCGTCGAGCCGAGCCGGGCGATCAGCTCCAGGTGCTTCTCGGACTCCGTGATCCCGAGCGGGAAGAGCGTCGCGCCGATCCGCTCGGCGCCCTGCACCACGCCCCAGCCGCCGAAGAACAGGCCGAACGGGAAGCCGACCTGCACGATGTCGTCCGGCCGCACCCCGGCGCACCACTGCGCCATCGCGTGGACCTCGCCCGCGCGTTCCCAGTCGGTCCGGGACACCGCGTACATCGTCGGCACCCCGGAGGTCCCGGATGAGCCGTGGATGCGCGCGATCTCCCCGGGCGCCAGGTCCCGGGCGTAGCTGCCGAACGGCGGATGCTCCTTCTGGTCCACCACCAGCATCTTCTTGGTGATCACGGGGACCTTCGTGGTGAAGTCCTCGACCGAGCGGACCTGGTCCGGGTGGAAGCGGTGGGCGTCGTAGTGGTGGCGGTAGAACGGCAGCTCGGCGTAGGCGTACCGCAGCTGGTGCTGGATGCGCTCCAGGATCAGCTGCTCGCGCTTGGCGGGGTCGAGGGTCTCGCGGTCCTCGTCCCAGAAACGGGGGAAGCCACGCTCGTCGGTCCGCAGCGATCGGGGTCCCGTCGTCATCATGATCTCCTCAGCCGATGGCCCGGTCCCGCGCGGCCCAGTGGGGCGCCCGCAGCTCCTTCTTGTCGATCTTCCCGAACGGTGTCTCCGGCAACGCCTCGACGATCTCGACGGACTTCGGGCGCGCATAGGCGGCCAGCTCGTCGCGGGCCCAGGTGAGCAGGGCCGGCACGTCCAGCTCCCCGGCCGGGACGACGACCGCGTGCATGGCCTCGCCCCAGTCGTCGTGCGGGACCCCGATCACCGCGACGCGGGCGACCGAGGGATGGCGGGCCAGGGCGTCCTCCACCTCGCGGCAGTACACGTTCATGCCGCCGGAGATGACCATGTCGTTCTTGCGGTCCCGCAGGTAGAGGTAGCCGCCGTCGCCGAGGAAGCCGATGTCGCCCGTCCTGATCCACTCCGCCGGGTCCTCCCGGCCGACGAACTTGGCTGCGGTCGCCTCGGGCGCGTCCAGGTACTCGTCGAGCGTGTACGGCGCCTTCAGGCAGATCTCGCCGGTCTCCCCCGCGGGCAGCGGCTCGCCGGCGTCGTCGACGACCATCACGTCCGCCATGATCGACGCCCGGCCGCACGAGCCGAGGAGCTCCGGGCGCGCCGGATCGTGGTCGTCCTTCGCCAGCCGCGTCCCCCAGTTCGGGCACTCGGTCTGGCCGAAGAGCTGCACGAACACCCGGCCGAACACCTCCAGCCCACGGGCCAGACGGCTCGGGGCGATCGGCGCGGCGCCGTAGACGATCGTGCGCAGCGCGAGGTCCTCGTGCTCCCCGGCGATGTCCAGCAGCCGGTAGATCATGGTCGGCACCAGGAAGGTCCAGGTGATCCCGGCGCTCCGCACCAACGTCAGCGCCTCCGCCGCGTCGAAGCCGTCCCGGATCACGCACGTCGCCCCGCGGATCAGGGCGGACTGCGCGAACAGCCCCGCCGCGTGGGCGAGCGGCGTCATCAGCAGCAGCCGCTCGTCCTGGGCGATCTCGCCCTCGATGATCTGCGCGTAGTGCACGGTGACAGCGGACGTCTGGCTGTGCACCACGCCCTTCGGCAGCCCGGTGGTGCCGCCGGTGAAGTAGACGGCCGCCCGGTCCGAGGGGCGCAGCGGGGGCGCGCCGAGCCGCGGCGGCGCCACGCCGGGCGGGCCGGCCATCGCAACGGAGCCGGCCTGCGGATCACCCCCGCCGTCGTCGACCTGCAGGACGGCACAGCCGGGTACGTGCCGTGCCGCCCGCAGACCGATCTCGGCGAGGCTCGTCCCGAGGACCAGCGCGCGCGCTCCCACCACCGAGAGCACGTGCGTCACCGTCGCCTCGGGCAGCTGGTGGTTGACCGGCACCTTCACCGCGCCGAGCCGCGCCACCGCCACGTCCGCGACGACGAACTCGGCGCAGTTGCGCAGGTACAGCGCCACCGGATCACCGGCGCCGACACCGTGCTCGCGCAGCTGGTGCGCGAGCGCGGCGGACCAGCGATCGACGGCGGCGTAGGTCAGCCGCCGACCGTCGTGCTCGATCGCGATCCGGTCCGCGTAGCGCCGCAGGGCGCTCTCGAACTCCTCGCGCAAGGTCGCGCGCACCGGTCCTCCTCCTAGGGACGCGCCACCAGGCCCTGCGCCTCGGCCACGTCCCAGTACGAGTGCAGGCCACGGACGTGCTGCCCGCCGTCGACCGGGATGAAGTGGCCGGTGATCCGCTGCGCCGCGGGGGACATCAGGAAGAGCGCGACGTCCGCGATGTCCGACGGCTCCTGGTGCCGCGGCGGCGAGACGAGCGTGCGGTCCAGGAACTCCTGGCCGATCTGCCCGACCGTGAACCCTGCGCCGAGCGGGGTGTTCACCGTGCCCGGGCCGATCGCGTTGACCCGGATCCCCCGCCGGCCGAGCTCGCCCGCGCAGGTCTGGGTGAACTGCATGACGCCCGCCTTCGCCGCGCAGTAGTGGCCGAGTCCGTCCGTCGCCGCGATCGCGTTGAGCGAGGAGATGTTGACGATCGAACGGGCCTCGCCGTCCTCGGTCACCTGCCGGACGAACGCCCGCGTGCACAGGAACGTGCCCTTCAGGCAGGTGTCGACGATGAGGTCCCAGTCCTCCTCCGCCATGTCCTCGACCAGCGACAACGATGCCGTCCCGGCGTTGTTCACCAGGTGGTGCACCGAGCCGAAGCGCTCGGCCGCCAGGGTGAAAGCGGCGTCGACCTCCGCGGCGACGCTCACCGAGCCCTCGAACCAGGCGAGCCGGTCGCCACCGTCGAGCTCCGCGGACGCGGACTTGATGTTGTCCGGCTCGATCTCCAGGACGACGACGTTGGCGCCCCGGGCGAGCAGCGCTGCGGTGATCCCCTTGCCGATCCCGCTGCCGCCCCCGGTGACCAGGACGGTCCGGCCGTCGAGCTCCGGTTCCGGGGACGCCATCAGGAGATCCCGAGCGCGACGTTCGCCAGCCGCTGTCGGCGGGCCATGTTCTCCCGGCGAGTGAACTGGGGCATGACGTACCGGGCGAACAGCTCCAGCGACCGGTTCCACTTGTCCGTGGTCACCCAGTCCCGGCAGTTGATCAACAAGGTGCCGAAGCCGCCGGTGGCCTCCTCCAGCTCGCGGACCTGCCGGATGCAGTCCTCGGGGCTGCCGACGATCCACGGGATGTTCTCGACCATCCAGTCGAAGGTGAGGTCCGCGTCCTGCATCCCGTCACCCTTCTTCATCAGCGCGCCGAGGCCGAGCCCGAAGAGGTAGTCGTAGGAGCGCTTGACGCCCTCGCGGATGTCCCGCATCGCCTGGTTCTTGTCGTCGGTCACGTAGACCTCGCGGACGATCCGCCAGTTCTCGCGGGTCACGGCGGGGTCGATCCCCGCGGCGGCGCCGGCCTCGAGCATGGCCGCCCCCATGCCGACGAGGTCCGGGGCGTCCGTGTAGGTGCCGTTGTCCGTCGGGGCGAAGTGCACGCTCAGCGGCTTCCAGCCCTTGGCGCCGCACTTGGCGTAGTTGTGCAGGCCGGTCAGGCCGGCGATCGCGAACGGTGGGACGTCCTGGTACGGCCCGACCTGCAGCTGCCGGTTCTCGTACTTCCAGTAGACGCCCTCGTAGGTCACCGGGTCCTCGGAGGTGAGCAGCTGCCAGATGATCTCCAGCGCCTCGTTGGTCCGCGGCGCCGCCTCGGACGGCTCCAGCCCGAACAGGGCCTTGTCCGTGGGCAGCCCGCCGCCGCCGAAGCCGTACTCCAGCCGGCCGTGCGTGAGGTGGTCCAGGAACGCGAGCCGCTCCGCGACCATGAACGGGTCCTGGTAGGGCAGGTTGACGACGCCCGTACCGAGCCGGATGCGGTGCGTCACGGCGGACGCCTTGGCGATCATGTACTCGGGCACGGGCACGTTCTCGAAGCCGCCGGTGTGGTGCTCGCCGATCCAGTACTCCGAGAAGCCCAGCCGCTCCGCCTCCACGATCGCCGCGATGTCCCGGTCGTACGACAACGTCCAGTTCTCCTGCGGCGGGTGCTCGGGCATGGTGAAGAAGCCGAACTTCATCGGTCGGTCCTTTCGGAGGCAGTGCACGGCGCGCTGCGGCACCGATGCTCGACAGTGGACAAACGAGGGTTTGCTGATGGACGCGGCACTCACTGTGTCCTGCGCCACGAGGAGTGTCAAGACCCCTCATGGACCACCTCCGACGTACCCTACTCCACGCAAGTGGCGACGCTTCGTGCCATTGATAGCCGACCCAAGGTTTGGTTACATGGGAGGCGTGAGCGCCCCAGGAGGTCCGGACCCCCGGCCGCAGGTGAGCCCCGGTGCGGACGGCGGTGGAGTCGTCGACGGCCGCCGCTGCCGCTCCTGCGACGAGGTGTCCGCGTTCGCGTGGCCGGCGTGCCCCGCCTGTGGGGGCGCCGTCGATCCGGCGTCGTTCGGGCCGTTCGGCACGGTGTGGAGCGCGACGGTGGTGCGGATCCCGGTGCCGGGCCGGCCGCCGCCCTACCGGCTCGCGTACGTCGATCTCGACGACGGGCCGCGGGTGCTCGCCCACGTGGTCACGGACCCGACGGCGGACCGGGTGCTGCCCGCGCCGGTCGGCGGGCGGGTACGGCTCCTGCCGACCACGGACGACGGCGACCTGCTGGTGGAGGTGGTCCCCGCATGAACACCACCGACGCATTCACCCCCGCGGAGGCGGCATGAGCACCGTCTCGGTGCACGGCGTGGGGACCTCGCACTTCGGCCGCCAGCCGGAGCGGGATCTCGTCGCCCTGGCGTGGGACGCGGTCCGCGAGGCGTTCGCGGACGCGGACGTCACCGGCGTCGACGCCGTCTGGGTCGGCACCGTGTTCGGCCCGCCCGGCGTCGCGCAGCGGGTCCTGCGGGCCATGGGCGTCACGGGCATCCCCGTGATCACCGTGGAGAACGCGTGCGCCAGCGGCACCACCGCGTTCCTCGAGGCCCACGAGGCGGTGCGGACGGGCCGCTACGGCCGGGTGCTCGCCCTGGGCATCGAGCAGATGAGCACCGCGTTCGCCGGCGCCATCACGCCCGAGCCGACGGACCCGGAGGGCCGGTCCGGGCTCGCCCTGCCCGCGCTCTACGCGATGGCGGCGGCCCGCTACCTGTACGACGGCGCGGTCACCCCGGCGCAGCTCGCGGCGGTGTCGGTGAAGAACCACGCGCACGCCCTGCACAACCCGCGGGCCCAGTACGCCGGCCACCACACCGTCGAGGAGGTGCTCGGGTCCCGCATGATCGCGGACCCGCTGACGCTCCTGCAGTGTTGCCCGACCTCGGACGGCGCCGCGGCCGCGGTGCTCGCACCGGCGTCGGGAGGCTCCCGGGAGGTCGGCGTGCGGGCCGTCGCGCTGCGGTCGGGCGCTCCCTGGAACCACCGCTCGCCGCACGTCTGGGGGCACGACGTCGTCCGGGACACCGCGGCGGAGGCCTTCGCCGCCGCCGGTCTCGACGCGGTCTCGGACCTGGACGTCGCCGAGGTGCACGACGCCTTCACGATCGGCGAGATCGTCACCACCGAGGCGCTCGGGCTCGTCGCCCCGGGCGAGGGTGGGAAGGCCGCCGAGTCCGGCGTCACCGCGCTGGGCGGCACCCGTCCCGTGAACCCCTCCGGCGGCCTGCTGTCCCGCGGCCATCCGCTCGGCGCGACCGGGCTGGCCCAGCTCGCGGAGATCGTCTGGCAGCTGCGCGGGGAGGCCGGTCGCCGGCAGGTCGACGGGGCCCGGCTCGGGCTCGTCGAGACGATGGGTGGCGGGGTCTCGGTGCTCGACGGGAACGCGTGCGTCGTCGCCGTGCTGGAGGCGCCGTGACGGCCCTCGACCAGCCCGACCTGCTCTCCGAGGACGCCGTCGGCGACCCGTATCCGCTGCTGGCGGCCCTGCGCGAGCAGGACCCGGTGCACTGGAGCGAGCGCTACCGCTCGTGGTTCGTCACCCGCTTCGACGACGTCGACGCCTGCCTGCGGGACGAGCGCTTCTCCTCGGACCGCATCGCCCCCTACCGCCGCGCACGCCTCGACCGGGCCGGAACCGACCCCGGCGTGCGTGCGGCGTTCGGCGTCCTCGAGG
Organism: Pseudonocardia sp.; assembly: GCF_025465255.1. GTDB lineage: Bacteria > Actinomycetota > Actinomycetes > Mycobacteriales > Pseudonocardiaceae > Pseudonocardia. Next base: position 33,711 of record NZ_JAODNI010000071.1, read on the forward strand.
ACTGGATGGTCTTCAAGGACCCGCCGGACCACACGCGCCTGCGGAAGCTGCTCAGCCGGGCGTTCACCCCCCGGGCGGTCGAGCGGATCCGGCCGCGCATCGGCGAGATCGCCGACGAGCTGCTCGACGTCGTCGCCGGGACGGGCCGGGCCGATCTCGTCGGCGACTACGCCTATCCCCTCACCGCGTCGGTGATCGCGGAGATGCTCGGCGTCCCGCGGGAGGACCGCCACCGGTTCAAGGGCTGGTCGGACCGCATCACCGGCCTCGTGTTCGGCGGCCTGGCCGACAGCGACCGGCACACCGACGGCGCGGGCGGCATGGCCGAGCTGACCGAGTACCTGTCCGGGCTCGTCGATGCGCACGAGCGCGCACCGGCGGACGACCTGCTGTCCGCACTGATCAGTGCCCGGGACGCCGGGGACTCGCTGAGCCACGACGAGGTGATCGCCACCGGCGTCCTGCTGCTCTTCGCCGGGCACGAGACCACCACGAACCTCATCGGCAACGGGCTGCTGGCCCTGCTCCGTCATCCGGACCAGCGCGCACGGCTCGCGGCCGACCCCCCGCTGATCGGCGGCGCGGTGGACGAGCTGCTGCGCTACGACGGCCCGGCGAAGACGATCGCCCGGCTCATGGCCGCGGACGTCGAGCTCCGCGGACGGACGCTGCGCCGCGGCGAGCGGGTGTTCCTCTGCGCCTCCGCGGCCAACCGGGACCCCGAGGTGTTCGCCGCCCCGGACGAGCTGGACATCACCCGTGCCGACCGGCGGAGCCTGGGGTTCGGCGTCGGCCTCCACTACTGCCTCGGAGCGCCGCTGGCCCGCCTCGAGGCGGCGGTCGCGATCCCGCGGGCCCTGGACCGGCTGCCCGGCCTGCGGACGACGGGCGAGCCGTTGCGCTGGCACCCGGTGCTGCTGTCCCGCGGGATGCTGCGGTTCCCGGTCGCGTTCGACTGCTAGTGCCCGTCGGCCATCAGTGCATGGCCCAGCCGCCGTCGACGCACAGCGTGGTGCCGGTGATGTACGAACCGGCGTCCGAGGCCAGGAGCAGCAGCGGGCCCGTCAGCTCCTCGACCCGGCCGACCCGGCCCATCGCCGTCTGCCCCGCCACCGCGGCGTGCCCGGCCTCGTGCTCCAGGACGGGCGCGGTCATCTCGGTCGCGAAGTAGCCCGGGGCCAGCGCGTTCACCCGGATCCCCCGGCGTCCGGACCACTGCGCGGCGAGGTCCCTGGTCAACCCGAGCAGGCCCGCCTTCGACGCCGAGTAGGGCGCCTCCGGCAGGTGCCCGGTCGTGAGGCCCAGCGACGACGCGATGTTGACGACGGAGCCGCCGAGCCCGCCCGCGATCATCGCCCGGCCCGCGTGGATCGCCATCTGGTACGCGCCGAGCAGGTTGACGTCGAACAGCCGCGCGGCCTGCGCGGGGTCGTCCTTCTCCGCCCGCGCCGCGTAGCCGGTGCCGGCGTTGTTCACCAGGACGTCGAGCCGGCCGAGCTCCCCGACCGCCGCGTCGACGAGCCGGGCGCACGCCTCCGAATCGACCACGTCCGTCGGGACGGCGACGCACCGGCGTCCGGTGGCCAGCACCGCCTTCGCCGCGACGTCGAGCCCGTCCGCCCGGCGGGCCCCGATCGCCACGTCGGCGCCCGCCTCCGCGAGCACCCGGGCGAAGTGGACGCCCAGGCCGGACGACGCGCCGGTCACGATCGCGACCCGGCCGTCGAGCCGGAAGGGGGCGAGCACGTCGCTCACTGGTGCACCATCCTCAGGTCCGAGCTGCTGGGTGAGAGGGTTCGGATACACCACTGGTGGCCGCCGGGTGATCGCCCTGCTCGCTTGACCTTCGAGGTCTGGCATGAGTTCTGCGGGGCCCGGTGGTCCCAGACACGCCGACTGGCGACAGGGCTGCGCGCCAACGAGCGCCGATCAGTGAGCGACCGGCTGCCGTGTCCGGGAACCACCGGGTGCCTTCCCACTGCTGCAACAGCGCAGAGGCAACGATGAGTGTCGACCACGACCCCACCACCCCGCGACCAACCGGAGGCATCGACTGGGCCGGCGACAACCACGCCATCGCGATCGTTGGTCCCGATGGTGAACAGCTCGACCGGTCCACCGTCACCCACACCGCTGCGGGCCTGACCCGCCTGTGTCAGCGACTGCACCGAGGCGGAGTCACCGAGGTCGCGATCGAACGCGGCGACGGCCCGGTGATCGATGCCCTGCTCGAAGCAGGTTTCACCGTGTTCGTCATCCCGCCGATCCAGGTCAAGAACCTGCGTGGCCGCTACGGCTCGGCCGGGAACAAGGACGACCGGTTCGACGCCTACGTCCTGGCCGACACACTGCGCACCGACCGACGCCGGCTGCGCCCGCTGACCCTCGACAGCCCCGCCACGGTCACCCTGCGCGCGACCTGCCGGGCCCGCAATGACCTCGTCGGGCACCGGGTCGCGCTGGCCAACCAACTGCGCGCGCACCTGCAGATCTGTTACCCCGCCGCTGTCGGGCTGTTCGCCGACATCGACTCGCGGGTCACCCTGCGGTTCCTGCGCCGCTTCCCCGACCAACACCGAGCGGACTGGCTCTCCCCGAAACGCCTGGCTGCCTGGCTGGCCGGTATCGGCTACTGCGGCCGCACCGACCCGGCCGTGCTGCACACCCGACTCACCAGCGCTCCACGCGGTCTCACCGGCGCCGACGGCGAAGCCCGTGCCCAGATCACCCTCACCCTGATCACCGCACTTGAGGCGATCACCACCCAGATCACCGCACTGGAAGACCACATCGAGGAACAACTCGCCCTGCACCCCGACGCGGCGATCTTCACCAGCCTGCCCCGCGCCGGACGAGTCCGCGCCGCCCGTCTGCTCGCCGAGATCGGCGACGCCCGCGGCCGGTTCCCCACCCCGCAATCCCTGACCTGCCTGGCCGGTGTCGCACCCTCGACCCACCAATCGGGCAAGGTGAAAATCGTCAGCTTCCGCTGGGCCGCAGACAAACAACTCCGTGACGCGGTCTGCGACTTCGCCGGGGACTCCCGCCGCGCCAGCCTCTGGGCCACCCAGCTCTACACCCGCGCCCGGGCCCGCGGCCACGACCACCCACACGCCGTACGCATCCTCGCCCGCGCCTGGCTGCACGTGATCTGGAAATGCTGGCAGTCCAACACCCCCTACGACCCCACCCGACACGGCGCCGCCCAAGCCCTCACACAACATCAACAAGCGGTGGCTTGACACAGGGCTACTCATGCGTCTCCCCGGTCCGGGTCGGGCAGCGACCGCGCCAGGCCGCGCATCCCGCCGCCCGCGACGAGCCCGCCGAGGGCCAGGGCGAACAGCTCGTCGGCGAGTTCCCGGTCCGCGTCCTCGCCGCGCGGGGTGAACCAGTGCTGCATCCAGTCGAGCATCCCGACCACGGCCCGGGCCGCCGTGCGCGGCTCCGAGGCCAGGGAGAACTCGCCGGACCGGGCGCCCTCGGCCAGCAACGCCTCGACCGCGGCCATGTACCGGGCGTCCATCTCCCGGAACTCGGCGAACGCGGGAGACTGCACCCGGACGAGGTGCTGCAGGTAGACGAACGCCGCCGGGTAGTACTCGCTGAAGATCCGCACCTGCATCCGGATCAGCTCGCGCAGCCGTACCGCCACGCTGCTGCCGGTGTCGTCCCGGAGCCGGTCCAGCTCGGCGAGCAGCGCCTTCGCCGGCTGTTCGACGACCGCGAGCAGCAGCTCCTCCTTGCTGCCCACGTAGTTGTAGATGCTGCCCTTGAGGATCCCGACCCGCGCGCCGATGCTCTCCAGCGTCGCGTTGTCGTAGCCGCGGTCCCGGAACTCCGCACCCGCCGCGCCGAGGATCTCCGACCAGCGGCTGGGACGGGGCATCGACGACTCCGGGGAAGGCAGGGGCGGCCCCGCGAGGACGCAGGGGCGCGCCGGATCGTAACTCGGATCCTCGTCGTCCCGCGGTGCACGACCGTGATCGCCGTCGTCGACCCCTCACCGGCCACGGATGGCCGGAAAGGTCGAGGACCGCGATCAGTGCGCTTCAACGGCTGCCAGGGGCCGTCACCGGACCAGCGGCGACAGCGTCACCGCCAGGTGCAGCCGCAGCCGGGCCCGCCCGTCCCCCAGGTCCAGGCCGGTGAGCTGCTCGATCCGCCGGAGCCGGTAGTAGAGCGTCTGCCGGTGGATCCGCAGCTCCGCCGCCGCGCGCTGCACGTTCCCGGCGTGGTCCAGGAACGCCGCGGCGGTGGCGACCAGGTCGGGATGGTCGAACAGCGGCTCGACCGCGGTGTCGAGCACCCCGTTCCGTAGGGCCGGGCGCGGTCCGCAGGCGAGCAGCCTGTGCACGCCGAGCTCGTCCCACGCGGCGACCGGCCGCAGCCGCGGCACCGCGTGCGCCACCCGCGCGGCGAGCCGGGCCTCCCGGACGCTTCCACGGACCTGCGCCAGGTCCGGGTGGGCGGCCCCGATCCCCGCGACCAGCCGCGGATGATCCTCCGCGTCGAGCCGGTGGGCGTAGAGGTCCCAGGCGGCCCGGGCCACGTCCCGTGCCTCCACCGCCGGGACCAGCAGGAGGACGTGCTCGTCGACGAGCGCGGCGACGACCGAGCGCGGTACCCGCCAGAGGTTGAGCGGCGGCGGGGCCGCCTCGGGCAGGTCGACCTCGAGGGTCACCGCGCACACCGGGGTGTCCCGGCCGATCGCGCCCAGCCGGTCGATCTCGGCGGCCGCCGCCTCGACGGTGTCCGGATCCCCGGCGAGCAGCTCGCCGACCTGTGCGTCGAGATTCTCCCTGGTCCGGGCCTGCTGCGCCATGATCGTGCCCGCCCTGGCCGCACGGGGCATAGCGCGCTCGAGGCTCTCGTCGTCGAGCCGGTGCCGTTCGTCGAGGAGCCAGAGGTAGCCATAGGTCACGCCGTTCCAGCGCGCCGGGAGGCACACGCGGGCGACGACGGCGAGCCCCGCGTCCGCGGGCGTGCGGACCGGCCGCTCGCTCGTCGCGATCCCGAACCGCTCGAACCACTCCTGGACCTGGGCGGACGAGCGGCGCTGCAGGATCGAGCGCTGCCGCACGGGATCCACCTCACCGGCGTGCGATCCGAAGGCGACGAGGTTGAAGTGCCGGTCCTCCAGGATCGCGGGCGTGCCCAGGAGCCGGGACACGTCGTCGACGACGTCCTGCAGCTCCGGGGTCATCACCCGCTCTTCATACAGCTGTACGAGGAACTGCCGCAATCGTGGAGCGGCTATCCATGGGCTCGGGGCCGCCGGACTCCTACCGTTCTCCCATCGGATTCTGGAGGTCGCATGTTCGGCTCCACGCTCCTCGCCGTCTCCCGGCGTCCGCACGTCCGGCACCTGGTCACGACGGCCCCCGTGACCCGACGACTGGTCGACCGGTTCGTCGCGGGTGACGACCTCGGCTCCGCCCTCGCCGCCACCACCGAGCTGGCCGCGAAGGGCCTGCTGGTCAGCCTCGACCATCTGGGCGAGGACACCCTCGACGCCGCGCAGGCCGCGGCCTGCCGGGACGCCTACGTCGACCTGCTCGACGGCCTGGCCGCCCGCGGGCTCGCTCGTTCGGCCGAGGTGTCGATCAAGCTCTCCGCGCTGGGCCGGGCGCTCCCCCGGGACGGCGAGGCGATCGCCCGGGACAACGCCGCCGCGATCTGCGCCGCCGCGGCCCGTGCGGGCACCACCGCGACCGTCGACATGGAGGACCACACAGGCGTGGACCTCACGCTCGCCGTCGTGACGGAGCTGCGCGCGGAGTACCCCTGGCTGGGCGCGGTGCTGCAGTCCGCGCTGCGCCGCACCGAGTCCGACTGCGCGGACCTCGCCCGGCCGGGATCCCGGGTGCGGCTGGTCAAGGGCGCCTACGCGGAGCCCGCGTCCGTCGCGTTCTCGGCGAAGGCCGACGTGGACGAGTCGTACGTGCGGTGCCTGGGCGTGCTGCTCGCCGGCCCCGGCTACCCGATGGTCGCCACGCACGACGCCGCGATGATCGACGCCGCGCGCGCGCTCGTCGCCGAGCACGGCCGCACGCCCGACGACCACGAGTTCCAGATGCTCTACGGCATCCGCGTCGCCGAGCAGGAACGGATCGCCGCGTCGGGATCGCAGATGCGCGTGTACCTGCCCTACGGCGCGGACTGGTACGGCTACTTCATGCGGCGCCTCGCCGAGCGCCCCGCCAACCTCGCGTTCTTCGCCCGGTCCCTTCTCTCCCGCTGACACCCAAGGAGGTCTGCTCGATGGATGCCGTAACCACCGTTCCGGAGCCGGCGAACGAGCCGGTCCGCACCTACGCCCCCGGCTCCGCCGAGCGGGAGTCGCTGCAGAAGAAGGTCGCCGAGCTGCGCGGCGCCGGGATCGAGCTGACCCAGACCATCGCCGGACGCCACCGGATGGCCGAGAGCGAGCGCTTCGACGTCGTCGAGCCGCACCTGCACTCGTCGGTCCTCGGGACGTCGGCGAACGCCACCGACGCGGACGTCGTCGACGCGGTCCGCGCCGCGCAGGATGCCGCCCGGGACTGGGCCGCCCTCCCCTTCGACGAGCGCGCCGCGGTCTTCCTGCGCGCCGCGGACCTGCTCTCCGGGCCGTGGCGGGACACGATCAACGCCGCGACGATGCTGGGGCAGTCGAAGTCCGTGCAGCAGGCCGAGATCGACGCCGCCTGCGAGCTGATCGACTTCCTGCGCTTCAACGTCCACTACGCCCGCCGGGTGATCGCCGAGCAGCCGCGCTCGGTGCCCGGCGAGTGGAACCGGATGGACTACCGCCCGCTCGACGGCTTCGTCGTCGCCATCGCGCCGTTCAACTTCACGGCGATCGCCGGGAACCTGCCGACCGTGCCCGCGCTGATGGGCAACACGGTCGTGTGGAAGCCGACGCCCACCCAGCAGTTCGCCGCGCACTTCACGATGCGCCTGCTCGAGGCGGCCGGCCTGCCGCCCGGCGTGATCAACATGGTGACCGGTGACGGCCTCGCGGTCTCCCGCGTGGCGCTCACCGACCCGGGCTTCGCGGGCCTGCACTTCACCGGCTCGGCCGCCACGTTCAAGACCCTCTGGCGGACGATCGGGGAGAACCTGGACCGCTACCGCAGCTATCCGCGGATCGTCGGCGAGACGGGCGGCAAGGACTTCATCGTCGTCCACCCCTCCGCCGATCCGGCCCCGCTGACCACGGCGTTCGTCCGCGGCGCGTTCGAGTACCAGGGCCAGAAGTGCTCGGCGGCCTCGCGCGCGTACGTGCCGCGGAGCATCTGGCGCGGCGGCCTGCGGGACGAGCTCGCGGACGTCACGCGCTCGCTGCGGTACGGCGACGTCGCGGACTTCGCGAACTTCGGCGGCGCCGTGATCGACGCCCGCGCGTTCGACCGGCACCGGGCCGCCCTGGACCGCGCGAAGAACACGGACAGCCTGGAGGTCCTCGTCGGCGGGGGCTGCGACGACAGCGTGGGCCGGTTCGTCGACCCGACGGTCCTGATCGGCACGGACCCGCTCGACGAGGCGTTCACGACCGAGTACTTCGGCCCGATCCTCGCGGTGCACGTCTACGACGACGACGCGTGGCCGGAGACGCTCGGCCTCGTCGACGCGACCAGCCCGTACGCCCTGACCGGCGCGGTCTTCGCGACCGACCGCTCCGCGGTGGAGGACGCGCACCGGGCGCTGCGGCACGCCGCCGGCAACTTCTACGTCAACGACCGCCCGACCGGCTCGATCGTCTCCCGCCAGCCCTTCGGCGGCAGCCGGGCCTCGGGCACCAACGACAAGGCGGGCTCGATGCTCAACGTGCAGCGCTGGACGAGCCCGCGCGCGATCAAGGAGACCATGGTGCCGCCGATCGGGCACACGTACCCGCACATGGG
>NZ_JAODNI010000086.1 GCF_025465255.1 Pseudonocardia sp.
GGAGCGCCGGACCACCGTTGGTGAGCCTGAGGCTGAACGAGCTGGTCGTTCGGCGGGAGTCCATTCCTCAGCAACGCTAGGCACATCGCCTGCGTGACTTCGTGCACCCGCGAAGCATCAAGCCTAGTTGCTCTTGTCATCCAGGCTTGTCGCCAACGACTGAGGCCCCGGTCCCGGGCTCCGTCCGGAGCCTGTGACCAGGGCCTCCGGTGGTCGGGGCGGCGCGAGCGAGGCCAGCCGAACGGGCCTATCCCGCCGTGAAGTGCATTCCCGCGCCTGCCCCGCCCGGCGGGGCTCAGGTGATCGGGGATCCGCCGGTAACGCCGAGGACCTCCGAGGTCATGTAGCTCGACTCCTGCGAGGCCAGGAAAACGTAGAACGGGGCCAGCTCCGCGGGCTGCGCGGCCCGGCCCATGGGAGCCTGCGCCCCGAACGACTCCAGCTTCTTCTCGTCCATCGTGGCCGGGATCAACGGGGTCCAGACCGGTCCGGGCGCGACGGAGTTGGCCCGGATCCCGCGGTCGACGAGGTTGTGCCCCAGGCCCTTGGTGAAGTTCACGATCGCCGCCTTCGACGTGGCGTAGTCCAGCAGGTGCGGGGAGGGCTGGAACGCCTGCACCGAGGACGTCGTGATCACCGACGAGCCGGGCGGCATGTGCGGCACCGCGGCCTTGGACAACCAGAACAACGGGTAGACGTTGGTCTTCATCACCCGGTCGAACTGCTCGCTGGTGATGTCGTCGATCCCGCCGTCCTGCGACATCTGGTAGGCCGCGTTGCTCACCAGGACGTCGATCCGGCCGAACTCGCTCACCGCCCGCTCCACGACCTCCCGGCAGTTCTGCTCCTCGCGGAGGTCGACCGGCACCGTGACGACGGTCCGTCCGGCGTCGCGCACCCAGCGTGCGGTCTCCTCCGCGTCGTCCTTCTCCGCCTCCAGGTAGGTGATGAGCACGTCGGCGCCCTCGCGGGCGAACGCGATCGCGACCGCCCGCCCGATCCCGGAGTCGCCTCCGGTGATCACCGTCTTCTTCCCCTCGAGGCGTCCGGTTCCGCGGTAGGTCTGCTCGCCGTGGTCGGGCCGCACATCCATGTCGGCGGTGCGTCCCGGGTGCTCGATGGTCTCGTTGCCGCTGCCGGGCGCCGCGTTCTGCTCGGTCGGGTCCTGCTGGGTGAACTGGTCCTTGGCCATCTCGCGCCTCCACTGCCGGCTGATCGTCCGTCGGACACGACGTTCCCCTCCCGCCGGCGACCAACCCGCCCCCGTGGGACTTCCGGTCCGGGCGCCGGTTTCCGGTGGTCGTCCCGAGGGCATCCGACGGCCCCGCCGGGCTGTGCGGGACCCGGCGGCGACAGGAGGGGCCTCGATGGACCCGGTACCGATCGTGCTGCACGAGAACGACGTCGTCCCGGAGTCGTGGAACGACCCCACGCGAGGGAGCCTCGCCTTCCGCACCCTCTTCGGCGAACCGCGCTCACCGACCCGGCACTTCACCGCGGGCGTCGCCGAGCTGGAACCGGAGGGCTGGCTGGGCGTGCACTCGCATGCGCCGGCGGAGATCTACTACCTGGTCCAGGGCGTCGCGCTGCTCCGACTGGACGGTGCCGAGCATCTCCTGCGGGCGGGGTCCGCGGTGTTCATCCCGGGCGGGACCGAGCACGGTCACGAACGTCGGGACCACGCCGGTGCGGCTGTTCTACACGTTGGCGGCCGACTCGTTCGACCAGGTCGAGTACATCTTCGCGGGTTGAGGCCCACCGACGCGACCGAGGTCTACCGGGAGCGGATGTCGCGGTTGGGGGTCTGCCCTGCGACCCCGTGCCGGAGGGGCTGGTTGTTGTCCGGGGTCGCGGCCGCGTTGCCCGGCGACCCGCCCGCCGGCGCCGGGGCCTGCTCGGGCTGCGGCGCGGCCGGATCGCCACCGGACGGCTGGGCGTCACCGGAGCGCAGGGCGTCGAGCCGCTGGGTGAGCAGTTGCACGACGTTGAACCGGCGCCCGTGTGCCTGTTCGTAGTCCAGGAGCGCGGTCACCCCGTCGGCGTCGAGGGTGCGGATGCGGTGTTGGAGGCTGCCCACGGGAAGGTGGTCGTAGTCGGGCAGGGGAAGGTTCGCAGAGTCGTCCATCCCCCTCGGGTACCCGCCGTGGCGGCCCCAACCACCGTTCGGGGAGGTCGCCGACCTGGCGCACGACCGAGCGACCCGAGGACGTCGTGGCGGACTGGGACCACAGCCGCCGGCTTCCCGCCTTGCGCGCGTTCCTCACCTCGTAGGAGGTGAACCGCCGGTGCCGGCGTCGGGTCGGACGTCGGTGAGGACCACGCTGCTCCTGGGACGGGTCGGGATCCGGGTCAGGTCGTAACCGAGGTCCTGGGGTGGAAGGGTGTGGGGCAGCCGGGCCAGGGCGCGGGTCGCGACCGCGAGCAGGGTCAGGGTGACGCCCTCGCCCGGACAGCGGTGCCCGTTCGCCACGTCACCACCGCCCTGCGGGACGAGCGTGTCGGGATCGACGGCCCCCTGCAGGAAGCGGTTCGGGTCGAAGCGGTCGGGATCCGGCCAGTGCACGGGATCGTGGTCGGTTCCGTGCACGTCGAGCACGACGAGACCGCCGCGCGGGACGTGCACCCCGAGGACGTCCTGGCCCTTCCTCGCCCGGGCCGCGAGCACCGGCACGAACGGGTAGAGCCTGCGCACCTCCTGCACGAACGCGTCGAGCGCCGCGTCGTCCCCGGCGGCGATCCGTTCCCGCCAGTCGGCGTGCTCGTGCAGCGCCTTCCCGGCGAACGCGACGAACCACGCCACGGCCACGGCGGGCCGGACGACGTTGAGCAGCGAGGTGGCGGCCACCCGCTCCGGTAGCAGGTCACCCTTGGTGTCGCGAGCGGCGGCGGCGGCGTGCAGCGCCGTGCCGGGTGGTGGCTGGATCCGCCCGGCGCGGGTCCCGCGGATCAGGCCTCGTGCCCAGCGGCCCACCTGCAACCGGGCCCGCACGGCCCGGGCGTAGGCGGGGCCGTGCGCCGCGAAACCGTGCAGGACGGTCGCCATCTGCGCGGCCCGGCGGGACAGCTCCTCGCCGCTGATCGGAACGCCCGCCCAGGGCAGCACGGACCTGGCGATGACCTGGACCGCCTCGTCGAAGAGCACCACCCGGTCCCCGTGCGCCCAGTCGGCGGTCGCCGACGTCCGCTCCCGCTCCGCCCGCTCGCCCAGCGCCGCGACGGTCTCCGGGGTGATCACGCCGAGGAACAGGGCCTTGCGCAGGTGGTGCTCGGCGTCGTCGAGGCCGTGCACGGTTCCCGGTCCGAACAGCACCAGCTTGATCGGCAGGGGGAAGGCGCCCCGCCGGCGCAGCCGCGGGTCGTAGAAGCGGCGGACGCCTTCCGGACCGCCCACGACCGCGGCCCGCCGGCCGAGCACCCGGGACGGGACGGCGGCGGCACCGTTGCGCATCCGGGCCCCCCACGGGTAGCCGGTACGTACGAGGTCGAGCGTGCGATCACCGCGATCACCGATGCGGTCGAGGCCGACCTCGACGAACTCGGTGTGGGGCGCGTGCACGTCCTGGGCAACTCCGTCGGCGCGCGGGTGGCGCTGGAGCTGGCCAGCCGGGGGCGGGCGCTGTCCGTCGTCGCGATCGCCCCGTCCGGGCTGAACACGCCGCCCGAGCGGATCTACCAGGGCGCCGCGATGAGCCTCGCCCGGCTGGCGCTCCGCGCCGTCGCCCCGCGGCTCGACGGGATGGCGCGGTCGGCCTTGGGCCGAACCCTGCTGCCCACCGGCTTGCGAGCGGCGCCGTGGCGGGCGAGCCCGGTCGAGGCGCGCGCCTTGAAGGCCGGCTTCGCGGAGTCGGCCGACTACTGGCGGCTCCTGTGGTGGGGGATCCTCGCCGACGTCCCGACCGGGATGCAGCGGATCGACTGCCCCGTGATTCTCGTGCAGGGCACTGCCGACGTCATCGCCGCCGGGCAGACACCGCGCTACCTCTGGCTGATCGCCGGATCCCGCTTCGTGCCCCTGCTCGGCGCGGGCCACGCCCCGCAGTCGGACGCGCCCGGCGCGATCGTGCGGCTGATTCGCCAGGCCACCGGCGCGGCACCCCGCCCCGGCCGGACGGCCTCCGTGACCGACAGCGCGGCCTGACCTCTCGTCCCCGTTCGATCCCGCCCGCCCCCACCCTCCAGGAAGAGGCACAGTGCAGCTCAAACCCGTAGCCGAGCAGGTCGTCGTCGTGATGGGCGCGTCGAGCGGGATCGGCCGCGCCACCGCGCTGCGGTTCGCCGACCAGGGTGCGCGCGTCGTCGTGGCCGCCCGCGGCGAACCGGGCCTGCGGTCGCTCGTAGCCGAGATCGAGTCCGGCGGCGGTGCGGCGACCGCCGTGGTCGCCGACGTCACCGACCCCGCTCAGGTGTGCGCCGTGGCCGACCGGGCCGTCGAGACGTTCGGCCGGCTGGACACGTGGGTGCACGTGGCGGGCGTGCTCCTCGTCGCGGGGTTCGACGACACCACCACCGACGAGTTCGCCCGCGTGGTGCAGGTCAACCTGCTCGGCCAGGTGCACGGGGCCCTGCCGGCGCTTCCCCACCTGCGCCGGCAGGGCGGCGCGTTCATCGCCATGTCCTCGATGGGTGCCAAGCGGTCCATCCCGCTGCAGTCCGCGTACTGCTCCTCGAAGCACGGGATCGACGGCTTCCTCGAGGCGCTGCGGATGGAGCTCCAGCACGACGGCGTGCCGGTCAGCGTCACGCAGGTCATGCCGGGGACGATCAACACCCCACTGTTCGACAACGCCCGGACGAAGATCGGAACCAAACCGGTCGCCCCGCCGCCCGCCTACCCCGCAGGCGTCGTCGCCGACGCCATCGTGCACGCGGCCCACCATCCGGTGCGGGACTTGGTGATCGGTGGCTCGGCGAAGGCGCTGATCACGGCCGAGGCCCTCGCGCCCCGTGTCGTCGACGCGCTCCTGCGGCGGTTCGGCTACGAACTGCACGACACCGGGCAGCCCAAGCCCGCCGGCGCGCCGGACAACCTCGATGCACCGCTCACGCAGAACGCCACCGTCGACGGCACGATCGACGGGGTCACCCTGCGCAGCAGCGCCTACACCCGGTGGGAGCTGCACCGCCCGATCGGCGCCGCGTTCCGGGCCGTCGGCCGTCCCGCCGCTGCACTCGTTCGGCACGCGGTGCCCGACCCGGTCGTTTCGACCGTGGCGAACGCGCTCCGACGGGCCGCGCGGCCGACCGCGGCGGGCAGGGCGTGAGGTGGCGGTCAGCGGCCCCCGGGGAGCCTGATCGAGTCGGTGTCCTCGGCCCTCCGGCCGCGCCGCGAGCCCGTGTACGCCCACTCCCGCAGGCCGGCGAGGAATCGGACCGGACGCAGCGCCTGCAGCGAGTTGAGGACGGGGTCGAAGGTGACCGGCGGACCGGGTTCGGGGACCGCGTCGAGCCGGAGCCTGCCCGCAGGACGTCGCCGGCCCGTCAGCGGCCACTCCGTCACCACCAACTCGACGGGACTGCTCGCGACGCTTGCGGCGACGTCGGCCGGATCGGCTCCGGCAGGCGGGCCGTCGACGGGGTCGAGGCCCAGCAGCATCGCCCGTCCGCCGACCCGGTAGGGGAGCAGCGTGCTGTAGGGGCGGCCCCACCAGTGCCCTGAAGGGGCGAGCAGCAGCCGGGTCAGGCGGTTCGTGCCGGTCGACGCGAACAGGATGTCGACCGCCGTGTCTCCCGCGGGGATCCGGACCGCCATGCCGAGCAGGTCCGTGTGGCCGTTCGGGGTGCCGATCGACTTGGACGCCCTGACCACGGCCCGCCGGGCTGCCGGCGGCCCGAGCACGCGCCCGATCGCGGAGTGGGGGTCGAGCTCCAGCTCTCCGTCGACGACGGTGCCGTGTGTGTGCAGTGCCCGTCCGGCGCGCCACCGCGCGACGGTGGCGAACGCGGCCTCCACCGGACGGCGGATCATGTGCCGCTCATGGTTCGTGCCGGTCCAGGACGTCCTGGGCGGAGGGGCCGATGCCGAACAGGGTGGTGAGCTCGGCCGTGCGGAGCACGAGCTCCACGGCGCGGCCGTGGGCGACGCCGGCGAGGTGGAGGGCGAAGCCGGTGCCGCGCGCGGAGTCGCGCAGGTCGAGCAGCCATCTCAGGCCGGCGGAGCCGAGGAAGGTGACCTCGGAGACGTCGACGATCACGTGTCCGGGGCGATGGACGAGCTGCGCGGTGGTGAAGGTGCGAGCGGTGGGTTCGGTGGCCGCGTCGAGCTCGCCGCCCACCCCGATCACGACGGTGCCGGGTGTCGGCGAGGACCTGGACAGCCGGACGGCGCCGGGGTCGGTGTCGTCGTGGGAACCGCTCTGCACAGTCACGGCGTCACCTCACGCGTGGCTCGGGTAGGGCCCGGGCGGGGGCCCGGACGAGCGAGGCCTGGTCGGAACCGCCTCGCCGACAGCTGGGGACACACCCCGCATCCGGACGGCAAGACCCACCCACCGGCCCGGTCGAGCGCGGTGGCGAACACCCCGAGGGCGGCCGGGTCCGGGGTGCTGAGCCCGTCGAGATCGACGGTGACGCGGTCGGCGTTGCGCAGGACGGCGGCCAGTTCGTCGGCCAGACCGTCGACGGCGTCGCCGCCCAGGTGTCCGGCGAGGGTGATCCGGGCGTCGCCGTCCTCCTCGACGAGGGCCGTGACGACGTGGCGGCGGCCGTGCCGGCTACGGCGCATCTGCGGCACATCTCCCCCCGTGCACCCGTCGACGTCCCGCGTCCCCCCGCGCGCATGGCGGCGCGGCACGGGTGCGGGCGGTCCGGCCGCCGCGTCGTCTGTACCGGCCGGACCTGAGGCCTTGGCCGGTGCGCGCTCCGACCCGGACCCTGACGATCGCCTTCCCGTCGAGCTCGCCGCTAAACCCTGCCGCTGAACATCGCCGGCAGCCCGGTGGCTCGGGCGTCACCCGGAGCGGTGGGTGGCGGCGTCGGCGATGAGGTCGGCGGCGAGGTCGCGGAGTTTGCGTTTGCTGTCCTGGGAGCGCCGGCGCAGCACCTCGAAGGCGGCGTCGGGGCTGAGGTGGGCCCGGGCCATGAGGATGCCGACCGCCTGGTCGATCGTGGAGCGTGACCGCAGGGCGGTCTCGAGGTGCTGGGCCTCGGCTTCGCGCTCGCGCAGGCGCAGCGCCAGCGCGACGGCCCCGGCGGCCTGGCCGGCGAACCGGGCGGCGCGGTCGCGATCGGCGGTGGGGAGGGCGCCGGGGGTGCGGCTGTAGAGGTTGAGCGCGCCGACGGCGTCGTGGTGCACGGTCATCGGCACGGACAGCGAGGAGCCCGCGCCTTCGTGGCGGCCGCGGCGGGTGAAGGCGGGCCGTCGGGTGTCGGCGGGGATGTCCTCGACGGCGACGGTCTCACCGGTGCGCAGGCAGGTCAGGCAGGGGCCGTCGAGCAGCCGGGCGGGCGGTCAGCCGCGGGAGAGCACCCACCGCTCGGCGGGTGCCGGGTAGCAGGCGCGGGCTCCCAGCTCGACCCCGTCGCCGAAGGCGCGGGTGCGTTCGAAGCCGCTGCCGTGGGCGGCGGGGTCGGTCCAGGCGGTTCCCGGGACGTCGCGGGCCGAGAACACCGCGAGGGTGGCCTCGTCGAGATCGCCGGCCTCGAGCAGGCCCTGCTGGGACACCCAGCGTGACCATGCACCGGCGAAGCAGTCGGCCTGCAGTTCGCGCATCACGCCGGGCTGCTCCTGCTGCGGGAGCCGGGCCTGCATCGCGTGGCCGAACTCGTGGGCGAGGACGAACGACGCGGCGAAGTCCCCGCCGCTGACGTAGTACGGGATCAGCAGGCCCGACTCGTCCCAGGCGATGAAGTCGCCGACGGGACAGTAGAACGCGTTCCCGGGCGGGGCGGGATCGCGGCCGCAGGCCGGGCCTCCACCTTCGTCGGATCGGTAGTAGGTGTAGGCCCGCGGGCTGCTGTAGGTGCCGCCGAGCGCAGGTGTGGTCTCGGTCCAGTAGCGCTCGAGCAGTCCGAAGGTGCTGGAGACCGTGTTCTGGTACTGGGCGTAGTCGAAGGCGTTCCGGCTGTCGGTGCCGATGGGGCTTCGGGCGTCGGGCTGTCCCGAGGTGTCGCCGGACTGCTCCGCGCGGCGTTGCTTGGCCTGGTCGACCGCCTCCCGGATCGTGTCGACGAGGTTGTGCCGGCTCTCCGCCGAGCAGCCGGGCAGGAGCACCAGGACCGCCAGGACCGCCAGGACGAACGCGACACCCCAGCGCACACGGGCCCGGGAACGGGGCAGGAGGTTCACCCGCGGGCGATACCCCACGGCCGGGCCTTGACACCTGGCGGATCGTCCGCGATTCGCCGCTCCTGAGTGGTATCAGCGCCGGTGGGTGGAGTCTCAGGTCTGCATGGGTCGAATCAGCTTTCGCATCCAGCAGCGCGCCCCGGACCGGGTCGTGCGGCGGTGGGCGCCGCACCGAAACCTCGATCGGGCCGACGACGACACCCACGGCGCCCGGGTCACCGGGCGCCCCGACCGGGCCCGATTCGACGTCTCGACCCTCAATTCGTTGCACGGCGTCGGGACGAGCCGGTTGAGTGTAATCCGGAGAGAAATGGTAGGAAAGGCAGGATCAATCGATTCGATCTCCCTGTTCGAGCGCCGCTCGAAGGTGCTTGAATCGTTCCCTTCTGCTTCTGATCTCTGCTGCGGCCGATGCGGCAGGTGCGCAGTTCCCGGTCGATTCGACCGCCTTCCTTCGACGGCCTCGTTGCGCGGTGAAAAGGGTGAGGCGCCGCCGTTCGAGGGTGGTCGGCTGTGGATCGCAGGCAGGCGTCGAGGTAACGTTCGGCCTCTTCGACTGACCTGTTCGCATCGGGCTGGAGGCTTCCTTCGGTCGAACCCAGGCCGCTCATGATCGTTGTGAGTGACATCAGGTGAACGATCAGTAATCAGATTGAATCCGTGGACGAGATCTGCTCGACTCTTCCAGGTATGAACCCAGGGCCGGACCCTCTTACGTACTCCTGCGTACAGAGAAGAGGACCTTTCTCGTGGTAGCGTCGCGCGCGGATCTTCATGCAGACAGCGTAGTCGAGGAGAAGATCAAGATGACCGCAAATGGCCGTAGGGCCGCCATTGTCACCGACGACAACCGCATCGTCGTGCGTCGCGCCGACCGTCAGCGGTTCTCACCGAATGAGGACCGGCCGACGTTGCAGGGCCCATCTCCTCGGAGGCCGCGCCCGGACGTCGATGAAAGACCGAATGCTTAGACAGGGCTACACGCCGGTAGCCCGGATCGCAGCGGTCGGTGGATGACGTCTGGAGTGGACCGTCTGTGTCCGCCCCGGTGTAACGGGGCGGTGACGACTCCCGAGTGTCGGTACAGCCGTTCCCACTCGGCTTCTTCCGGGCCGAGTGGAGTGAAGGACTCGTAGTAACGGGACCGCGATGTCAGAACAGGATTCCGGCCACCACCGAGGTGGCCGCGAGGAGTACGTGCCCGGCGGGGGTGGGGGCCGAACCCGCCCCGCACGGCGGCGGGGCCGACCGGGAGAACCCGAACGGCGGGCCGGCCGCGAGCGCGGGTGTATACCCCCGCCGGGCGCGGTCCCGGGGCGCGAGGGGCCTCCCCCGGGCACCGTGGTGCCGGCCCCGTCCGTGGGGGTGGAAACCCGACCGGACCGCGATCGACCTGCGAAAAGCCGCGTCGAGCAGTGCGGGTTCCCGAAGCCCGGCGCGCCGCCGTCATCGCGCTCCGGGCGTCGGGGGGACAACCCTCCTGCGACCCGGGGGACCGCCCCGACGCCTCGGGTGCCGGCCCCATGGCCGCGTGCGGCCTCACCGACGACTCTCGTATCGGGTCGACAGCCAGCCGGTGGTCCGCCGCAGAAGGAGACCGATCCAAGGACAGCGCAGCACACCTGCTGCTCATGAAAGGGGGAGGGCCGTGCCGATCATCTCGGTTCCGCAGGAGTTCAACGAGGAGAAACTGTACGTGGACCTCGAGCCCGTCGTCGGGCACGGGCTCTACCTGAAGTGCGAGGGATTCAACTTCGCCGGCTCCATCAAGCTCAAGGCCGCGACCGCCATGGTGGAGGCCGCCGAGCAGGAGGGCCGGCTGCGGCCGGGGTCGATCCTGGTCGAGTCCTCGTCCGGGAACCTGGGCGTCGCGCTCAGCATGATCGCGTCGAACAGGGGCTACCGGTTCGTGTGCGTCACCGACTCCCGCTGCAACCTGGCGACCCGTCGGCTGATGGAGGCGCTGGGCAGCGAGGTGCACGTGATCACCGAGCCGAACGCGGGTGGTTTCCTCGGGGCCCGGCTCGACCACGTCCGCGAGCTGTGCGCCGGCGACAGCCGCTACCTGTGGCTCAACCAGTACGCCAACCCGAACGCCTGGAAGGCGCACTTCCGGACGACGGCGCCGGCGATCGCGGAGCAGTTCCCTCGGCTCGACGTGCTGTTCGTGGGGGCGGGCACCACGGGAACGCTGATGGGCTGCGCGCGCTGGTTCCGGCAGTACCGGCCGCAGGTCCGCGTGGTCGCGATCGACGCGGTCGGCTCGGTGACCTTCGGCGCCCCGCCTGGTCGCCGGTTGATCCCCGGCCTGGGTACGGGCGTCGTCCCGGAGATCTTCGACAGGTCCTACATCGACGAGGTGGTGTTCGTCGAGGAGGCCGACGCCATCGTGGCCTGCCACCGCCTGGCCGCGCGCGGGTTCCTGTTCGGCGGCTCCACCGGTACCGTCGTCAGCGGGGCCGCGAGCTGGCTGGACCGCAATGACGCCGGCAACCTCACCTCGGTGACGATCGCCCCGGACCTCGGCGAGCGCTACCTCGACACCGTCTACCAGACGAACTGGGTGCAGGAGCTGTACGGCGACGTCCTGTCCACCGAGCGGGTCGACAAGACCCTGGTGGCCTGAGCGATGTCCTTGACGCCGCAGTCCGCAGGCAACACCGTCGCCGGCGACGCGCCGGTGACGGTGCGGCCGGACCTGCACCCCCGTACGGGGGCCGTCCTGTCCGAGCTCGTGCTCGTCGACCAGCACGAGGCCCAGGGGTGGCGGGTTCGCCGGAACGAGCGGCTCGACACCGTCTTCGAGGAGCGGTGCGACTGGATCCGCGAGTACGGCCGACCCGGCCAGCTCGCCGTCGACGCGGACGGGCTGTCACTGACCTACGACGAGCTCGAGATGCGGGCCAACCGGCTCGCCCGCTACCTGCGGCTGCACGGCGCTGCCGCGGGGGACCGGATCGCGCTGTTGTTCGACCAGCGCGTCGAGGCCTACGTAGGCCTCCTGGCGGTACTGAAGATCAGCGGCACCTGCGTGCCGCTCGACGTGGACGCCCCCGCGGAGCGGACGGCCTACGTCGTCGCCGACGCCCGGGCGCGGATCGTCCTGTCCCGGTCGCACCTGCGCGGGCGGGTCGAGAGCACCGAGTTCCTGAGGACGACCGGGGCCGAGCTGATCTCGATCGACGAGGCGGCGCCGCTGATCGCGGAGATGAGCGGGAACCGGCTGCAGCCGACCGAGCGCGGCAGCCACGAGGGCCGTCCGGCCTACATCGTCTACGGCACGGGCTCCGCGGGCTGGCCCGAGGGCGTCGAGATCGACCACCGGAGCATCGCGAACTTCGCCCGCGTCGCCTCCGAGATCTACGGCATCCGCGGGCTCCGCCTCTTCCAGGGCCAGACGCCGGGCTCCGGCGGATCCGTCGCCGAGGTCTGGGTGGCGTGGGCCGCGGGCGCGACGCTGGTCCCCGCTCCCGACGGCGTCGCGCTGCGTGGCCAGGACCTGCACGCGTACCTCTCCGCGAAGCGCGTCAGCGCGCTGTCCACCACCCCGACGCTGCTCGCCACGCTCGAGGACGACCTGCCCGGGCTCCGGTTCCTGCTGGTCTCCGGCGAGGCCTGCCCGCAGAGCCTGATCGCCCGGTGGCACCGCAGCGACCGGCGCTTCCTCAACGCCTACCTGCCGTCCGAGGCGACGGTCCCCGCCACCTGGACCGAGGTGCACCCCGACAAGCCGGTCACCATCGGCGTGCCGCTGCCCACCTACGCGACCGCGGTCCTGGACCCCGACGTCCCCCGCCGGGCGCTCCCGCACGGCGAGACCGGCGAGCTCGCCGTCGCCGGGATCGGGCTGGCCTGCGGCTACCCCGAGCACAACGCCCTCACCGCCGCCGCGTTCGTCGACGACTTCATGGGCATCCCGGGCAACCCGTCGGGCCGGATCTACCGCACCGGCGACCTGGGCCGGGTCAACGACGCCGGCGAGATCGAGTACCGCGGCCGGCTCGACCGCCAGGTCCACCTCCGCGGCGAGCGCGTCGACCTCACCGAGATCGAGTCCGCGATGCTCGCCGTCCCCGGGATCGCGGCCGCGGTGGTCGGCGTCCAGGAGGCCGTGGCGGGCGACATCGAGCTCGTCGGCTACTACACCCTTCGCGCGGACACCTCCGACCTCGCCGACCAGGTGATCCACTCCTGGCTGCGTGAAAGGCTGGCGCCGCACCACGTGCCTGCGCGCCTCGAGCGCCTCGGCGCCATCCCGATGACGCCGCAGGGCCTCACCGACCGGGCGAGCCTGCCGGCGCCGGGGGCGCGCGGACTCCGTCCGACGCCGTTTCCGCGGACGGCGCCCGCCGCGCTCCCCGGCGCGGACGAGGTGGAGCGGCTGCGTGCCGAGAACGCCCGGCTGCTCGAGCAGCTGGACAAGCTGCGCTCCCACACGGGGTCCGGGCCCGTCATCGAGCTGTCGGCGCGCATCCCGGTCGCCGCGGAGCCGGCCGCCCTCCTGCAGCCGCCTGCGCCCGTGCCGACCCCGCTCGCGGCACCCGCGCCCCCGTCGTCCTCGCCGACCGAGGAGGCGCTCGCGACGGTGCTGGCCGAGGTGCTCGACGTCGCGCAGGTGCCGGTCGACGCCAACTTCTTCGACGACCTGGGCGCGGACTCGATGGTGATGACGCGGTTCTGCGCGCGGCTGCGCAAGCGGGCCGACCTGCCGTCGGTGTCGATCAAGCAGATCTACGCGGAGCCGACGATCCGGGGACTGGTGAAGGCGTTCGCCACGGCCCCCGCGGTCGTCCCGTCGGCTCCGGCGCCCGCCGCGGCGTCGGTCGAGGCGGGCCTGGCTGCGGTGCTGGCCGAGGTGCTCGACGTCGCGCAGGTGCCGGTCGACGCCAACTTCTTCGACGACCTGGGCGCGGACTCGATGGTGATGACCCGCTTCTGCGCGCGGCTGCGCAAGCGGGCCGACCTGCCGACCCTGTCCATCAAGGACGTCTACGCGCGCCCCACCATCGCCGGCCTGGCCGAGACCTACGCCGCCGCTGCGCAGCCTGCTTCCGCGGCGTCCGCCGCAGTCCTGCCCGCCGCCGTCCCGCCCGTCGTAGCGCCGGTGGACGCGTCGCCTGAGATGCCGAAGCGTGCCGGGACGCTGCAGTACCTCTTCTGCGGGCTCCTGCAGTTCCTGACCTTCATCGGCTACTCCTCGGGCGCCGGGGTCGTCCTGGACCAGGGCTACCAGTGGATCTCCAAGGGCAGCGGCCTGCTCGACATCTACCTGCGCGCGGTCGAGTTCGGCGCTGCGGCCTTCGGGGCCCTGTGCCTGTTCCCGATCGTGGCCAAGTGGGTTCTCGTCGGCCGGTGGAAGGAGCGGAGCGTCCGCGTGTGGAGCCTCGGCTACTTCCGGTTCTGGGTCGTGAAGACGCTGGTCAAGGCCAACCCGCTGGCGCTGCTGATGGTCGGCTCGCCGCTCTACACCCTCTACTTGCGAGCGCTGGGCGCGAAGATCGGCCGCGATGTCGCGATCTTCACCCGGCACGTGCCGGTGTGCACGGACCTGATCACCATCGGGGCCGGCACCGTGATCCGCAAGGACGCCTACCTCATCGGCTACCGGGCCGCCGACGGCATGATCGAGACGGGCCCGGTCGCCCTCGGCCGCGATGTCGTCGTCGGCGAGAAGAGCGTGCTCGACATCGGGACCGCTATGGGCGACGGCGCACAGCTGGGGCACGCCTCCTCTCTGCACTCCGGGCAGTCGGTGCCCGCCGGCGAGCGTTGGCACGGCTCACCCGCCGAGCCGACGGACGTGGACTACCGCCTGGTCGCCCCCGCGCCCTCGTCCTGGCAGCGCAAGACCGTCTACACCGGCTCCCAGCTGTTGAAGCTCTTCATCGTGTACCTGCCGCTCGGCTTCGGCGGGTGGGTCATGCTGCTGACCGAGGTGCCGCAGCTGCGGGCACTCCTCGACCCGGGGCCCGTGGCGCTCACCAGCGCGACGTTCTACCTCGAGGCCCTGGCCACCTCGTTCGTCCTCGTGTTCGGCGGCCTGCTGGTCGGGCTCGTCGTGGTCTGCACGGTCCCCAGGGTGCTGAATCTCACCGTCCGGCCCGAGAAGGTCTACCGGCTCTACGGGTTCCACTACTCGATCCACCGGACGATCACCCGGCTGACCAACGTCAAGCTCTTCACGTACCTGTTCGGCGACAGCTCCTACATCGTCTACTACCTGCGGGGGATCGGGTACGACCTGGGCCAGGTCGAGCAGACCGGGTCCAACTTCGGCTCGGCAGTGGCGCACGAGACCCCGTTCCTGAGCTCCTTGGGCACCGGCACGGTCGTGGCCGACGGCCTGTCGATGATCAACGCGGACTTCTCGAACACGTCGTTCCGGCTGGCCCGGGTGACGATCGGGGCCCGCAACTTCCTCGGCAACCACATCGCCTACCCGGCGCAGGGCCGGACGGGGGACAACTGCCTGCTGGCGACCAAGGTGATGATCCCGATCGAGGGCGACGTCCGCGAGGGCGTCGGGCTGCTCGGCTCGCCCGCGTTCGAGATCCCACGGTCGGTCCAGCGCGACGTCATGCTCGAGCTGGGCAGCCGCGACGAGCTGAAGCGCAGGCTGCGGCTCAAGAACCGGCACAACCTGGTCAGCCTCGGCCTGGCACTGCTGGTGCGGTGGCTGCACGTCCTCGGGATTCTGCTGCTGGGGATGGCGGCGTTTGACGTCTACGCCGAGTTCGGCCCGGTTGCCTTCGGCCTGGAGCTCATCACGTCGATGCTGTTCACGGTCTTCTACTTCGTGCTGGTGGAGCGCCTCGGCGGCAAGTTCCGCCCGCGGCAGCCGCAGGCGTGCTCGATCTACGACCGCCGTTTCTGGGAGCACGAACGCTACTGGAAGCTCGTGGTGCCGCAGGTCGACAAGGCGCTCGCCGGGACGCCCTTCAAGAACCTGGTCTCGCGGCTGCTCGGCACCCGGATCGGCAAGCGGGTCTTCGACGACGGCGCGACCCAGACCGAGCGCACGCTCGTCACCATCGGTGACGACTGCACCCTCAATGAGGGCAGCAGCCTCCAGTGTCACTCGCAGGAGGATGGCGCCTTCAAATCCGACTACACGGCGCTGGGATCGAGGGTCACCGTCGGGGTCGGCACGCTCGTCCACTACGGCGTGGTGATCGGCGACGACGCGGTCCTCGGCCCCGACTCCTTCCTGATGAAGGGCGAAGAGGTGCCGGCCGGCGAGCGCTGGGGCGGCAACCCCGCCCAGGAGATGAACGACGGCGTGCCCGCACCGGCCGCCCGCCCCACTCCGACCATTCCTGCTCCGGAGAGGCGCGATGTCCCTGCAGCAGGTCCCGACTGGGCCGCGGCCCTCTTCCCGGCCCGCTAGGAGCACCCCGATGAACGGACAGGAGAACCTCGTGAACGAACCGACCGCGACCGGCCGCGAGTACTGGGGGGCCGTGCTGACGGCGGGCGGCCGCACCGCGATCCCGCGATGGACCCTCGACCCGGCGCCCGGGGTCGCCGGGTACGAGACGACGGTTCCCGCCGACCTGGCAGCGGTCGTCGCCGGGCCGGCCGGGGGGCTGCCGCTGAGCACGACCCTGCTGGCCGCCCACGCGAAGGTGCTCGCGGCGCTCTCCGGCGAGGGCGACGTCGTCATGGGCCTCGTCGTCGGCGGTCGCCCGCTGCCGCTCCGGCTGACGGTCGCCGCCGGCTCCTGGCGGGAGCTGCTCGCCGGGACGCGCAGGGCCGAGTCGGACCTGCTGGCGCACGGGGACTTCCCGGTCGCGGAACTGCGCCGCGAGCTCGACGTGGCCGGGCCGTCGTTCGAGACCGTGGTGGACCCCTCCGGCCCGGCCGATGAGCCCACCGGCGACACCGTGCTGTCGGTGGGGGCTGCGCGGCGCGGCGACGCGCTCGTCCTGGGGCTGCGGTACCGCACCGAGATCCTCGACGCGGAGAGCGCCGCGCGGATCGCCGGCTACCACCTGCGGGCGCTCGCGCTCGTCGCCGCGGACCCGGACGCGGAGCACAACACCCATACCCTGCTCGACGCCGAGGAGCTCCGGTTCCAGATCGAGGGGCTCGCCGGACCGCGCCGACCGCTGCCGGACCGCCGGTTCCACGAGCTGTTCGAGGACCGCGTGCGGCAACACCCGGATGCCGTCGCGGCGGTGCAGGGCGATCGGAGCTGGACGTACGGGGAGCTCGACTCGCGGGCCAACCGGATCGGCAGGTCGTTGCTCGCCCGCGGCCTGGGCGCGGAGGACGTCGTCGCCGTCGTGACCGAGCGGAACCTGGACTGGATGGCCTCGGTCCTCGCCGTCTTCAAGGCCGGCGGGGTGTATCTGCCGATCGAGCCGCACTTCCCGGCCGATCGGATCGCGACCACGCTGTCCCGCGCAGAGTGCCGGCTGGTGCTGACCGAGCCCGGAAGCACGACGACCCTCGACAAGGCCCTGGACTCCCTGCCGGGCATCCGGACGCTCACCGTCGACACCGCCTACGAGGAGGACAACCCCGACGACGACCTCGGCGTGGCCGTGGGGGCGGACCAGCTCGCGTACATCTACTTCACCTCCGGCTCCACCGGCGAGCCCAAGGGCGCGATGTGCGAGCACGCGGGCATGCTCAACCACCTCCTCGCGAAGGTCGAGGACCTGGGCATCGGGGAGGGCGCCGTGGTCGCCCAGACCGCGCCGCAGTGCTTCGACATCTCGCTGTGGCAGCTGGTGTCGTCGCTGCTGGTCGGCGGCCGGACGCTGATCGTCCCGCAGGACGTGATCCTCGACGTCGAGCGCTTCGTCGACACGGTCGCCGACGGCCGGGTGGCCGTCGTGCAGATCGTGCCGTCCTACCTCGAGGCGGTGCTGTCGTACCTGGAGCGGAGCCGGCGGGCGCTGCCGGACCTGCGGTGCGTCTCCGTGACCGGTGAGGCGCTGAAGAAGGAGCTCGCGCAGCGCTGGTTCGCGGGCGACCGGGGGATTCCGCTGGTGAACGCCTACGGGCTCACCGAGACCTCCGACGACACCAACCACGAGGTCATGCACCGGGTGCCGGACCGCGAGCGGGTCCCGCTGGGCCCGGCCGTCCGCAACGTGCACCTCTACGTCGTCGACGAGAACCTGGTCCCGGTGCCGCTCGGCGCCCCCGGCCTGATCGTCTTCTCGGGGGTCTGCGTCGGGCGCGGGTACGTCAACGACCCGGAGCGCACCCGGGACGCCTACCTGTCAGACCCGCACCGGCCGGGACAGCGGCTCTACAAGGGCGGCGACTACGGGCGCTGGCTGCCCGAGGGCAAGCTGGAGTTCCTGGGCCGCCGGGACTCGCAGGTCAAGATCCGCGGCTTCCGCATCGAGATCGGCGAGATCGAGAACAAGCTGCTGCGCGTCCCGGGCGTCCGCGACGGCGCGGTGGTGGTGGCCGAGAGGGCCGGCAGCGGGGCCCAGCTGGTGGCGTTCTACTCCGCCGACGAGCTGTTGCCCGTCGACATGCTGCGGGAGCGGCTCGGCGAGTCGCTGCCCGTCTACATGGTCCCCTCGGCGTTCCACCGTCGCGAGCGGCTGCCGCTGACCGCGAACAGCAAGATCGACAAGAAGGCGCTGACCGCCCTCGCCGCGGAGCTCGACGTCGTCGAGGAGGCGTACGACGCGCCGGTGACCGAGGCGGAGCTGCGGCTCGCGGCCGCGTGGGCGACGGTGCTCGGCGTCCCGCAGGAGGAGATCGGCCGCCGCGACGACTTCTTCGACCGCGGCGGCTCGTCGCTCTCGGCGGTCAAGCTGGCGGTCGCACTGGACCGGGCGGTGTCGCTCAAGGACATCACCCGCAACCCGGTGCTCGCCGACCTCGCCGAGCTGCTCGACGGCTCGCGCCCCGAGAGGCGCCGGGGTCTGCTGCAGCCGCTCTCCGAGTCCGGCGGCCCCACGCGTGCGCTGGTGTGCTTCCCGCACGCCGGTGGGAACGCGGTGAACTTCCAACCGATGGCGAGGGCCCTGCGTGACAGCGGGCTCGCGGTCCTCGCGGTCGAGCTGCCGGGGCACGACCTGGCCGCGAAGGGCGAGGGGTTCGCGCCCCTGGCCCAGGTCGTCGACCAGGTCGTCGCCGAGATCCTCGCGCGCGGCCTCCGCACGGTGTTGCTCTGGGGCCACTCGGCCGGCGCCGCGTTCGCGCTGGAGACCGCGCGGGTGCTGCAGCAGCGCGGGGTCGCGGTCGAGCGGGTCTTCCTCGCCTCGCAGCTGCTCGGCGACGCCGCCCGGCGGCGTGCCAGGACCGCCGAGCTGGAGGCCCGCGAGGACGCGGACATCGCGGCCGGCCTGGGTGCCGCCGGCGGCTACACCGAGCTCGGCGAGCTCGACACGCAGCGCGCGCGGCACGTCGGCGCCGCCTACCGGCACGACTGCGTGTCGGCGAACGGCTACCTCGTCGACGCGCTCGACGCGTCGCCCGCGGTCCGGCTGGCCGCACCGGTCACGGCCGTCGTCGCCTCCGACGACCCGAGCACCGTCGGGTTCGCCGACCGTTACCGCGAGTGGCTGCTCCTGGCCGAGCAGGTCGACCTGCTCGAGCTCGCGGACGGCGGCCACCACTTCCTGCGCACCCGCCCGGCCGAGGCGGCACGGGCGGTACTGAACGGCACCGTCACCGGCTCTTCCTGAACGAGCCCCGCACACCTTCACCCCACCTGAAAGGACCGAGATGTCGTTCCCGTCCCCCTCGCCTCTGCTCGACGTGCACCGGCGACCCGGCGCACCCGCGATGCTGCTCGCCGACGCCCCCGGCGGCGCGGGCCGCTGGGCGGCCGAGAACCGCGACGCGCTGCGCAACCTCGTCACCCAGTACGGCGCGATCATGGTCCGCGGGCTCGGCCTGCGGGACCCGGGCGAGACCGCTGCGGTGTTCCGGACCCTGGCCGCCGACCTGATGGCGGAGCGCGAGGCGTTCGCGCCGCGGCAGGTCTACCCCGAGGGCATGTACACCTCGACGAAGTGGCCCTCGAACCAGCAGATGTGCATGCACCACGAGCTCAGCTACACCCTCGAGTTCCCCGGCACGATGATGTTCGCCTGCCTGACCGCGCCCGAGTCGGGAGGGGCGACGACGGTCGCCGACGCACCGTCGGTGCTCGAGGCGCTGCCGGCGGACCTGGTCGACCGGTTCGAGCGGGAGGGCTGGCTGCTCTGCCGCACCTACAACGAGGAGATCGGCGCACCGTGGGCCGAGGCGTTCGGCACAGCCGATGCCCGCGCGGTGGAGGACTACTGCCGGGCCAACGCGATCGAGTTCGAGTGGCAGCCCGACGGCGGGCTGCGCACCCGGCAGCGGCGGCTGGCCGTCGTGCGGCACCCGATCACGGGGCAGCGCTGCTGGTTCAACCAGGTCGCCTTCCTCAACGAGTGGACGCTCGACCCCGACGTCCGCGAGTTCCTGGTGGACACCTACGGCCCGGACGGGCTGCCGTTCACCACCCGCTTCGGCAACGGCGACCCCGTCGGGGCGGACATCGTGGAGCTGCTCAACCAGACCTACACCGCCCACACACTGCGCGAACCGTGGCAGGTGGGAGACCTGATGCTCGTCGACAACATCCGCACCGCGCACAGCCGCGAGCCCTTCACCGGGTCCCGGGAGGTGCTCGTCGCGCTGGCCGACACGGTGCGCCTGGCCGACTGCGCCCCGGCCGCGGGAGCCGCGCGATGACCGCCGTCGACTCCACCGCGCCCGAGTCCGCGTCCCCGGAGCCGCTCACCGTGCCGCCCTTCGCGGTGGTCTCCGGCGCCCAGGTCCAGCAGGCGCTGCAGGGCCGGGAGGCGCAGATCATGGATCTCGTCGAGGCCACCTACAAGCTGCACGGGGCCGGTGACTCGGTGAACCCACCGTCCTACTTCCTGCGGTTCCCGGACCGCCCGACCTCGCGGATCATCGCACTGCCCGCCTCGATCGGCGGCCCGTCACCGGTGGACGGCCTGAAGTGGATCTCGAGCTTCCCGACCAACGTGGCGGCCGGGATCCCGCGGGCGTCGGCCGTCCTGATCCTCAACGACCACGACACCGGCTACCCGTTCGCCTGCATGGAGAGCTCGATCATCAGCGCCGCGCGGACGGCCGCGTCGGCCGCGCTGGCGGCCGACCGGCTCAGCCGCGGACGGGAGCGCCCGAAGCGAGTCGGGTTCTTCGGCGTCGGACTGATCGCCCGCTACATCC
The DNA here is from genome assembly GCF_025465255.1 of Pseudonocardia sp. Lineage (GTDB taxonomy): Bacteria > Actinomycetota > Actinomycetes > Mycobacteriales > Pseudonocardiaceae > Pseudonocardia. Next base: position 20,489 of record NZ_JAODNI010000086.1, read on the forward strand.
ACACCGTCCTCGCGGGCACCGGATGGGAGTTCGAGGAGATCGGCGTGCACGACCTGTCCGCCGACAGTGCGGAAGGGTTCCGCGGCCACCTGGAGCGTTCGGGCACCTCCGCCCGCATCGCCCGGTACGAGACGGCCGAGGAGCTGATCCGCTCCAGCGACCTGGTGGTCTTCGCGACGGTGGCGGGACAGCCTCACGTCACGGACGTCTCCTGGTTCGACCACGGACCGCTGGTGCTGCACGTGTCGCTGCGGGACCTCGCGCCCGAGATCCTGCTGGAGTCGACCAACGTCGTCGACGACATCGAGCACTGCCTCAAGGCGGACACCTCGCCGCACCTGGTCGAGAAGCTCACCGGCAGTCGGGAGTTCCTGGCCGGAACCCTCGATGACGTCATCGCAGGCCGGGTGACCATGCCGGCGGAGGGGACGGTGGTGTTCTCGCCCTTCGGCCTGGGCGTGCTCGACCTGGCGGTGGGCAAGTACGTCTACGACGAGGTGCACCGATCGGGCGCGCTGAACGTCGTCGACGACTTCTTCCACGAGCTGCGGAGGTACGGGTAGGCCGTGGATGTCCGGGCCGGCCCCAGGGTCCACGTCGCCGGCGGGCTCACGCTTCCCGGGGCTCGGGCAGGCGCCGGGCGTGCTCCAGGAGCCGCGCGATCCGGATGGCCTCCTCGTAGTCCTTCTGCTCGTCGTCGACGTGGAAGACGGCCTCGTCGTCGCCGCCGATCGGTTTGGACGCCCCTTCCAACACCTCGCCGACGAACTGGACGGCCAGCGGCAGCCCGCGGTGCGTCAGCAACTTCAGCAACGGCACCGCGGCGATGACCAGGCCCAGCGGCGGCTCGACCAGGCCCAGGGCCACCGCGGCCGCCGCCCCGCCGTAGTAGCCGATCGACCGGGGCACGTCGAGGTTGACCGCACCGACCCGCACCTGCAACACCGCGCTCCTGGACATGGGGTTCCTCCCGTCGGGGCGCCGTTCGCGCTCGTACCGGCGGATACCCGTGAACGGGCTGCACCTACCTGAACCGGCGGGGGCGATCGAGGAGGCGTGAGGGCGCAGGGGCGGGTGTCGAGCGGGAGCAGGCGGGTACCCGGGACATCGACGTCGACACCGGCGCCGACGCAGGCGGGAGCACCTGATGACCCAGGACCGCGACAAGGGCGTCGCACGCAACATGCAGGAGTTGCTGCAGGAGCTACGGGTGGCCCAGACCGGGGTGCAGGTCCTCTTCGCGTTCCTGCTGACCGTGCCGTTCCAGCAGACCTTCCGCCAGGTCAGCACGTTCCAGCTGAACCTCTACTACGCCACGCTGCTGGCCGCGGCGCTGTCGGTGGTGCTGTTCGTCGCCCCCGCGGCGCAGCACCGGATGCTGTTCGGCAAGCAGGACGAGGCGCGGCTGCTGGGCCGGTTCAACCGGCAGACCATCGGCGGCCTGCTGTGCCTGGGCGCAGCCATGGTCGGAGCGGTGCTGCTGGTGACGTCCTACCTGTTCGGCACGACCCGAGCGGTGGTGACGGCCGCGATCTCGGTGGCGGTCGTCCTCGCCTTCTGGGTCGTCGGCCCGCTGGCGCGCCGCGGGTAGGCGACACACCGCCGGGTTCAGGCCGCCGCCGGGCTGAACCGTCCCCAGATCGAGCGCGCGACATGCACGGCGAACCGTTCCAGAATCGCGGCCGCGACGGCTACGGCGACCGCTGCGAAGAACTCGCCCATCGGACAACACCTCCACACGCTGAGGGCTGAAGTGTGGGCCGGTCGGATGAGCAGCGGGCCGGCGGCAGGTGCACGGCGGGCGGACGGTAGGTGACGAGTCGGCGCCGGCCCGGTTCACGACTGCGGCGGCGGCGCGCTGCCGAGGACCCGTTCCGAGAGGAGCTGTGCGGCGGTGGCGGCCACGGTGGCGGTGAGGGCGATGGCCCATTGGTGGGGGAGGAGTGGGCGGGAGCCGACGGCGTGGCTCAGCCCCGGCACCTGGACCGCGACGGCGAGCAGGGCCATCGAGCCGACGACGGAGGCGGCGACGAGAGGGGTGCGCCCGCGGACGGCGAGGGTCTGGCCGAGCTGGGCACCGACGAGCGCGACGAGGCCGGTGGTGCTGGCCTGCCCGGGTGTGCTGACGGGGCGGGCGAGCAGCCAGGCGACGCCGGCCGAGGTCGCGGTGATCGCGGCGCGCACCTGGAAGTCGCGGGTGAGGGAGCCGCTGAGGGACTGCTCCGGTCCCTCGGCGAGCAGTTGATCGGGGGTCGCGTCGGCCGGCGGCCGCACCGCGACGGCCATCGCGGGCAGGACGTCGGTGAGCATGTTGATCAGTAGCAGTTGTCGCGCGTTCAGGGCGGCGGCACCGCCGAACAGCCCCGTGGCGAGGGTGTGGGCGACCTCGCCGAGGTTGCCGCCGAGCAGGATGGACAGGGCGTCGCGGACCGAGGACCACATGCCGCGGCCCTCGACGATGGCGTCGGTGATCGTCTCGATGCGGTCGTCGGTGATGACGACGTCGGCGGCCTCGCGGGCGGCGGAGGTGGCCCGGGTGCCGAGGGCGATGCCGACGTCCGCCAGCCGGATCGCCGGCGCGTCGTTGGTGCCGTCCCCGGTCACGGCCACCGCGTAGCCCTCCTGCTGGAACACCTGGACGATGCGGGCCTTCTGAGCGGGGACGACGCGCGCGAAGACGGCCGTGCGAGGCAGCTGCCGGGCGAGCTCGTCGTCGGTGAGCTCGTCGAGCTCGGCGCCCGTCAGCACGACGCGCCCGTTGAGGGCGTCGAGCTCGACGGCGATCGACTGGGCGGTGCTGGGATGGTCTCCGGTGATCATGACGATCCGGACGCCCGCGGCGCGCAGCGTCGCGACGGACGCGGCGGCGGTGGGGCGGACGGGATCCACCAGTGCGATGAGCCCGCGGAACTCCAGATCCTCGACGTCGGCCTCCGCCAGCCGGGGCCGGTCCTCGAGCCGGCGCTGGGCGACGGCCAGCACGCGGTGTCCCTGCCGGGCCAGCCGCTCGACCTCGGCGTCGATCTCCGCGCGGGCGTGGTCGTCGAGCGGCACGGTGCCGGCGCCGGGCCGCCGCCGGGTGCTGCAGAGCGGCAGCACGACCTCGGGAGCACCCTTGACGCTGAGCCGGTCGCCGGTGCGGCCGCGCCACAGGGTGGCGTGGTAGCCGCGGTGGGACTCGAAGGGCAGCTCGCCGAGGAGCTCGACGAACGCGTGGCCGTTCTCGGCGGAGACCCCCAGGTCTCGGGCGCCGCGCAGGACCGCCTGGTCGGTCTGGTGGGTCACCTCGTGGGCGGCGGCCCCGAACGGGCTCGCGCGCACGGCGGCGGCGACGACCTCCTGGAGGTGGGGCGGGAGCAGTTGGTCGACGGTGGCCGTGTCGGTCCCGTCGGAGACCTGCCGCAGGCTGATCCGGCCCTCGGTGAGGGTGCCGGTCTTGTCGAAGCAGAGCACGTCGACCCGGCCGAGGGCCTCGATCGTGGACGGGTTGCGCACGAGCGCGCCACGGGCCGAGAGCCGGCGGGCGGCCGCGAGCTCGGCGACCGTCGCGACGAACGGCAGACCTTCGGGGACGGCGGCCACTGCGAGGCTGACCGCCCGGCTCAGCGCCACCCCCGCCGGTTGCCGTCGGAGGAGATCGACCGCGATCAGTGCGACGCCGGCGCCGATCGAGAAGGGCAGGACCCGGGCGGTCAGCGTGCGCAGCCGGATCTCGACGCCCGTCGGTGGCGTCTGCCCGGCCTGCTGGCGCAGGGTCCGGCCGACCTCGGTGCGCTCCCCGGTCGCGACGACCACCGCGTCGGTCCGCCCGGCCGCGACGACCGTGCCCTCGTAGAGCATGGAACGCCGATCGGCCAGGACCCGGGCACCGGTCGCGCGGGCCGATTTCGCCACCGGCACCGACTCGCCCGTCAACGGCGACTCGTCGACCTCCAGGTCCTGTCCGGTCAGCACCCGGCAGTCGGCCGGGACGGCGTCGCCGGACTGCAGCCGGATCACGTCACCCTCGACGAGCTCGTCGGGTGGGTGCTCGGCCTCCGACTCCCCCCGCCGGACCCGGACGGGGGCGGCGCTGGAATGCAGGAGGGTGCGCAGTGCCTTCTGCGCGCCGACCCTCTGCATCCCACCGATGAGGGCGTTGACCGCGAGCACACCGGTGATGAGGAGCGGGTCCACGATCGAGCCGCCGGCGGCGGAGACCCCGGCGCCCGCGGCGAGTGCGGGGGTGATCGGGTTGGCCAGTTCCTCCACCGTGGCCCGGGTGAGCCCGAGCTCCTCCTGGTCGGGGGTTCCGGGCTGCTGGTGATGCCGTCGTCTCGCCTCCGTCTCGGCGAGGCCGGCACGGGAGCTGGCGAGCGATTCGAGCACGGCCCGGGTCGACATCGCGTGCCACGGCGTCCGGTCGGCCGGGACCGGCTCGGGGCGCCGAGCGGGCGACATCCCGGACCAGATGCCCAGGCCCAGAGCGAGCAGCGCGGTGGCGTGCACCGGGATGGCGGCGCGGGTGGGGGCGCCCGGGCCGGGCCCCACCACGGCGAGCAGGGCGCCGAGTCCCGAACCCGCGACGGCGAGCTGCGCGGCGCGCCGGCTCGCCTGCCGCGCCGGGCCGACCGCCCCCAGCAGCAGGCACACCTCGCTCGCGGTCCTGGTCAGCACGTCCGCGTTCCAGGCCGGGGCCTGGCGCGGTGGGATCAGGCCGATGCCGAAGTCGGCGGCGGCGAGCGCGTCGTGGCTCCGGCTCACCAGCGCGACGACGTGGCCGCCGGCCTGCAGCTCCCGCACCGAGTCCGCCAGTTCGGAGCCGCCGGGTACGGCGCCGTCGGTGTCGAGTCGCGTCGCCAGCTCCCGGGGTCCGGCCGCCAGGACGAGCCCGGCCTCCGCGGCGGCCGCGACGACGGCCTCGGCGAAGGGATCGAGCGCCGGCGACACGCCGACGAGCGCGACCGGTTCCTCACCGCGCCGCAGGGCGAGCACGACGGACGAGCGCCGGGCGAGCGCGGCGGCGGCCGCCTCGGCCGACTCCGGCAACGACGTCGGGCCTGCCGGCCCGATCGACCAGCCGTCCTGCGCCCGCACCCGCCGGGGCCGGCGCAGATCGACGAGGTCGTACGTCCGCTCGACGAACTCGGACAGCTCCGGGTCGGACCCCTGGACCAGCGGCACCACCTCGTCGACGGCCTGCCGGCGGGTCACCAGGAGCTCGGCGTCCAGCACGATCGTGTCGACCCGGTCGAGCCGCCGCAGCGCGTCCCGGTTCAGGACCAGGCTGCCCCGCGCCGCGGCGTCCCGGCCGAGCTGGGAGGCGAAACCTTCCCGGCCCGACCGTGCGGCCTTGGGGACACCGGCGGTCAGGGCCGCGTTCACCACCGTCGCCGTGCGGGTGGCGGCCAGCAGCGCGCCGGCGCCGGCGAGGGTGAGCCCCGCGGCCGTGTCGCCGACCTTCTCGACGGGTCCCGCCGGGAGGGGTACCGGACGCGGCCGGCCGGGACGCGCGGCGGCGCGGTGCCCCCCTTCCTGGCCGGCCACCGTGCTGTCCCACTCGGCCCATGCCCGGCGGCGCGCCAGGGTCTCCTGGTAGAGGCTGTAGCGCTGGCAGGTATCGGCGAGCAGTCCGAGCGGGCGCCGGCCGAGTGCGTTGGAGAACGCCGCCGCGCCGCCGAACAGCGTGTCGGTCGTGGTTTCACCGATCGCCGAGGCGACGGCCGCCCGGACGCGGGGGGCCGACTCGGCGACCGCGAGGACCGACGACGCCCACGCGACCGGCGCGGTCGGAATCGCCCTCCCCACGATGGTGTAGGCCAGCCCGGCGGCGTTCAGGCCGAGCAGTGCGGCCTCGTGCAGCGCTTGGACCGGGGCGCCCGGATGGTCCGCATCGGCGTGCGGCGCTTCCGCCAGCTCACACTCCCGCTCGGCCGCCCGCACGAGATCCACCACGTCGCGCACCGTGAGCCGCTCCGGGTCGAACTCGACCATGACATCGCCGAAGACCGCGTTGACCTCGGTGCGTCGAACGGCGGCATGGAGGTCGATCCGTCGCTCCAACCGTGCGACGGTCCCCGCATCGGTCTCGTGCACCCCGCGCACGCGCACGTGCGCACGACCCGGCGACGTCGGCGCCGCGCCGGACGCGGCCGCCGCCACCAGCTCAACCACCCCGTCGACGGCGCCGACGACCTCACCGGCAGCGGTCCCGACCAGGCTGAACACACGGTGCAACACCAGCAACTCCCGGGCCACGCAGCGAGTGCGGCGATCACGCGCTCGCCTCGATCGATGGCCCGGGAACTCCGCGGACCCCTGTCAGGTCGGGCAGGTCGGGTCTACGTGTCCCCCTGGGCGTTCGGGCGGGGCGCGTCGGACGTCGTCGCGTCGGCCGGGCCGGAGGTCTCCGCCTCCGCCACCTGCGACGTCCCACCGTGCGGTTCCGGGTTGGCCTCACCCCGGCTGGCCAGGGCGGTACCGACGCCGATGGCGGCCGCAACCGGCCATTCGATGATTCCGGCGACCGCGGTCGCCGCCAGGCCGCCGAAGAACAGGAGTGACTTGGGGGAGGGCAGGAGCGACTGCGCCCCGCGGGCGGCCGCGTCCAGATCCGCCCGTCCGGGCAGGTGCAGGTGGGGAGCCCGGAACTGGGCCGTGACGAACGGAAGGTTCACCGTCGCCGAGCGCTCGCCTTCCGCACCCCCCTCCGCCGGGCGCTCCGGGCGAACGTCCTCGGTCAACGTCGACGTCCCACCCGCCTGGGTGCCGCCACCCGGCTGCGCGGCAGGCGCCGCCGCGGCGTCGCCCGTGGCCGTCTCCGTCTGCCTCGCCTTACCCGCCATGCTCCACCTCACCCTTCGGCCCGCCCGATCCGACGGGCTGGTTGTGCCCACTGAGACCCCAGGGAAACCCCTGGTGGCCAAAAGCTGTACTCCCGGTTGCCGTTCCGTACACGGACCGGCGGGCGGGCGGCCGGGACTCGCCCGCGCCACCCGACGACCCGGTGATCACGCTCCGGTCGTGACGGGGGCCTTCACGTCGAGATCGACCATGCTCTCCGGATTCGGCGAATGCCCGAACTCGCGGTGCAGGACGGGCATGATCTTCTCCCGTGGCTGGTAGCCCCGCTCGATGCCGAACTCGGGCCGCCCGCCGCTGATCACGTCCAGCATCGCGGCCTGCTCGGCGATGCGGATCGGGTGCCACCAGCTGACGATGTTCGCGGCCTGACCGAGCCGGATCCGCCTGGTCCGCGAGGCGATCGCCGCTTCGCTCAGCAGCGGGTTGGGAGACAGCTCGGCGCCCTCGGGCTGGAAGTGGTGCTCGGTCTGGAACCAGTAGTCGAAGCCCAGCTGCTCGGCGAGGATGCCCTGACGGACCTGATTGACGATCGTCCGCTGGGCCGAGGTGTGGGTGGCGGCGAGGTCACCGTCGTTGACCACGACGTCGTCACCGTTTTAGGCGACGTGTTTGGTGGGCAGATCCGACGCCCCGTTGTGGAACACGCCGATCTCTATCATCACGAGTCTCCTTGCCGAACCGTAGGAACCTGGAATCAGCTGAGTGCGCGGAGGTCGAAGCCGAGGTACTTCGCGGCGTCCTCCGGGTTGGCGAACATGACCGTCCGGTCGTCCAGGTGAACCATCCGTCCGTAGTGGGTGGACATGTTCTCCTCGAACTCCGCGGCGTCGAACCACCCCTCGTCCTCGCCCGCTGCCTCGTCGATCTCCGCGTAGACGAAGTCCATCCGCTTCCGGGCGTCGACCCGGATCATGGAGGGCAGGACGGTGATGGTGACGCCCTCCTTGTCCCTCATCACGTCGGCCACGATCGCCCCGACCTGGTTGTTCATCAGCGTCACCCCGCACTTGTCGGACGCGGTGCTGTTGGGGGCGAACGGGCTCTGCGCGGTCGAGCTGGTCATGACTGCGCCTCCGCGGGCATCTGCAGTCCGAGATCCGAGACGATGCCGGCGAAGCGTCGCTCGGCCCGCGCCATCGCGTGGTCGAAGTCGCGGGGCTTCACATCGGGCAGGCCCCACAGCGGCGCCATGGTCCGCGCCGCGTCCAGGCAGCGGGGCGTCCAGTGCGCCAACCACTCCTGCATGACCGCCTTGTTGTGGTCGGCGAACTCCTTGTCCGCGGCAAGGGGGCCGAAGCAGGCCTGGGTCCAGCGCAGGTCCCGCCGGGCGTAGTCGTACTCCCCGGCGCCCATGATCGTCGGCGTCACGAAGTCGCCGTTGGCCGCGGCGGACTGCTGGACCATGTTGCTGCGGAACAGCTCGCCGATCAGCGGCTCGAAGACGACGTTGGTCGCGAACATCATCTCGCCCCAGTCGTCGTCGACCGCGGTCAATGCCTCGGCCACCTCCCGGGCGCCCTGCCACTCGGGGTTGTTGTTCCAGGAGTCGAGGTGGGCGGTGCCGTCGAAGCCGTCGATCTCCTCGGTCAGCGTGAGGTTGTAGAGCGCGAGGTCCTGCGCGAACCGGATCTTGTGCATGCTGTTCACGGCGATCGCCGTGTTGTGCATGTTCGTCGGGGCGGACCGGTTGCAGGCGGCGAAGACGTACAGGCCGAGGATGTGCTCGACGTGCATCCAGGCCCCGACGTGCCGCTCGACGAAACGGACCCAGTTCGGCGCCCACTGCTCGAACGCCTTCGCGTCGCGGGCGTTCTCGATGTTCTGGTTCAGCTGGCGCACGACGTTGGCGTTGTATCGGTAGAGCGTGAGTTCCCACTCCTCGTTGGGGTCGCGGAACTCGTGCCAGCCGTGGGCGGGCCACTCGTAGCCCTTGCCGCCGGAGCCGGGGTAGCGCTCGGGCTCGGGCCGGTCCACGCCCCAGGCCTTCAGCCTCGTCCAGTTCAGCGGGTAGCCGGCCTCGCCGTCGGCGAAGCCGTAGAGCCAGCCCTGGGACAGGTAGTGCCGCGGGTCGGGCTGGACCTCCACGGTCACGTCCTCGTAGTGGCTCGGCTTCCGCTTGGCCGGGGTGAAGTAGTTGAAGCGGCGGGCCGACGCCCCGGAGTCCGGGAACACCCTCGCGCCGGCCTCGGCGTCGGTGAAGTTGACCTTCGGCACGCTTCTGACGGGTTGCTCCCCGGTCGTGGTCATGGTCAGTCCGCTCCTTCCGGGTCGCCGGTGGTCGTGAATCTGTCGTAGAAGATGTGTTCGGTGGGGACCCCGAGGTCCTGCAGGAGCGGGATCGCGGCGTCGACCATGGGGGGCGGCCCGCAGACGTAGGCCTCACGTCCCTTGAGGTCCTGCTCGCCGCGCTTCAGCACGTCCGTGACGAAGCCGGTCTCCCCGTCCCAGTCCTCGTCCCCGTCCGCCTCGGACAGGGCTGGCACGTATCGGAAGCCGGGCAGCCGGTCCTCGAAGGCGTGCATCTCGTCCTCGAAGCACAGGTCCTGCCTGGTCCGGACGCCGTAGTAGAAGGTCGTCCTCCGGTCGACGCCCCGCTCCGCCATCGACCGGAGCAGGCCCAGCACCGGGGCCAGACCGGCCCCACCGCCGACGAACACGAGGTCGGAGGTCCGGCTCTCGCGCAGCGTGAAGGTCCCGAACGGACCTTCGACGTCCAACCGATCGCCCACCTCGACCGTGGTCGCCAGGTACTGCGAGAACTGTCCGTCGGGGTAGATCTTGATCACGAACTCGAAGAGCCGGCCCTCCCGGTCCGGGGTGTTCGCCATCGAGAACGAGCGGCTCTCCGTCGTCCCCGGGATCGTGAGGTCCAGGTACAGGCCGGGGAAGAACTTGATCTCGTCCGGCTCGACCAGCTTCAGCACGAGGTGGCGCATGTCGGGGGTGACCGGCTCGTTGAGGACGACCTCGGCGACGCCCTTCCGCAGCGGCAGACCGGAACGGATGATCTCCTCGTCGTAGTTGAGGAGCTCGATCACCAGGTCCTCGTAGGCGTGGGCCCGGCACAGCAGCGTCGAGCCCTCCTCCTTCTCGTAGTCCGGGAGGGCGAACGTGGAGTAGCTGTCGAGCTCGATGTCCTCACCTTCGAGGACGAAGGACTTGCAGGCGGCGCACTGGCCCTCCTTGCAGCCGTGCATGAGCTGCACGCCCTGCTCGGCGGCCGCGCGCAGGATCGTCTGGTCCTCGTCGACCTCGATCTCGATGCCGACCGGTTCGAACCGCACACTGTGCTTGTCGCCCATGCGATCGACCGACCTTTCGACGTCTCGGCGTGTCCCCGGGGTGAGGCAGGGGGCGCCGGACGGGGAGAGGGCCCGGTGGGCCCTCCCCCCGCTTCTCGCCGCGCCTGTTCCGCGGGGTCAGGCGGTGCTCGGGGCCGGCCGCCCGGCCGGGCCCTGACGGTGGTAGTCCTCGACGAACGCGGCGCGGCCCGCGTCGTCCATCTGGTTGAACAACACGTTCGGGCTCTGCAGCGGGGGGCACCGCCGCATGTGGTCCAGCGTCCACATCTTCTTGGGATCCAGGTCGAGGTGGGGCTGGGCCGTCATGGTCTTGCCGTCGTCACGCACCATGCCCATGTCGGAGACGACGTCGGCCCAGTTCCAGCCGTGGTAGAGCGTCTCCCACTCGCGCTTGCCGACCAGACGACCCATGTTGGGCGTCTCGCGACCCTGGTAGGTCCCGCGGAAGGCCTCGACGTCCGTCCAGCGGCACATCTCGTGGCAGTAGGTCTTGTGCACCCCGTCGACCTCGGCGGTCACCATGTCCTCGCGCACCAGACACGGGACCATGCAGGTCCAGCAGCGGGCCGGGTAGACGTAGTCGACGTCCTCGAACACGATCGGGTTGTGCCCGTTCGGCTTGGCGAGGCGGGAGTAGTTCTCCCACCAGGCGCCGTACTTGTCGTACCAGCCCGGGTACTTGTACTCGA
>NZ_JAODNI010000136.1 GCF_025465255.1 Pseudonocardia sp.
CGCGGCCCGGCCTCCGCGAGCTCGGCGGCCGCGGCGGAGGCCCGGGCGGGCCCCACACCGGAGCGCAGGACGGGGACGCCGCCGAGCCGTCCGCGCACGGCGGCGCGTTCGACGCCGAGCGCGGCGACGAGGACCGGGGGCCCCAGCCCTCTCACGACAGGTCCCGCGTCACGTAGCGGCCGAGCGCGGAGACGGGGAAGACCATCCGGTAGAGGTGGTAGCGGATGTAGAAGGCGCCCGGAAAGCCCGTTCCGGTGTAGAGCTCCTCGTCCCACGAGCCGTCGGCCTTCTGGGTGTCCACGAGGAACCGCACCGCGCGCTCGACCGCGGACGAGCGCTCCCCGGCGGCCAGCAGGGCGAGCAGGCCCCACGCCGTCTGGGATGCGGTGGACTCGCCCCGCCCGATCCAGGACCGGTCGAAGTAGGAGCGGATGTCCTCGCCCCAGCCGCCGTCCGTGTTCTGGTGGCGCTCCAGCCAGGTCACCGCCCGCCGGATCGCCGGGTGCGAGGTGGGCAGGCCGGCCGCGACCAGCGCCGGGACGACGCCCCCGGTGCCGTAGAGGTGGTTGGTGCCCCAGCGGCCGAACCAGGAGCCGTCGGCCTCCTGGTGGCCGAGGAGCCAGGCGACGCCGCGCCGCGCCGCGTCCGACCCGGCGAGCCCCTCGTGCGCGAGCATCTCCACGACGTGGGCGGTGACGTCGGCGGACGGCGGGTCGATCACGGCGCCGAAGTCGCAGAAGGGGAGCTTGGTGACGAGCTCGCGGGTGTTGTCCGCGTCGAAGGCGCCCCAGCCGCCGTCCGCGGACTGCATGCCGATGTTCCACGCCACCCCGCGGTCGACGGCGGCGCGCAGCCGCGCGGGATCCGGGTGCGTGACCCGGCGCAGGGCCAGCACGACCTCGGCGGTGTCGTCGATGTCCGGGTAGCCGTCGTTGTCGAACTCGAAGGCCCAGCCGCCGGGGGCGAGGTCCGGGCGGCGGACCGCCCAGTCGCCCTCGACGTCGATCTCCTCGTCGAGCATCCATTCGGCGGCGCGGACGACGTCCGGGTCTTCGGGGGAGACGCCGGCGTCGAGCAGGGCCGTCACCGCGAGGCAGGTGTCCCAGACCGGGGACTGGCAGGCCTCGAGCATCCGCACGGTGCCCTCGGGGGTCTCCGTGCGGACCAGGAAGCGCTCGAGGCCCTCGATCCCGGCCCTCATCGCCGGGTGGCCCAGCGGGTAGCCGAGCAGGTGCAGGGCGAGCAGCGAGTAGACCCACGGCGGCTGGATGCCGCCCCACGAGCCGTCCGCCTCCTGGCGGGCCAGGATCCACTCGGCGCCGCGGCGCATCGCGAGGCGGCGGACCGCGCGCAGCGGCCGCCGGGAGTAGGCGTGCAGGATCCTGTCCAGGCGCTGGAACGCCCCGGCCCAGGTCCAGGGCCTGCTCAGCGGCGGCGGGTCGGCGTGCGTCCGCAGCTCGTCGACGGCGAACGGCAGCGGGCGGCACGGCCGCAGCGTCGCGACGATCGTCAGCGGGACGACGGTCTGCCGGGCCCAGCACGCCCAGTCGTAGACGTTGAAGGGGAACCATCTGGGCAGGAAGATCAGCTCGGGGGGCATGTCCGGCAGGTCGTCCCACGACCAGAGGCCGAACAGCGCCAGCCAGATCCGGGTGAACACCCGGCTGCGCTCCAGTCCGCCCGCGGCGACGGCGAACCGCGCGGCGCGCCGCATGTGGTCCGCGGCGGGGTCGTCGCCCGCGAGCCGCAGCGCGACCCAGGCCTCGACCGTCGTCGACAGGTCTCCGGGCCCGCCCTTGAAGGTGGCCCAGCTGCCGTCCTCGCGCTGCTGCGCGCGGATCCAGCGGGCCGCCTGCTCGGTGTCCTCGGGGGTCCGGATGCCGAGGAACTCCCGCATCAGCAGGTCCTCGGCATCCATGGTCACGTTGGTCTCGAGCTCGCCCTGCCACCAGCCCTTCGGGTGCTGGATGCTGCACAGGTACCCAACGGCGGCGTCGAGTGCGGCCCGGGGGGAGCGGCGGCCGTCGTCGTCCTGTGTCTCCGGCGCCGCGAGGGGCGGAGTCAGCGTCATTCAGAACTCCCTTTCGGTCAGGTAGCGTCCGAGCGCGACGAGCTCGGCGTGCGGTCCGCCCGCGAGCGCGGCGCCGGCCAGGGCCCGCTCCGCGAGTTCCATCCGGCGACGGGCCTCGGCCGCGGCCCAGGCCCGGCCCCCGCCCCGGTCGACGAGCGCGGCGGCGTGGTGCAGCTCGGCCTCCGCCGGCTCGCCGTCCTGCGCCAGCCAGGCCCCGAGCTCCCGCCCGGCGTCCCCGCCGCGGCGCACCGCGTAGGTAACGGGCTGGGACTTCTTGCGCGAGCGCAGGTCCGAGAGCACCGGCTTGCCGGTGACGGCCGGGTCGCCCCAGATCCCCAGCAGGTCGTCGACCAGCTGGAACGCCATCCCCACCTCGAGGCCGTAGGTCTGCAGCCCGGCCACGGTGTGCGCGGGCGCCCCGGCCAGCACGGCCCCGATCGCCGCGCTGGTGGCGAGCAGCGAGCCCGTCTTCCCGGCCGCCATGGAGAGGGCCTCGTGGACCTCGACGTCGTCCCGCCGCTCGAACGCGAGGTCCTCGGCCTGGCCCCGGATCAGCTCGCGGGTGGTGGCCGCGAGCAGCCGGGCCGCCGCGGCCGCGTGGGGGGACGGCGAGTCGAGGAGCACCTCCTGGGCGAGCGCGAGCATCGCGTCGCCGCAGAGGATCGCGGCGGAGGAGCCCCACTGCGCCCAGACGGTGGTGCGGTGGCGGCGTTCGGTGTCGCCGTCCATGAGGTCGTCGTGGAGCAGCGAGAAGTTGTGCACGAGCTCGACGGCGACGGCGCCGGGCAGCCCGGTCTCCGCGTCGGCGCCCACGGCCCGGGCGGAGAGGAGCGCGAGCGCGGGCCGGACGGCCTTGCCGCCGCCCCTGCCGGGCGAGCCGTCGAGCTCGACCCAGCCGAGGTGGTAGCGCGCCTGCTCCCGGCTGGCGGCGTCCAGCCGCTCGACGGCGTCCTGCAGCGCCGGGGTGGTCGCGTCCCGGTAGCCGGCCAGGAGCGCCTTCACGTCGACGGTTCCGGCCGCGGTGGCGCTGTTCAGGGTCGCGGTCACGCCGGCACCCCCACCCGGGCGCGGGCGTCCGCGAGCAGGGCGTCCGCGGCGGCCGCACCGCTGCGCACCGCACCTTCCATGGTCGCGGGCCAGCCCGTGTCGGTCCACGCGCCCGCCAGGTACAGGCCCGGCACCGTGGTGACCGGGCCCGGTCGGAAGGCGGCCTGCCCGGGCGCGGCGCGGAAGGTGGCGTGCGGCTCGCGGGTGACGAAGAAGTCCAGGACCCGGGCGTCACGGGCCCGGGGCAGCAGCGCCGTCAGGGCCGGGAGGATCTCCTCCCGGATGCGGGCGAGGGGATGGCTCACCACGCCGTCGGCGGCGGAGAGCGAGACGGCGAGGTACTGCGACCCCGCGGGGTGCACCCGCGCACAGCCCGACTGCCCGGTCCGGTCGAACACCCACTGGACCGGGGTGTCCACCCCCGCGGCGAAGTCGGTGTCCAGGACCCGGCGGTCGTAGACGACGTGCACGTTCACGATCGGCGTGCTGCCCAGCGCGCCCGCCCAGCCCTCGGGCAGGGCGGGCGCCCCGGCGGGCAGCAGCCCCGCCGCCCGGTCGGGCGGCACGGCGCACACGATCCGGTCGGCCACGAGTTCCCCCTCTCGCTCGTCGTGCGTGGTCCGCACCCGCAGGCCGGGCCCGGCCTCCGGCAGCGCGTGGACGCGGGTGGACGTGCGCACGTCCACCCCCGCGGCGGTGAGCGCCGCCCACGCGGCGTCGCCGTGCAGCGCGCCGAGCGGCACCCGGGCCCAGCCGATGTCGCCCGCGGCGGCGTCGGTGAGCAGGCCGAGCTGGAAGACGGTGGCGGCCAGGGCGAGCGACGCGTCGCCCGCGTGGGCGTTGAGCGTCGCGATCCCGACCAGGTCCCACAGCACGTCGACGGCCCGGCCGGACTGCCCGTGCGCCGCGAGCCAGTCCCCGAAGCTCGTCGTGTCCGTGGCCGGGTCGTCCCGGTCCACGGACCGGAGCGCGAGGGCGGCCCGGACCGTCCGGAGCCGGTCCGCGACGGACAGCGGCCGGTAGCGCAGCAGGGACGAGCCGAGGTGCAGCGGCGCGGGAAGGAGCCCACCCCCGCGGGGCCCGGGCGCACTGCGCCGCAGCCGGGTGACCGAGCCGTCGGGGGCGTGGACCGGGATGTCCAGGCGCTCCTGCAGCGTGACCCGGTCCGCCACCCCGAGCCGCTCCAGCAGGCCCCGGTACGCGGTGCAGCAGCGCAGGAACACGTGCTGCCCGTTGTCGACGTCCAGCTCGCCCCGGCGGAAGGACGTCGCGAGCCCGCCGAGGCGGGGCCGGGCCTCCAGCAGCGTGACGTCGGCGCCCGCGTCGGCGCAACGGAGCGCGGCGGTGATGCCGGCGAGTCCTCCGCCGACCACCGCGACCCGCGTTCGCGCCGTCACGAGGTGCGGGACCCCTTCGACGCGGCGGCGAGCCGGCCGCTGACCGCGCGGGCCGCGACCCCGGCCTTCTGCCAGGCGGAGAGCGAGCGCCGGCGCGCGTAGGTGGACGGCGGGTCGGCGGCGATGTCGTCGAGGAGCTTGCGGTAGATCCCCGCCATGGCCCCGGCGCAGGCGGAGCTCCGCCGGTCCAGCAGCGGGATCAGCCGCAGCCCGTCGGCGTACCAGCCACGGGCCCGGTCCGCGGCGAAGCGGATGTACTCCGCGAGGCGGCCGTCCGGGTCCGCCAGCACGCCGCGCCCGTCGAGCCGGACCTCGGCGCCGAACCGCTCGAGCTCCTCGGTGGGCAGGTAGATCCGGCCGTGGGCGAGGTCCTCGCGGATGTCGCGGAGGATGTTCGTCTGCTGCAGGGCGATCCCGAGCTGGTCCGCGTAGTGCGCCGCCTCCGGGTGCGGACGGGCACCGAAGATCCCCAGGCAGAGCCGCCCGACGGAACCCGCGACCTGCCGGCAGTAGACGGTCATGTCGTCGAAGGTGCGGTACGGGGCGGCCGCCTCGCCCGTGCTCGCGGACCGCGCGTCCATCCGCGCGTCGGCCTCGACGCCGTCGACCAGCTCGGCGAAGGCACCCAGCGGGATCGGGTAGCGGGTCGCCGCGGCCGTCACGGCGATCATCACCGGGTCCGCGGGGTGCGGCGCAGAACCGGCCCCGATCGCGTCGACGGCGCCCCGCACGGCGGCGAGGTCGGCCGTCTTCTCCGCGCAGGAACGGGTGCCGTCGTCGCCGATGTCGTCGATCCGCCGGGCCAGCGCGTAGACGGCGGAGAGCGCACTGCGCTTCGGCTGCGGCAGCAGCCGGATGCCGTAGGAGAAGTTCCGCGCCTCGCGGCGGGTGATTTCCTCGCAGGCCGCGTAGGCCTCGTCGAGCGCGGTGGGGGCCTGGGTCACGGGGCGCTCCGAACGGTCGAGGCCTGGGCGAGGCGGGCAGGTGCCGAGCGCGCCGATGCCAGCGCGACGACGAGGTGGCGGAGAACGTCGCGGCGTCTCGTCGACGCCACCCGGCCGAGGACGTCCCCGTGCACCCGCAGGAGCGCATCGCCCGCCGCGCGGCCGCCGGCGACGTAGCCCGCGACGGCGACCCGGGCCCATCCGTGCAGGTCCGCGACCACGCCGGCGCCCGAGCCGAGCAACTCCAGCGCCCGGTCGGTCTCGTGCCGGACGAGCCGCGCGAGCGCCGGCGTGGCGTGGGGCGCGTCGAGGTCTGCCTCGGCGACACCGAAGACGCGGAGGTCGTCGGCGGGCAGGTAGACGCGGCCGCGGGCGCGGTCCTCGGCCACGTCCTGGCAGTGCTCCAGCAGCTGCAGGGCGGTGCAGACGGCGTCCGCGCGCTGTTCGACGGGTGAGCCGGCCGGGGCGTCGACGCGGAAGAGCTGCAGGACCAGCCGGCCGATCGGGACCGCGGAGAGGGCGCAGTAGCCGAGCAGGTCCGCCAGCGTTTCGTAGCGCTCCACCCGCTGGTCCGCCAGGTTGGCGGCGATCAGCCGGTCGAACGGGTCCTGCATGAGCCCGCGTCCCCGCACGACCGGGACGAGCGCGCGCAGCACCGGTGCGTCCGGCCGGCCCCCGGCCCAGACCCGGCCGAGATCCGCGGCGAAGGCGTCCAGCCTGGCGACGCGGCGTTCGGGGGTGTCCCCGGCGTTCGTCTCGGTGCCGGAGCGGGCGACCGGCCCGGGCTCGTCGCCGAGGTCGTCGATCACGCGCACGACGTCGTAGACGGCCCGCAGCGCCAGACGTAGCTCCCGGGGGAGGACCCGCATCGCCACCGGGAAGTTCTCCGCGCCCTCCGCGGCGCGCGATCGCCCCACACCTCGTGAACCGGACACTGTGGACTCGACGGGATCGCCCGCCGGGCCGTCCTGCTGCCCCGCGGGCCCGCTTCCGATCGACGAGCGATCCGCCCCCACGCCGCGAATCCTGCTGCAGCGCGAGCGGGAACTCTGCGCACTTGTGGTTAGTTCTGAAGGGGGAGAATTGTCACCACGGCACAAATATCGTGCTCAGGGCACCCGATCGGGCGTAGAACACCGGGGTGGATCTACGGGACATCACACCGGAAGACCTCATCCCACCACTTCGGAGAAGGCTCCCGGACCTTCTCGACGAGGTCAGCGCCGCGCTCGTCGCGGAGTGGCCGGACTACTCCCGGTTCCTGCACGAGAACCGGGCCGAGGTGGCCGTGGCGGCGGACGCCGCGCTGCGCCACCTCGTCACGACCGCGACGGTCGGTCCGGACGGCGAACAGCCGGGCATCGGCGAGCAGGACCTCTTCGAGGAGATCGGCCGCATGCAGTGGCGGGACGGGCGCGAGATCTCGTCCCTGCTCTCGGCCTTCCAGCTCGGTGCGCGGGTGTTCTGGCGGCACGTCTCCGAGATCGCCGTGGATCTCAACGCGGCCCCCCGGCCGCTGACGGCGCTGGCGGAGGGGGTCTTCCTGTTCGTGGACCGGCTCTCCTCGGCGGCGGCCCGGGGCTACGTGCTCGAGCAGTCCGAGGCCGCGGTGGCGCGCGAGCGGCTGCGCGAGGAGCTGGTGGGCCTGCTGCTCTCGGACCGGGCGACGGCGGCCGCGGTGCAGGCCGCGGCGACCCGGGCCGGCTGGACCGTCCCCGAGCAGGCCGCGATCGTCCTGGTGCAGCCGGACAGCACGATCGGCCTCGGCGTCCTCGCCCGCTTCGACCCGGCCTGCCTGCTGCTCAACCGCCCGCAGCTGACGGGCGCGATCGTGCCGAACCCGATGCTGGTCGGGCGGCGCACCCGGCTGGCGACGGCGCTGCGCGGGACGGACGCCGTCGTGAGCGTGGCGGTGAGCGTCGAGCGGCTGCCGGCGACGCTGCACGTCGCGCAGATCGCCTCCCGGCTGCAGCGCACCGGCGTGCTGACGGACGACCCGCTCTTCGCCGAGGAGCACCTCGACGCGATCATCGTGCACCGGGACTCGCGGATGCTCGACGTGTTCCGCAACCAGATGCTGCGGCCCCTCGACGCCTCCGCCCCGGCCTCGCGGGCCCGGCTCTCCGAGACGCTGTGCTCCTGGCTGCGGCACATGGGGGACCGGCAGGCCGTGGCCGCCGAGCTGCACGTGCACCCGCAGACGGTCCGTTACCGCCTCGCGCGGCTGCACGAGCTCTTCGGTGCCGAGCTCGACGACCCGGAGACGCGGCTCAGGCTGACCCTGGCCCTGGCCTGGGGCGAACCGCGATCGGGGGAGGCCGGGAGCTGGTCCGGCTCTCCCGAAGCTCTTTGACAACATGTAAGGACAAACTCTTGACACCATAGGACCGTGTTCCTACCGTCGTCAGGACAGCGCGAGACAGGTGCGCGGGGCGGGACCCGCCCCACCCGGACGACCAAGTCGAAGAGGACTCATGAGCAACAGGGACGTTTCCGGCGACGCGTCGGGCGCCGAGGTGCTGACCTTCGGCCGCAGCGGTGTCGACGTCTACCCCCTGCAGATCGGCGTCGGCCTGGAGGACGTCGAGTCGTTCGGCAAGTTCCTCGGTGGCACCACCGCGAACGTCGCCGTCGCCGCCGCCCGGATGGGCCGGCGCGCCGCGATCATCACCGGGGTCGGGGACGACCCGTTCGGCCGCTACGTGCGCAAGGAGCTCGTCCGCCTCGGCGTCGACGACCGGCACGTCGTCGTCAACGGGGTGTACCCCACGCCCGTCACCTTCTGCGAGATCTTCCCGCCGGACGAATTTCCGCTGTACTTCTACCGCAAGCCGCATGCGCCGGACATGCAGGTCAGCGCCGCGGACCTCGATCTCGACGCCGTCCGCGCCGCCTCGCTGCTGTGGCTCTCGGTCAGCGGGCTGTCCGAGGACCCGAGCCGCACCGCGCACCACGAGGCCCTCGCGGCCCGCGACCCCGGATCGCTCACCGTGCTGGACCTGGACTACCGGCCGATGTTCTGGGCGGACGCCGCGGCGGCCACCGCGCAGGTGCAGAAGGTGCTCGGCCAGGTCGGCGTGGCCGTCGGCAACCGCGAGGAGTGCGAGGTCGCCGTCGGCGAGACGGACCCGGAGCGGGCCGCGGACGCCCTGCTCGACGCGGGCGTCCAGCTCGCCGTCGTCAAGCAGGGGCCGAAGGGCGTGCTGGCCAAGTCCCGCACCGAGCGCGTCGTGTCCCCGCCCATCCCCGTCACCCCGCTCAACGGCCTGGGCGCCGGGGACAGCTTCGGCGGGTCGCTCGCCCACGGGCTGCTGGCGGGCTGGCCGCTCGAGACGGTCCTGCACCGGGCGAACGCCGCCGGCGCGATCGTCGCCTCCCGCCTGGAGTGCTCCACCGCAATGCCCACCCCCGCCGAGATCGACGTCCTGCTCGCCGGCGGCGACCCGAACGAGAACAGGTGACCTCCGTGGCCCACACCGCCGACGTACTCCCCTCCGCGGAGGCGACCTCGAGCGCCGCCGACGTACTCCCCTCCGCGGAGGCGACCTCGAGCGCCGCCGCACCGGTCTTCGCCAGGGACCTGGCCGAGATCCGGGACATCCGGGCCCACGAGCCCGAGCGCATCGCCTCCCTGCTCGCGTCCCGCCGGCGCCGGCCGTTCGTCCCCGCGGACGGTCGTCTGATGATCGTCGCCGCGGACCACCCGGCCCGCGGCGCCCTGTCCGCCCGCGGCCGCGCGGACGCCATGGCCAGCCGGCCCGAGCTGCTGGAGCGCCTGGTCACCGCGCTCGGCCGGCCCGGCGTCGACGGCGTGCTCGCCACCTCGGAGATCCTCGAGGACCTGCTGCTCCTGGGGGCGCTGGAGGGCAAGGTCGTCGTCTCCTCGATGAACCGCGGTGGCCTCGCCGGCTCGGTCTTCGAGATGGACGACCGGATGACCGGCTACGACGTCCGGGGCACCGTGGAGGCCGGCTTCGACGCCGCGAAGATGCTCACCCGCATCGACCTGGACGACCCGGCGACCGTCGCGACGCTAGAGACCTGCGCCCGCGCCGTCACCGACCTGAACCGGGCCAGGCTCGTCGCCATGGTGGAGCCGTTCATGTCCAGCCGGGTGAACGGGAAGGTCGTCAACGACCTCTCGCCGGAGGCCGTGATCAAGTCCGTGCACATCGCGCAGGGCCTCGGCGCCGCCAGCGCGTACACCTGGCTCAAGCTCCCGGTGATCGACGAGATGGCCCGCGTCATGGAGGCCACCACGCTGCCGACGCTGCTGCTCGGCGGGGACCCCACCGTCTCGCCCGAGGAGACCTACGCGTCCTGGAAGGCGGCCCTGGAGCTGCCGTCCGTGCGCGGGCTGATCGTCGGGCGCGCGCTGTTGTACCCGGCGGACGGGGACGTGGCCGCGGCCGTCGACACCGCCGTCTCGCTGGTGCGCCCCACCGCGGTGGCCGCGGCATGACCGCGTCGACGAAGACCGAGCTCTACCTGCCGGCCGGCACCGGCGCCGCCGACGGGTTCGACCTGGTGGTGACGCCCGAGAGCGCGGGCTGGGAGCACTCCAGCCTGCGCGTGCTGACCCTGGCCCCGGGTGCGGAGCGCACGATCGAGACCGGCGGCGAGGAGATGTTCGTCGTCCCGCTCGCCGGTGGTGCGACCGTGACCCTCGGGGCGGAGTCCTTCACCCTGGAGGGCCGGGAGTCCGTGTTCGCGGGGCCGACGGACGTCGCCTACCTGCCGGTCGGGTCCACCGTGACCCTCGCGGGATCCGGCCGGATCGCCCTCTGCGGAGCCCGGACGGACACGGTCCTCCCGTTCCGGTACGGGCCCAAGGCCGAGGTGCCGGTCGAGCTGCGCGGGGCCGGCCAGTCGAGCCGCCAGGTGCGCAACTTCGGCACCGTCGGCTCCTTCGAGACCGGCTCGGTCATCGCCTGCGAGGTGATCACGCCGGGCGGGAACTGGTCCAGCTACCCCGCGCACAAGCACGACGAGGCGGGGCCGCACGAGTCCGAGCTCGAGGAGATCTACTACTTCGAGATCGCGCCGGGCCCCGCCGGACAGCCCGGCCTCGGGTTCCACCGCACCAGCAGCTCGCCCGGCCACGAGATCGACATCATGGTCGAGGTCCACGACCGCGACACGGTGCTGATCCCCTGGGGCTGGCACGGTCCTTGTGCCGCCGCGCCCGGGCACGACATGTACTACCTCAACGTGATGGCCGGCCCCGGCGACGAGCGCGCCTGGCTGATCACGGACCACCCCGACCAGGCCTGGGTCCGCGAGACGTGGGCGGACCAGCCGGTCGACGCACGCCTGGGAGGGCAGTGATGTCTGAGACCGCTCGGCTGACGGTCGCGCAGGCGGTCGTGAAGTTCCTGGCCGCGCAGTACAGCGAGCGCGACGGCGTCGAGCAGAAGCTGTTCGAGGGCTGCTTCGGCATCTTCGGCCACGGCAACGTCGCGGGCATCGGCCAGGCGCTGCTCGAGGCCGAGCTGGAGGATCCGGAGGCGCTGCCGTACGTCCTGGGCCGCAACGAGCAGGCCATGGTGCACGCCGCCGTCGCCTACGCCCGGATGAAGGACCGGCTGCAGACCTGGGCGATCTCGACGAGCGTCGGGCCGGGCGCCACCAACATGGTCACCGGCGCCGCCCTGGCGACGATCAACCGGCTGCCCGTCCTGCTGCTGCCCGCGGACACCTTCGCGGACCGCAGCGCATCCCCGTTGCTGCAGGAGCTGGAGCTCCCGTCCGCCGGCGACGTCACCGTCAACGACTGCTTCCGGCCCGTCTCCCGCTACTTCGACCGGGTCTGGCGGCCCGAGCAGCTGCCCGCGGCCCTGCTGAGCGCGATGCGGGTGCTGACGGACCCGATCGAGACCGGCGCCGTGACGGTCTGCTTCCCGCAGGACGTCCAGGCCCAGGCCCACGACTGGCCCCTGGAGCTCTTCGCGAAGCGGGTCTGGCACGTCGCCCGCCCGCTGCCGGAGAAGGCCGCGCTCGGCCGCGCCGTGGAGATCATCCGCAGCGCGGAGCGCCCGCTCGTCGTGGCCGGCGGGGGCGTCCACTACTCGGGGGCGACGGCCGCGCTGGCCGCGTTCTGCGAGGCCACCGGCATCCCGGTCGGGCAGAGCCAGGCCGGCAAGGGCACGCTGCTGTACGACCACCCGCAGTGCCTGGGCGCCATCGGCTCCACCGGTTCGACGGCCGCCAACGCGATCGCGAAGGACGCGGACGTCGTCATCGGGATCGGCACCCGGTACTCGGACTTCACCACGGCCAGCCGGACCGCGTTCCAGAACCCGGACGTCCGGTTCGTCAACGTCAACGTGGCGGGGATCGACGCGGTGAAGCACTCCGGTGCCTCCGTCGTCGCCGACGCGCGGGAGACGCTCGAGGCGCTGACCGGCGCCCTCGACGGCTATCGGGTCCCGGAGTCCTACGCCGCCGAGTACGCGGGCCTCGACGCCGAGTGGACCGAGACCGTGCGCAGCGTCTTCCACCCGGAGACCCCGGCGGCGGGCGCGGGCGGCCTGCTGACCCAGGCCGAGGTCATCGGGATGGTCAACGAGCTGTCCGACCCGCGCGACGTCGTCGTCTGCGCGGCCGGCTCCATGCCCGGTGACCTGCACAAGCTGTGGCAGACCCGGGACGCGAAGGGCTACCACGTCGAGTACGGGTACTCCTGCATGGGCTACGAGGTCGCCGGCGGCCTCGGCGTCCGGCTGGCCTGCCCGGACCGGGACGTCTTCATCATGGTCGGCGACGGCTCGTACCTGATGATGGCCACCGAGCTCGCCACCGCCGTGCAGGAGGGGCTGAAGGTGATCACCGTCCTGGTGCAGAACCACGGGTTCGCCTCCATCGGCGCCCTGTCGCAAGAGCTGGGCTCGCAGCGCTTCGGCACCCGGTACCGCTACCGCTCCGCCGAGACCCACCGGCTCGACGGGGACGTGCTCCCGCTCGATCTCGCGGCCAACGCCGAGAGCTACGGCATCCGGGTGATCCGCACCAAGGGCCCGGACGACTTCGCCGCCGCGATCGTGGACGCGAAGGCCGCGCCGGACAGCACGGTGATCTACGTCGAGACGGACCCGCTGATCGGGGCGCCGGACTCGAACTCCTGGTGGGACGTCCCGGTCAGCGCGGTCGCGGGGATCGAGTCCACGCGCGCCGCACGCAAGGTCTACGACGAGGCCAAGGCGACCCAGAAGTCGTTCCTCGCCCCCACACGCACAGAAGGAGGCACCCGATGAGCACCCCCACCCTGGCCCACTGGTCGGCCGGCGCCGAGCTGGCCGGCACGAGCGACCGGTTCTCCGACGTCACCAACCCGGCGACCGGTGAGGTGACCGCGAAGCTCTCCCTCGCGTCGTCGTCGGACGTCGAGACCGTCGTGGCGGCCGCGACGGCCGTGTTCCCCGGCTGGCGGGACACCTCGCTGGCCCGGCGCACGCAGATCATGTTCCGGTTCCGCGAGCTGCTCAACGAGCGGGCCCCGGAGCTCGCGGCGCTGATCACCGCGGAGCACGGCAAGGTGCTCTCCGACGCCGCGGGCGAGGTCGCGCGCGGCCAGGAGGTCGTCGAGTTCGCGTGCGGGATGCCCCACCTGCTGAAGGGCAGCCACACCGAGAACGCCTCGACCAAGGTCGACGTGTCCTCGATCCGCCAGCCGCTCGGCCCGGTCGCGATCATCAGCCCGTTCAACTTCCCGGCGATGGTCCCGATGTGGTTCTTCCCGATCGCCATCGCGACCGGTAACACGGTCGTCCTCAAGCCCAGCGAAAAGGTGCCGTCCTCGGCGCTGTGGATGGCGCGGCTGTGGAAGGAGGCCGGGCTGCCCGACGGCGTGTTCAACGTCGTGAACGGGGACAAGGTCGCCGTCGACGGGCTGCTGACCCACCCGGACATCAAGTCGGTGTCGTTCGTCGGCTCCACGCCGATCGCCCGCTACGTCTACGAGACCGGGACCGCGCACGGCAAGCGCGTGCAGGCCCTGGGCGGCGCGAAGAACCACATGGTCGTGCTGCCGGACGCGGACCTCGACCTGGCCGCGGACCAGGCCGTCAACGCCGGCTACGGCTCGGCGGGGGAGCGCTGCATGGCGATCTCCGCGGTGCTGGCCGTCGGCGAGATCGGCGACGACCTGGTGGACCGGATCGCCAAGCGCACGGCCAACCTGCGCACCGGCGACGGCACCCGGGGCGCCGACATGGGCCCGCTCGTCACCGCCGCCGCACGGGACCGGGTCGCCGGCTACGTCGACGCGGGCGAGTCCGCGGGCGCGACCCTCGTCGTCGACGGCCGGCGGATCAGCCCCGACGCCTCCGGCGAGGGCTTCTTCGTCGGTCCGACGCTGTTCGACCACGTCGGCACGGACATGTCGATTTACACCGACGAGATCTTCGGTCCGGTGCTCTCGGTGATCCGGGTGGACACCTACGACGAGGCGATCGCGCTGATCAACGCCAACCCGTACGGCAACGGCACCGCGATCTTCACCAACGACGGCGGTGCCGCCCGGCGGTTCCAGAACGAGGTCGAGGTCGGCATGATCGGCGTGAACGTGCCGGTCCCGGTGCCCATGGCCTATTACTCGTTCGGCGGCTGGAAGAACTCCCTGTTCGGCGACACGCACGCGCACGGGACCGAGGGGGTCCACTTCTTCACCCGGGGGAAGGTCGTGACCACCCGTTGGCTCGACCCGTCCCACGGCGGGATCAACCTGGGGTTCCCGCAGAACGTCTGACACCTCTCCGGCCGGACGGGCCGGCTGATCCGAACGGCTGATGTGGCCCCCTCCGGGTACCCCGGAGGGGGCCACGGTGCGTAACCGGCCGAGGTGCGGGAGTGATCGATCGCACCGGTCACCCGGGTCCCGTCGAGCTGCCGATCCGGCGCACGCGGGGCACGGTGGACCGGGGACGGCCGTCGCGCGGGTCCGACGACGCGCCCGGGCCTCGCGTCCGTCCTCGAGCAGCGGTCCCGCGCCGGCGGGATCCGACGGGAGAGAGGTACCCACCGTGCGACCCGACCCGCGCCCCCGCAAGCACGCCGCGTCGATCGGTGCCCTGCCGCGCCGCGGCACCGACCTCGCGGAGGCGGCGTTGTACTGGGTCGTCGGGATCGGCGGGCTGGTGGCCCTGGTCGTCGCGCTCGTGGTGGGGATGGAGCTGCAGTCGAGCGGATCGGCCCGCGCGCAGGCCGAGGCGGCGGACCGCACGGTCGTGCCGGCGGTGCTGCAGGCGCCGACGGCCGGCGTCGTCACCCTCGACGCCGTGTCGGTGCCCGTGCAGCAGGTCGACGCGAGCTGGACGGGGCCGGACGGCCGCGCCCACACCGGCCGGGTCGACGTCACCGGCACCATGGCCGTGGGCACCACCGTCAGGACCTGGGTGGACCGCACCGGCGCGCCCGTCGGTCCGCCGCTGGAGCCGATGCAGGTGACGATCACCGCGGTCGTCGTCGGCGCCCTGACCCTCGCCGGCGCGGGCCTGGTGCTCCTGCTGCTCTTCACCGGTGTGCAGAGCCTGATCGCCCGGCGCAACGACCGGAGCTGGACCGCGGAGTGGGCGATCGTCGAGCCCGCGTGGTCGGGGCGCGCGTAGCGCCTGTGCGCGCTTCTCGTTGCCGGGGCGACGACAACCGCGCACGAACAGTGTCAGCTGTGATAGGTCCAGGCCCCGTCCTCCCGGACGAAGTGGCTCCGCTCGTGCTGGCTGCCCCGGTCGTGGTGCGCCGTGAACTCGACGACCCCCTCGGTGTCGAACAGCCCGCCGCCGCTGCGGTCGTGGATCTCCAGGCCGGTCCAGACCTGCGTGGGGTCGAGCCGCAGCCGGCGCGGTCGCGTCGTCGGATGCCAGGTACGCAGGAGGTACGCGGCGTCGCCGCGGGCGAAGGCGGTGTAGCGGGAGCGCATCAGCAGCTCGGCCGTGGGCGCGGCCTTCCCGGCGTGGAAGCGGCCGCAGCAGGCATCGTAGGGCTCACCGAGCCCGCAGGGACAGGACACGACCGCGATTGTCCCCGCCGCGGAGGTATCGGCGCGGCCCGGTACGGCCTCCTCCGGGCACGTGGCGCTCCGACGTCCCCGCGCCGAAGCGGCAGCGCGTGCACAAGCAGCGTCGTGTGTGCGAGGCGCACGCCATGGCCTCGCTGGAGCGGCTGGCGAGCACGATCTCCGCGTGTGGCCTGCCCGCGGTGCGGGGGCGGCCCACCCGCAGGATCTAGCCGGACCGTGTGCGTGAGCGCCGGTCAGGTGAGGCGGTGCGCGCCGGCCGAGGGGACGGCGGGGAACGCGGCGGGGGAGTCCCAGCCGCGGGCCGCGTAGGCCTCGGTGACCGCCGCGGTCACGGCCGCCGAGCGGTCCGCGTCGCACAGAGCGATCACGCAGCCGCCGAACCCGCCGCCCGTCATCCGGGCGCCGTAGGCCCCCGCCGCCACCGCCACGTCCGCCGCCACGTCCAGGTGCGGGACCGTCACCTCGAAGTCGTCGCGCAGCGACGCGTGCGAGGCCGTGAGCAGCGGCCCGATGTCCCGGGGGTCCTTGCCCGCCTTCAGCATCCCGACGACGTCGAGGACCCGGGCGTTCTCGGTGACGACGTGCCGGGCGCGGCGGCGCAGCCGCCCGTCGGTCAGGGACTCGACCCCGTCGAGGGTGGCGTCCCGCAGCGCGGGCACGCCGAGCAGCTCCGCCGCCCGCGCGCAGTCCGCCCGGCGGGCGCCGTACTGGCCGTCGACCAGCGCGTGCGGGGCCCGGGTGTCGATGACCAGCAGCTCCAGGCCCTGCGCGGCGACGTCGAACGGGATGTGCTCGATCCCGTCCGTCCGCGTGTCCAGGAAGACCAGGCCGCCGGCCTCGCCGTGCAGGGACACCATCTGGTCCATACCGCCGGTGGGGGCGCCGACGAAGTCGTTCTCGGCCCGCCGCGCGAGACGCGCGAGCTCGGTCCGGCCCGGCGTCGCCGCCGCGAGCTCGGCCAGCGCCACGGCCACCGCGCACTCCAGGGCCGCGGACGACGACAGCCCCGCCCCGACGGGCACGTTCCCGTCGACCAGCAGCTCCAGGTCGACGACCGGGAGCCCGGCCTCGCGGAACGCCCACACCACCCCGGCGACGTAGCCGGCCCAGCCCGGGACGTCCGCCGGGACGACGGTCGCGGCGTCGAACCGGACCGTCTCGCCGTCCTCCTGCACGGACGCGACGGTCGACGGGCCGCCCGACACCCGCGCCGCGACCAGCGTGCGCAGCGGCAGCGCGAGCGGGAGCACGAACCCGTCGTTGTAGTCCGTGTGCTCGCCGATCAGGTTGACCCGCCCGGGCGCCGCCCAGACGCCCGCGGGCTCGTGCCCGAAGGCCGCGACGAACTCGGCCAGGACCGACTCGGGGGTCACGCGCCCAGCTCACGGAGTCGGGCGGCGACGGCCTCGGGCCGGGTGTCGTTGACGAACACGCCCATCCCGGACTCCGAGCCCGCCAGGTACTTCAGCTTCCCCGGCGCCCGCAGGATCGAGAAGATCTCCAGGTGCAGCCGGGCCAGCTCGCGGTCCACCCGGACCGGGGCCTGGTGCCACGCCGCGATGTAGGGCAGCGCGCGGCCGTGGAAGAGCTCGAGCCGGCCCAGGACGTCCAGCCAGATCGTGGCGAGGTCGTCCCGCTCGGCGTCGTCGAGCTCGGGCAGGTCGCGCACGCCGCGGTGCGGGTAGAGGTGCACCTCGACGGGCCAGCGGGCCGCCTCCGGCACGAACGCCGTCCAGTGCGTGTTCTCGGCGACCACGCGGTCTCCCGCGTCCCGTTCCTTCGCCAGGATGTCCGCGTACAGGTCCCGGCGGGTCCGGTCGCGGTAGCGGCGGGCGGACTCCAGCTGCTGCCGGGTCCGCGGCGTGACGAAGGGGTAGCCGTAGATCTGCCCGTGCGGGTGCGACAGCGTCACCCCGATCTCCTCGCCGCGGTTCTCGAACGGGAACACCTGCTCGACGCCCGGGTGCGCGGACAGCGCCTCGGTGCGGTCCGCCAGCGTGTCGACGACGAGCCGCACCCGTTGCGGGCTCAGCCCGCCGAACCGGCCGGCGTGCTCGCTGGTGAAGCACACGACGTCGCAGCGCCCGGTGTCCCCGGAGAACGACGGGAAGCGGTTCTCGAAGACCACGACCTCGTAGTCCGGCGCCGGGATCTCGGTGAGCCGCCCGGGCGCGGACGGGTCCAGCGGGCACTCGTCCGCCGGGGGCAGGAACGTGCGAGTCTGCCGGTGCGCGGCGATCGCCACCCACTCGTCGAGCAGCGCGTCGTAGCGGATCTCGGAGTGGCTCTCGACGGGAGGCAGGCCGCGCTCGTCCGCGGTCACCTCGCGGCCGGGCGCCAGGTCGTAGTAGAGGATCTCCCGGCCGTCCGAGAGCTTGCCCGAAGTGCGGAACACGGCGGAGACGCTATCGAACCCACCCCACGCCCCGGACGACCTGTCACGCGGGGGAGAGTGGAGCCCGTGTCCGAGACCGACCAGGTGTCCGCCGAGGCCCCGACCGACCCGCTCGCCGACGTGGTCCGCGCGGCCCTGGCCGGCCCGCAACGCTCCTTCGGCGAGGTCCGCGGGCGCGCCGCGCGCTACCTGCCCGACGTCACGCCGTTCGCCTCGCTGCCCGCGGAGCCGGACGAGCAGGACTGGCACGACCTCGGGACCCTGGTCGGGCCCGGCGGCGTCGCGGTCGTGGTCGGCCTCCCGCACCGGACGGCCCCCGCGGGCTGGACCCCGATGATGGCGATGGAGGGCGTGCAGATGGTCGGCAACCGGCTGGAGACCCGGCCGGACCCGGAGGCCGTGCGGCTCGGGCCGGACGACGTCGAGGAGATGACCGCGCTCGTCGAGCGGACGCGTCCCGGCCCGTTCCTGCCGCGGACCGTCGCGCTCGGCACCTACCTGGGCATCCGCCGCGACGGCGCGCTGATCTCGATGGCCGGGGAGCGGATGCGGCCCGCCGGTTTCGGCGAGATCAGCGCGGTCTGCACGGACGAGCGGTTCCGCGGCGAGGGGCTGGGCGGGCGGCTCGTCCGGGCGGTCGGCGCCGTGGTCCGGGCTCGCGGCGACGTGCCGTTCCTGCACGCCGCCGAGTCGAACACCGGCGCGATCGGCCTCTACGAGCACCTCGGCTTCACGCGGAGCCGCACCACGTTCTTCGCGAGCTACCGGGCGCCGCTGGACACCTGAGCCGCCGCGCCGACCTCCCGGGCCCCCAGTGCCGCGTCGACGGCGGCGGGCGAGAGCACCTCGTCGAGCACCAGGATCGCGCAGCCGGTGACGCCGCTGCGCCCGGCCAGCGCGCCGGGCTCGATCCGGAGCGTCTGCGTCGACGCCGTCATCGAGCGCTGGTAGATCACCTCGCGCACCCCGGCGACCAGCGGCTCGTAGGCGCCGACCAGGTCGCCGCCGACCGCGATCACCGCCGGGTTCAGCAGGTTGACCGCGCCCGCCAGCACCTCGCCGAGCCGGCGACCGGCCACCCGGACCAGCCGGACGGCCTCGGCGTCGCCCTTCTTGACCAGCTCCGCCACGCCGGCCACGCTGTCGACCGTCCGCCCGGCGTCGCTCAGGTCCCGGATCAGGGCGGATCCGCTGGCGATGGCCTCGAGGCAGTCGACGTTGCCGCACCGGCACACGACGCCCGGACCGCCGTCGACGCGTGTGTGCCCGATCTCGCCCGCCGCCCCACCCGCGCCGCGTTGCAGCACCCCGCCGCTGACGATCGCCGCGCCGATGCCGGTGGAGACCTTCACGACGAGGAGGTCGTCGACCTCGGGCCGGGCGTGGTGCTCGGCGATCGCCATCACGTTCACGTCGTTGTCGACGCGCACCGGGACGCCGAAGCGCTCGGTGAGCAGCGGCGGCAGCTTCACGTCCTCCCAGCCGGGCAGCGCGGGCACGCCGACGCTGCAACCGGCGGCGCTGTCCACGGTGCCGGGGATGGAGAGGCCGATGCCGCGCACGGCGGCGGGATCGGAGCCGGACTCGTCGAGAAGCCGGGCGAGCACCTCGGAGACGGCCTGCATGAGCCGCTCCGGGCCCACCGCGGCCTCGAGGGGGAGGGACTCGGTCGCGAGCACGGACCCGGCGAGGTCGCAGACGGCCAGCGAGCTGCGGCTGACGCCCACGGACGCGGCGAGGACCGTCCCGCCGGCGGCGTGGAAGGCGAGGCGGGCGGCGGGCCGGCCACCGGTGACGGCGCCGCCCTGCAGCTCGGTGACCAGGCCGTCGGCGAGCAGCCGGTCCACCCGGGCGGCGACGGCGGTGCGGGAGAGGCCGGTCGCGCGGCCGATGTCGGTCCGCGTCGCGACGAGCCCCTCGCGGACGAGCTTGAGCACCTCGCCGGTCGTGGCCGGGGAGGTGGTCGGGCGACGGCCTTGACGTCCCTGCATGGCGGCAGTCTAGCTGCGCGGATACCGATCCGGGCTCTCTAAGGTCTTCTCGGGGCGGAAGGGTGGGTCAACCAGCGCTTAACACGGATGTGACCCTAGGGTGGGATCCGGCGTGCCGGGAAGTCTGGTCGGCGGTCGTTCCGTCGTGCCGCCGAACCGCAGGAGCTCCCGATGACCGCCCCGTCCCCCCGCCTCTTCGGCCGCGGGTCCTGGCCCGAGGCCCGCCGCATCGCCGAGGTGCTCCGCGCCGAGACCGTCGGCGGGGCGCTGCTCGTCGGGGCCGCGCTCGTCGCGCTGGTCTGGGCCAACTCCCCCTGGCGCGAGACGTACGCCGCGCTCGGGTCCCTGCGCGTCGGGCCGGCCGCGCTGCACCTGGACCTCACCCTCGCCACCTGGGCCGCCGAGGGGCTCCTCGCGATCTTCTTCTTCGTGGCGGGACTGGAGCTCAAGCGCGAGTTCGTGGCCGGGGACCTGCGGGACCCCCGGCGCGGCGCGCTCCCGGTCGCGGCCGCCGTCGGCGGGATGATCGTGCCCGCCGTGCTCTACTCGCTGGTCAACCTCGGGTCGCCGCAGAACCTGGTGGGCTGGGCCGTCCCGACCGCCACGGACATCGCGTTCGCCCTGGCCGTGCTCGCGGTCGTCGGCCGGAACCTGCCGTCCGCCCTGCGGACGTTCCTGCTGACCCTCGCCGTGGTCGACGACCTGCTGGCCATCACGATCATCGCGGTCTTCTACACCGACGAACTGCGCCCCGCGCCGCTGCTGCTCGCAGCGCTCCCGATCGCCGCGTTCGCGCTGCTGGTGCAGCGCCGGGTGCGCTCCTGGTGGCTGCTGCTGCCGCTCGCCGCCGTGGCCTGGGCGCTGGTGCACGCGTCCGGGGTGCACGCGACGGTCGCCGGGGTGCTGCTCGGGTTCACCGTTCCGGTGATCCGCCGGGCGGAGGGCCCGGGGCCGGGACTCGCCGAGCACTTCGAGCACCGGTTCCGCCCGCTCTCCGCCGGGTTCGCCGTGCCCGTGTTCGCGTTCTTCGCCGCGGGAGTGTCCGTCGTCGACGCCGGCGGGCCGGTGCTGGACGGCGTGACCGCCGGGATCGTGGCCGGTCTCGTCGTGGGCAAGACGATCGGCATCCTCGGGTCGACCTGGCTCGTGCAGCGCTTCACCCGGGCGCAGCTCGCCGAGGGCCTGAGCTGGTGGGACGTGTTCGGCCTCGCGATCCTCGCCGGGATCGGGTTCACCGTCTCGTTGCTGGTGGGGGAGCTGGCCTTCGGGACCGGCAGCGCGGCGGACGACCACGTGAAGATCGGGGTGCTGGCCGGTTCGCTGATCGCGGCACTGCTCGCGACGATCGTGCTGCGGATCCGCAGCCGGGTGTACGCGCGGCTCAGCGCCGAGGAGAAGGTGGACTCGGACGCAGACGGCACGCCGGACGTCTACGGCTCCTGACCGGTTTCCCGGGCACGGGGCCGGGCGCGGGTGTGCATCCGCTCGCCCTGCGGTCCGAACAGGCTCAGGATCTCGACGGGCCGGTCTGCCGCGGGGCCGAACCAGTGCGGGACCCGGGTGTCGAACTCGGCCGCCTCGCCGGGCTCCAGCACGACGTCGTGGCGCTCCAGCCGCAGCCGCAGCCGCCCGTTCAGCACGTAGAGCCACTCGTAGCCCTCGTGCGTGCGCTGTTCGCGGTCGGGGTTCCCGGGACGGATGACCAGCTTGTACGCCTGCAGCCCGCCGGGGCGTCGGGTCAGCGGCAGCATGGTCCGGTCCCCGCGGGTGACCGGTTCGGTGCGGACCCGCGGATCACCGACGGGCGGCGCGCCGACCAGCTCGTCGAGCGGCACCTGGTGGGCGCGCGCGATCGGCAGGAGCAACTCCAGGCTCGGCCTGCGCCCGCCGGACTCGAGCCGGGACAGGGTGCTCACCGAGATGCCGGTCGCCTCGGCCAGGGCGCCGAGCGTGGCACCCCGCGCCTTGCGGAGGCGCTTCAACCGGGGCCCGACCTCGGCCAGCACGTCCTCGTCCACGCCGGCCATTGCAGTACCGGCAAGTCACCTTGTCAATCCTGGAGGGGGTCACCGGCAACCCGGATGGTTGTGACGCGGTCGGGGCGGTTGTGCGGGTCACCTCCGCGGGACGCGCGACGGTTGCGCGGTGGAACATGGCGGCAGTGACCAGCGCGCCCACCACCACCGACCGTGCCGAGACCCCGCCACGACACCGCTGGTCGGGGGCGTCCGTCCTGCTCGTCGTCGCCATCCTGCTGCTGGCGCTGAACCTGCGCGCCCCGATCGTCGCCGTGTCCGCCGTGCTGGACACCGTCCGCGCGGACCTGGGGATCGGCGCCGGGACGGCCGGCCTGCTGACCAGCCTCCCCGTGCTGTGCTTCGGCCTCGCCACCCCGCTCGCGTCCGCGCTGCTGGCCAGGGTCGGGCTGGCCCGCGGGGTGCTGGTCTCGCTCGCGCTGCTGCTCGTCGGCACCGTCGTCCGCTCGCTGGACGGGCTGCCGCTCGCGATCGCCGGCACGTTGCTGATCGGGGCGGCGATCACCGTCGGGAACGTCGCCGTGCCGGTCGTCATCGGGCGGGACCTGCGCCGGCACACGGGCGCGGTGCTCGGCATGTACACGGCCGCCCTGAACGTCGGCTCGATGATCACGCTGTCCTTCACCGTGCCGATCACCGGCGCGATCGGCTGGCGGGCCGCGCTGGCGGCCTGGGGCGCGATGATCCTGATCGCGGCGTTCGTGTGGTGGCGCGCGACCCGCTCCGGCGGGTCCCGACCGGCCCCGGACTCCCCGGACGCGCCGTCCGCCGAGGACGTCCGGGAGGGCCCCGTGTGGTGGCGGCGCCCGGCGACCTGGGCGCTCACCGCGGCGTTCGCCGGGCAGGCCTTCGCCTACTACGGGGTCACGGCCTGGCTCCCCCTGCTGCTGCGCGACGAGCTCGGGATGGACGCGTCCCAGGCGGGCGTCAGCTCGTCGGTCTTCCAGATCGCGGCGCTCGCGGGCGCGTTCGGCGTCCCGCTGCTGCTCCGCGCGTTCCGCGGGCCGCGGGTGACCGTGCTGATCGTCTGCGCCGCGTGGCTCGCGCTGCCGCTGGGCCTGCTGCTGTTCCCCGCCGGCTGGGCGGTCTGGTGCGCCGTCGGCGGGGCGGCGCAGGGCGGCGGGATCACCGTGATCTTCTCGCTGATCGTCCGCAAGGCGCGCGACCTCGCGGAGAACCGGCAGATGTCCGCGCTCGTGCAGGGCGGCGGCTACACGGTCGCCGCCCTCGGCCCGACGGTCGTCGGCGCCGTGCACGAGGCCGCGGGCGGCTGGGTGGCACCGATGCTCGTCGTGACGGCGTCCGTGCTGGTCCTGGCCGTGTGCGGGACGGCCGCGGCGGGCCGCGCGCCGGCCCGCTAGAAGTCCGTCCCGTACTCGGGTTCCCGCTCCGCGGTGAACGCGGTGTCGACGCGCCGCAGGACAGCCGGGTCCGCGGCCTCGACCAGCGCGGCCCGCGCCAGCGACGACGCCCGGAACCCGCCGAACAGGAGCGACCCCAGCGCCGCGACGCCGAGCCGGACGTGCGGCGGTGCCGAGGCCGGCTCGCAGACCGCCCCGTCGGGGCCCCCGCGCAGCCGGAACCGGCCGCCCCGGCCGAGGAACGGGTCGTCGACCTCGAGCACGACGTCCAGCTCGGTGCCGTAGGTCCGCGCGGACAGCGCCGCCGGGACGTCGAGGATGCGGGCCCACACGCCGTCGTAGCGGCCCTCGGTGCGGACCCGCCGGGGGTCGGTGAGCAGGTGCGGCAGCGCGTCGTCCGGCGCGACCTCGGCGGTGACGGCGCTCAGCAGGTCCAGCCCGAGCAGCACCCGCCAGAGCGCGACGTACGCGTCCCGGCTCACCGCGACCAGGTCCACCACCCGGCAGACGCGGCCGCCGTCCGCCTCGGCGATGCGGTACGAGGCGTAGCCGTCCGCGTGGACGAGGTGGTAGAGCGCGGAGTCCCCGCCGCGCTTGGCCGGCTTGTCCGCGAGCAGGGTCGCCCACCAGCCCGCCGACCGGTCGAGCGCGCCCGGGGTGGTGGCGTGCCAGCGCGCGTGGAGCGGGGGCGCGACGGTGCGCATCTCGTCCGTCTCGGCGTAGCGCACGCCGCCCGGATCCGGGACGTCCGCGCGGAACGTCGTGCCCGGGCGGGTCACCCGGACGGCGTGCCGCACCGTCGCCGGGCCGTAGCCGAACCGGCCGTAGATGCCCGCCTCGCTCGCGGTGAGCAGCGAGACCGCGAGCTCGTCGGCGATCATCCGCCGGTGCTGCTCGCGCATCAGCGACCGCAGGATCCCGCGCCGGCGGTGGGTTGCGGCGACCGACACCCAGGTGACGCCCTTCGCCGGCACGGCCGCGCCGCCGGGCATCCGGACGGCGAAGTCGTACCCGCCGGTCGCGCCGACGAGCTCGGCGCCCTCCTGGGCGAGCACGAAGTTCCCGGGGTCGAACAGCTCGCGCCCGTAGTGCTCGACGTCCTCGGCCGAGAGCGTCCAGTGGAAGGCGCGGCCGTCGAGCCGGGCGATGGCCGGCAGGTCGTCGCGGGTGGACGTGCGCAGCTGCACGCCCGGCCCGGCGGTCGAGGACGCGGGGGTCGGGGGCAGGGCGGTCGGGGGCGGGGCATCGACGGCGGTCACGGGACCCGAGTCTGGGGCGTCACCGCGACGCCGTCGACCGGATTTCCCGCTCGCGGACGGCCGGCGGTATCACCGGACTCCGGCGAGGTCTCTGCAGGTGGTGGCGGTAGGGCGGACGGGGGGCGGCCCGTGGCGACGGGCGGAGGCGGCACTGCGTACGGCGCACTGCCGGCACAGCGGGGTCGAGGCGCCGCGGGCGGGTCCGCCGAGTCGCTGGACCCGCGGTCGGCGACTGCCTACGGTACGGAGGGTGACCTCCGGTGCGCCCGTCCCCCTGGTCGGGCGGTCGGTGGAGATGGCGCGCCTGCTGGACCTGCTGGGCCGCGCCGAGGGCGGCAGCCCGGCGGTCGCCCTGCTCGGGGGCGAGGCCGGCGTCGGCAAGTCCCGGCTGATGGGCGAGCTGGCCGCCGCGGCCGCGGCCCGGGGAGCGCTCGTCCTCTGCGGAGGCGCGGTCGACGTGGCCGATCCGCCGCCGTTCCTCCCGCTGGCCATCGGGCTCCGCACGCTGCTCCGGAACCCGCCGCCGGGCGTCGCGGAGGTCGTCCGTCCGTGGGTCGCCGATCTCGCGCGCCTGCGGATCGTCGCGGGCCCGCCCGGGGAGGTGGGGGAGGCGTCGCCCGTCCATCCGCTGGACCTCGTGTTCCGGGTACTGGCGGAGCTGGCCGGGACCGCACCGCTCCTCGTCGTCCTGGACGACCTGCACTGGTCGGACAGCTCCACCCGGGACCTGCTCGCCTACCTGCTCGGCGGCTTCGTCGACGAGCGGATCCTCGTCGTCGGCGCGTACCGGACGGGATCGGGGGACCGGGACACCGGGTGGACCGGCACGCTCGCCGGCCTGCGGCGGCACAGCCGGGTCCGGGTCCGGAGGCTGGACACGCTGGACCGCGACGCCGTCGGCGAGATCGTCGCCGCGCACGGCACCACGAGCGCGACCGTGGCCGGCGAGCCGGTCGACATCGCGGACCTGGTCTGGGAGCGCTCGAACGGGAACGCGTTCATCGCCGAGGAGACCCTGCGCGCGGTGCGCGACGGAGACCCGATGGCGCTCTCCGGGACCCTGCGCGAGATGGTGCTGGCGCGTGTCACCGCGCTGCCCGCCGCCGCGCAGGACGTCGTGCGGGTGCTCGCGATCGGCGGCACCGCGATGCCCCACGACCTGCTCGAACACGTCGCCTCGACGTTCGGCGGCGAGCTCAACGCGGCCGTGCGCGCGGCCGTGGAGGACGGCACCGCGGTCGTCGACGAGGCGGTGCAGGGCTACCGGCTGCGCCACGGCCTGACCACGGCGGTCGTCGTGGGCGCCCTGCTGCCCGGCGAGCGCCGCGAGCTGCACCGGCGGTTCGCCGCCGGGCTCGCGGACCTGCACCCGGACGACGACAGTACGTCCGCGCTGCTCGCCCACCACTGGGAACGGGCGGGGGACCGGGAGCGCGCGCTGGTCGCGTCGGCCGTCGCGGCCGGCGCGGCCGAGCGGGTGCGCGGCTACGCGGAGGCGTTCCGGCACTGGCGGCGCGCCGCGGACCTGCTCGACGACGGCGATGCGGCGCCGCGCGCCGTCCAGGCGGGCCGGGGCCCCGCGCTGGACCGCGGCGCCACCCTGGACCGGGCCGCCGAGGCCGCCCACCTGGCCGGGGAGCACGAGGGTGCGATCACCGCGATGCGGGAGCGGCTCGGGCTGGCCCCGGCGCTGGAGGCGGGGCCGGACGGGCTGGACGGCGCCGTGCTCGTCTCCCGGCTGGGCCGGTACCTGCTCGCCGCCGGGCGCGGCACCGAGGCCGAGCTCGCCTACCGGCGCGGCGCGGACCTGCTGCCCGAACGCGGCGGCGAGTCCGCGCGGGCGTCCGTGCTCGCCGGCCACGCGGAGTCCCTCCTGCAGGCCGGGAACTTCACCGCGGCCAGGTCCGAGGCCGAGCGGGCGCTGCGGCTGGCCCGGGCCGCCGGGGCGCTCGACGAACAGGCGCGGGTCCTGGTGACCCTCGGGTTCAGCCTGGCCTACCTCGAGGACCCGGTGGCCGGCGCGGAGGCTCTGGCCGAGGGGCTGCGGGTGGCCGAGCGCAGCGGGAACCCGGCCGTGCTCGGGCGGGCCTTCGAGCAGCGCGCGGACCTGCTGTCCGGCCCGCTCAACCAGATGTCCGCAGGGGTGGACGTGGCTCTCGCCGGGGCGAAGCGGCTCGACGAGCTGGGGCTGGGCCGCACCTACGGCGTGCGGCTGCTCGCGGTCGCGGCCAACGGGCTCTTCCGGCTCGGCCGCTGGGACGAGGCGATGGCCGCCATCGAGGAGGGCTGGTCCGCCTGGCCCAGCGGCAGCGAGGCCCTGGACGTCCGGCTCGCCCGCTGCAAGCTGCGGATCGGCCGCGGCGACCTCTCC
This sequence comes from Pseudonocardia sp., assembly GCF_025465255.1. GTDB lineage: Bacteria > Actinomycetota > Actinomycetes > Mycobacteriales > Pseudonocardiaceae > Pseudonocardia. The sequence goes on from NZ_JAODNI010000136.1 coordinate 26,888, forward strand.
GGGGCCGAGGAGGACCTCGACGCCGTCGAGGTCCTCGCCCGCGCGACCGCCGGCCCGCGCTGGCGGATCCCGCTGCTCACGCTGCAGGCCGGGCTGGACATGTTCCGGGGCCGCCCGGACCACGCGCTCGACGACGTGGCCGCGGGCCTCGACATCGTCGACCAGGGCTCGGACGACGTGTGGCTGGTGGCCCCGCTCGTCTGGCACGGGCTGCGGGCCTACGCCGAGACCGTCCGGCTGGACCGTCCGCGGCCCGGCGCCGCGGCCGTCGAGCGGCTGCGCCGGCACGTCGAGGACCTGGACCGGCGGGCGCGCGACGCCGTCCCGTTGGTCGGCGAGGGGGTCGGCGCGTTCGTGCTGATGTGCCGGGCGGAGGACGCGCGCGCGTCCGGGGCGTCGGATCCCGGGATGTGGCAGGGCGTCGCGGAACACTGGGAGCGCGGCGACCAGCCCTATCCGGCGGCCTACGGGCGGCTGCGGCAGGCCGAGGCGCTGCTGGAGCGGCGGACCCGCTCGTCGGCGGCCGCCGAGGCGCTGCGGCGGGCGCACCGCACCGCCGTCGCGCTCAGCGCGGGGCCGTTCCGGGCCGAGGTGGAGGACCTGGCGCACCGGGCCCGGATCAGCCTCCCGGACCCGAACGCCGTCGTGGCGCCCGCGCCGGAACGGGAGGCCCGGCCGTCGGCCGGGATCGAGGCCCTGACCGTCCGCGAACGCGAGGTACTGGAGGAGATCGCCGAGGGCCGCACCAACCGGGAGATCGGCGAGCGGCTTTTCATCAGCGAGAAGACGGTGGGGATCCACGTGACCCACATCCTCGCGAAGCTCGGCGTGCGGACCCGGGTGCAGGCGGGGGCGATCCACGTGCGCGCGGCCGGCGTGGCCTGAAGGACGCACCAGGGGCTCGCCGGCGGGACCCCTCCACCCGCCGCCGAGCCCCTGCCCCCGCTTCCTGCCGGGAGATCGGGTGGCGTTCAGACCGCCATGAGCGCCCGGAGCTGGCCCAGCGCGCGGGCGCGGGTGGGGCCGATGCTGCCGGTCGGGATCCCGGTCGCGGCGCTGATCCGCTCGTAGGACCACGGCTCGTCGGCGAACAGCGCGCCGAGCAGGAGTTGCCGCCGCCGCGGGAGCGCGGCGACGAGCTCGCGCATCAGGCGGGCGGCCTCCTGGTCGATCGCGCACTGCTCGGGCCCGGGCCGCGGGTCCGGCAGGCACACGCCCGCGTCGTCCGCGGGGACGCCGGCGTGCGCGGACCGGTCCAGGATCCGCAGACACTCCCGCCCGGCGACCGTGGAGAGCCAGCCGGGCAGCCGCCGCGGATCCTGGATGTGCTGGGCGTTCTGGGCCAGTCGCAGCCAGGTGGACTGGACGGCGTCGTCCGCGTCGGCGTCCTGCAGCCGGAAGGTGCGGACCCGGGAGCGGACCAGCCGGTCGTAGCGGGTGGTCACCTCGCGCCAGGCGCTCCGCTCGCCGGCGGAGAGCCGGTCGAGCAGGTCCTGGTCCGGCTGGCCGTCGACCGGTGCCCGCGGTGGCGGGACGGCCGGGCTCGGTTCGTGCGGAAGTGCGGGCGCGCGCATGGTCCCCTCCAGGCGGAGTCCTCATCGCGGAGTCCGGGGGCCGGGGCACCGGCACGGCTCTGACCCCGCGAAGCATTCCGCCCTAGGCGGTGGACCGCGTCGGGAGACACCCCTAGGAGGGTGCGCGGGACCCCCCTATTTCCGCCGCCGCCCGGCCGGTCGGCGCGGCGTGTGCTGTGCCGGTCGCGCTGTGCTGTTCCGATCAGTGCTGTTCCGATCAGTGCTGTTCCGGTCCGGGCTGTTCGCGTCGGGGCTGTGCCGGTCGCGGGGGGAGCGATCCGCGATCCAGGCCGCGGCGGCCGGGGAGAAGCCGCGGCGGGAGGCGTCCCACTCGCCGGCGTCCGGGCGCTCACCGGGGGACCGTCCCGGGGCGTCCTGCCCGCAGGGTGCCGTGTGGACCGCGGAGCGCACCCACAGCACGGTGCCGTCCCGCAGCGCGCGGTCGATGTGGGCGTAGGTGACGTGCTCCTCGCGCTCCACGTCGATCGGGGCGTAGCAGCGCTCACAGATCAGGATCATCGCGTCGTCTCCAGGTGACGGGTCCCGGCACGGTGAGGAACGTGCACGGCCGGGACCTGCTTCGGGGGGCTCGGATCGGCGTGGAGATCGGCACTGATCGGAGAACCGGAAGCCCTGGTGCGTGGAATCCCCTCGGAAGGGCGGCCCAATCGCCAGTGTCGCATTCGGCAGCCGCGCGGGCCCAGGGGTGGGCGGCGTGGCGTCAGGCACGCGACGGAGCTTGTCGGTGGGGCGGTATACGCTCCGAACGCGGCGAAATTGCACAGGTGTCATTCGCCCGTCCGGACCCGTGCCGCACGAGGAGAGGACCCCGCTTGCGTCTCGTCCACGCCGCCGATCTCCACCTGGACAGCCCCCTGCTCGGCCTGTCCCGGCTGGGGGACTCCGAGCTCGCGGACACCCTGCGCCGGGCCACCCGCCGCGCGTGCGAGAACCTCGTGGACCTCGTGGTGGACGACGAGGCGGACGCGCTGCTGCTGGCCGGGGACGTCTACGACGGGAACTGGAAGGACTACGCGACCGGGCAGTTCTTCGTCCGGCAGATGAGCCGCCTGCACGACGAGGGCGTCCCGGTCTTCCTGATCAACGGCAACCACGACGCGGAGAGCGAGATCACCCGCTCGCTGCGGCTGCCGCCGAACGTGCACCGGCTCTCCACGGAGCGCCCCGAGACGGTCACGCTCGACGACCTGGGGCTGGCCGTGCACGGCCAGGGCTTCGCCCACCGCGCGGTCCTGGAGAACCTGGTCCCAGCCTATCCGGACGCGATCCCGGGCTTGGTCAACGTCGGGCTGCTGCACACCTCGGTGCAGGGCGCCGAGGGGCACGACTCCTACGCCCCGTGCGCCCCGGAGGACCTCGCGACCTGCGGGTACGAGTACTTCGCCCTCGGCCACGTGCACGATCGCCGCACCGTGTGCGACGGCCGCCACGTCGCCGCGTTCAGCGGGAACCTCCAGGGCCGGCACCCGCGGGAGACAGGGGCGAAGGGCGCCCTGGTCGTCGACGTCGAGACCGGGGGACGCGCGGAGCTGCGGCACACGGTCTGCGACGTGGCGCGCTGGGAGCACCTGCGGCTGGACCTCGGACTGGCCCGGGACATGGACGAGGTGCTGGCCGTGGTGGACGCCGCCCTGCGCACCGCCTGTGTCGACGCCGGGTCCCGGCCCGTCGTCGCCCGGGTGACGCTGGACGGCGCCTCCCCGGCCGCGGCCTCCCTGCTGGACGCCGAGGGGCTGCGCGCCGAGATCGACCTGCTCGCCGAGAAGGCCGGTGCGGCGGTGGAGAAGGTGCGCAACCGGACCCGCCCCGCCGCGGACGACGGCGGCCGGCCCGTGGACCCGGACCTGGCGGACGCGATCGCCGTCGCCGCCGCCGAGCTGGTGTCGGACCCCGAACGGGCCGCCGCCTTCGCGCTGCCGCTGGAGAAGGAGGTCGGCCGCCGCCTGCGCGGGGCCGGCCTGCTGGACCTGCGCGACGCCGACCGGCTCAGCGGGCTCGCCCGCCGCGCCGAGCAGGAGCTGCTGGCCCACCTGGCCGGGCCGGTGCGCGCGGACCCGGGCGACGCGCGGGCCGCGGGCTGAGCGGCATGCGGATCCGGCGCCTCGTCCTCGAGCGGTACGGCCCGCACGAGGGGCGGGAGCTGCTGCTCGGCCCCGGGCTGACGCTCGTCACCGGGCCGAACGAGGCGGGCAAGTCCACGCTGCTCGACGCGCTGTCGGACCTGTTGTGGGGCTTCCCGAAGCCGATCCGGCACAACTACGCGTTCTCGTCGGCGCGGCTGGCGCTCGCCGCGGACACCGAAGTCGACGGCCGGGAGCTGTGCGTCCGCCGGACCACGCGCGGGCTCGCCACCACGGAGACCGACGAGCCCGTCGACGCCCCGTGGGGGCCCGGTGGCGCCGAGGCGCGGCGGCGCTGGCGGCAGGGTTTCGGGCTCGGGCACGCCGAGCTCCGGGCGGGGGGCGCACGGCTCTGCGAGGGCGGCGGCGACCTGGCCGAGCTCGTGTTCACCGCGCGCAGCGGCCGGGACGTCCGGGCGCTGCTGGACAAGCTCGACGCCGAGGCGGACGGCCTGTTCAAGACGAACAGGAACAGCAAGTCCGTCGCCCTGCGGCAGGCGATGACGCAGTACGAGACGGTCGACGGCCAGGTCCGGGAACGCATGTCCCGGGCCGGGGAGGTCGCGGACCTCGCCACCGAGATCACCCGGCTCGAACGTCGGGCGGCGGCGCTGACCAGGGACCGGGAGGTGGCGGCCCGGGCGAGCGCGGAGGCCGCCCAGCGGGTCCGGGCGTTCGAGCCGGCGTGCCGGCTGGCGTCGCTGCGGGACGCGGTCGCGGAGCTGCAGGAGTCCGGCGTCGTCCTGGACGCGGAGCGGCTGGCGGAGTTCGATGCCGCGCACGCCGTCCGGGAACGCGCGGACACCGAGCTCGCCGCCCTGCGCGAGCAGATCGAGGAGCTCCGGGCCCGGCGGGCGGAGGTGCAGCTCGACGAGGCCCTGGTCGCCGACGCGGCGCTGGTCCGAGAGCTGGACGCCGCCCGCCAGGCGCGGGCGGCGGACGCGGAGCGCGCCGTGGCGCTGCGGCGCGACGCCGAGGACCACGCGCGGCGGGTCGCCGAGCTGCTGGACACGATCGCGCCGGTCGCCGACGGCCCGGTCCCCGCCG
>NZ_JAODNI010000148.1 GCF_025465255.1 Pseudonocardia sp.
CACGGTGCACCGGACGAACGGAGGGCGCGGATGCGCACGGTCTCGGCCATCGGCAGCGCCGTCCAGCGGTTGTTCCGCCGGGCCGCCCCGGTGCAGGTCGCCGCGGTCCGGTCCCTGAACGGCCCCCGCCGCGCGCTCGTCACCGACGCGCTCGGCGAGAAGCGGCACGAAGGCGCGAAGCTCGACCAGGTCGACGGCACGACGTGCGGAAGCGCGGTCCTGGTCGCCCTCGCGACCTGGGCCGATCCGGCGGAGCTGGAGAAGCTCGAGGTCCGGGAGACCACGCCGTCGGGGATCGTGGACGGGTTCGCCGCCCGCTACGACGGGCTGCAGAAGCGGGTCCACCGGCAGACCAACCGGCTCTGGCCGCAGGCGCTGGGCACCACGCCGTGGGCCTTCGCGGGCTGGCTCCGCAAGCACGCGCCGGGCGTCGGCCGGTACCGGGTCCGGTTCGTCGACGACCTGTCCGGCACCGACGTGGACCAGGTGATCCGGGAGATCGAGGCCGCGCTCGGCGCCCGCCGCCCGGTCCCCCTGCTGGTGGGAGCCGGGGTCCCGCGGCATTACTGCCTCGCCCTGCGCATCTCCGACGACGGCACGTGGCGGGTCTACGAGCCGAGCAGCGCCACCGTCCGCCCCCTCGACCCCGCGGCGATCCGCGAACGCCGCCTCGCCCCGATCCTCGGCTTCGACCGCCTCCACACGGCGTTCCTCCCGAGGTGACGCGCGGCCCGGGACCCCGACTCGCGTGGTCCCAGATCCCGACTCGCGGGGTCTGAGATCGCGACTCGCGGGGGTGGGGAACCGGGGTGCGCGAGGCTCGTAGACTTGACAGCGTGACCGAGACCCTTCCGCCGCGCCCGATCAGAGGCGCCACTGCCGACCTCCCGCCCAAGTGGAACCCGGGCGAGGTAGAGGCCGGCATGTACCGGCGGTGGGTCGAGAACGGCTACTTCACCGCGGACCCGGACTCCGGCAAGCCGCCGTACAGCATCGTCATCCCGCCGCCGAACGTCACGGGCAGCCTGCACCTCGGGCACGCCATGGACCACACGCTGATCGACATCCTGACCCGACGCCGCCGGATGCAGGGCTACGACGCGCTGTGGCTGCCGGGCATGGACCACGCGGGCATCGCCACGCAGAGCGTCGTCGAGCGCCGTCTCGCCGAGGCCGGTGAGCCGGGCCGCCGTGAGCTCGGCCGCGTCGAGTTCGTCCGGCGCGTCTGGGAGTGGAAGGCCGAGTCCGGCGGCTCGATCCTGGGTCAGATGACCCGCCTCGGCGACGGAGTCGACTGGTCCCGCGAGCGTTTCACCCTGGACGAGGGGCTCTCCCGCGCCGTCGGCACCGTCTTCAAGAGGATGTTCGACGACGGCCTCATCTACCGCGCCGAGCGCCTGGTCAACTGGTCGCCCGAGCTGCAGAGCGCGATCAGCGACATCGAGGTGGACCACAAGGAGGTCGAGGGCGAGCTCGTCTCCATGCTGTACGGGGACGGGGAGGACGCCATCGTCGTCGCCACCACCCGGGTCGAGACGATGCTGGGGGACACCGCGGTCGCCGTCCATCCGGACGACGAGCGGTACGCCCACCTGGTCGGGAAGACCATCCGGATGCCGATCACCGGGCGGGACATCCCGGTCATCTCGGACCCGTACGTCGACCCGGAGTTCGGCTCCGGCGCCGTCAAGATCACCCCGGCGCACGACCCGAACGACTTCGAGATGGGCCGTCGGCACGACCTGCCGATGCCCACGATCATGGACGAGGCCGGCGTCATCGCCGGGACGGGCACGCGCTTCGACGGCATGGACCGCTTCGAGGCGCGCGTCGCCATCCGTGAGGAGCTGGCCGCGCAGGGCCGGATCGTCGCCGAGAAGCGCCCCTACCTGCACTCGATCGGCCACGACTCACGCACCGGCGTCCCGATCGAGCCGCGGCTGAGCCTGCAGTGGTTCGTCCGCGTCGAGTCCCTCGCGAAGGCCTCCGGCGACGCGGTCCGCTCCGGCGCCACCACGATCCACCCCGCCGAGATGGAGTCCCGGTTCTTCGACTGGGTCGACAACATGCACGACTGGTGCATCTCCCGGCAGCTGTGGTGGGGCCACCGCATCCCCGTCTGGTACGGCCCGAACGGCGAGATGGTCTGCGTCGGCCCCGACGAGGAGCCGCCGACGGGCGAGGGCTGGCGGCAGGACGAGGACGTCCTGGACACCTGGTTCTCCTCCGGGCTGTGGCCCTTCTCGACGCTCGGCTGGCCGGACAAGACGCCGGACCTCGAGCGCTACTACCCGAACTCCGTGCTGGTCACCGGCTACGACATCCTCTTCTTCTGGGTCGTCCGGATGATGATGTTCGGCATCTACGCGATGGGCGAGGCGCCGTTCAGGGACGTGTACCTGCACGGCCTGATCCGGGACGAGCACGGCAAGAAGATGTCGAAGTCCAAGGGCAACGTCATCGACCCGCTCGAGCTCATCGACGCCTACGGGGCGGACGCGCTGCGCTTCACCATCGCCCGCGGCTCGAACCCGGGCACGGACATGTCGCTGTCGCACGAGTGGGTCGCCGGCTCCCGCAACTTCACGACGAAGCTGTGGAACGCCACCCGGTTCGCGATGGCCAACGGCGCGTCCCCGGCGCTGCCGCTGCCCGCCGTCGAGGACCTGACGGACGCGGACCGCTGGATCCTCGGCCGGCTGCGCGAGGTCCGCGAGCAGACGGACGCGCTGCTGGAGGACTTCCAGTTCGCCAAGGCCACCGAGGGGCTCTACCACTTCACGTGGGACGAGCTGTGCGACTGGTATCTCGAGCTCGCCAAGCCGCAGTTCGACGACCCGGCGACGGCGGACGGCACCCGCGCGGTCCTCGGCCACGCCCTGGACGCGCTGCTGCGGATGCTGCACCCGATCACCCCGTTCGTCACCGAGGCCCTCTGGACCACCCTCACCGGCGGCGAGACCGTCGTGACGGCGGCGTGGCCCGGTGAGGACACCGGCCTGCCGGTCGACGCCGGGGTGGTCGCGCGGGTCGAGGCGGCGCAGAAGCTGATCACCGAGGTTCGCCGGTTCCGCACCGAGCAGGGGCTGCCGGACCGACGCTCCGTCGCGGCGCGGCTCGTCGGCCTGGACGCGGCCGGGCTCGAGGCGCACGGCGCGGCCGTCCGGTTCCTGACCAGGCTGGACCGGGCCGGGGACGACTTCGCGCCCACCGCCACCGTCGACGTCACCGTGGCCGGGGGCAAGGTCCACGTCGAGCTGGACACCTCCGGCGCGATCGACGTCGCCGCCGAGCGGGCCCGCCTCGGGCGGGACCTCGCGGCCGCGCAGAAGGAGCTGGACCAGGCGGACAAGAAGCTCACCAACCCGAAGTTCACCGAGAAGGCCCCGGCGAACGTCGTCGACGGGATCCGCGGGCGCCGCGAGGCGGCGGTCGCGGAGATCGAGCGGGTCTCCGGCCGCCTCGCCGCGCTGCCTGCGTCATGAGCCGCGACGACGAGGAGCGGGGCGAGTACCCGGACGAGTTCCCGGACCACCCCGAGGAGCTGCCGGAGGGCGAGGGCGCGGTCCCGACGCCTGAGGGTGACGTCCAGGACGCGGTGATCTCCGCGGTCCTGGAGCAGATCCGCGGCGGCGAGACCCCGGACGTCGTGCCGGCGCAGTCGTCCGTCGCGGGGTACGCGGAGTTCCTGGCCGTCGAGGCCGTGCTGGACAAACGCTGGCCCGAGACGGTCATGGAGCCGTCGCTGGAGCGGATCACCGCACTCGTCGACGTGCTGGGGGAGCCGCACCGCGGGTACCCCGTCGTGCACCTGACCGGCACGAACGGCAAGACGTCCACGGCCCGGATGATCGACGCGATCCTCACCGAGGTCGGCCTGCGCACCGGCCGCTACACGAGTCCCCACCTGCAGCGGGCCACCGAGCGGATCAACCTGGACAACCGCCCGGTGACCCCGGAGCGGTACGTGCAGATCTACCGGGACGTCGCGCCGTTCGTGGACCTCGTGGACGCCAAGAACGAGGTCCCCCTCTCGAAGTTCGAGGTGCTGACGGCGATGGGCTTCGCGGCGTTCGCGGACGCGCCCGTCGAGGCGGCGATCGTCGAGGTCGGGCTGGGCGGGCGCTGGGACGCCACCAACGTCGCCGATGCGGACGTCGCCGTGCTGACCCCGATCGGGCTGGACCACGCCGAGTTCCTCGGCACGGACATCCTCGGCATCGCGCGGGAGAAGGCCGGGATCATCAAGCCCGGCTCCGTGGCGATCCTCGCGGCCCAGGACAAGGCCGTCGCGGAGGTGCTGATCGAGCGCTCCGCCGAGGTGGGCGCGCAGGTCGCGCGGGAGGGCGCCGAGTTCGGCGTCCGCGAGCGGGAGATCGCCGTCGGCGGGCAGCGGCTGGAGCTGCAGGGCCTCGGCGGCCGCTACGAGGACGTCTTCCTCCCGCTGCACGGCGAGCACCAGGCGTCGAACGCGGCGCTGGCGCTCGCCGCCGCGGAGGCCCTGATCGGGGCCGGCCCGAAGCAGCCCATCGACCCGGACGTGGTGCGGGCGGCGTTCGCGTCGGTCCGCTCGCCGGGCCGGCTCGAGGTCGTCGCGGGCGGTCCCGGGGTCCCGACCGTGCTGCTCGACGCCGCGCACAACCCGCACGGCGCCCGCGCCCTGGCCACGTCGCTGATGTCGGAGTTCCGGTTCACCCGGCTCGTCGCGGTCATCGGCATCATGAAGGACAAGGACGCCCGCGGGCTGCTCGCGGAGCTGGAGCCGGCGGTGCACGAGGTGGTCATCACGGCCAACTCGTCGCCCCGGGCGATGGACCCGGACGAGCTGGCCGGGCTGGCCGTCGAGGTGTTCGGCCGGGATCGGGTGAGCGTCGAACCCGACCTCCGCACGGCGATCGAGCAGGCGGGGGAGCTGGCCGAGGAGGCCGGGGAATCCGGTATCGGGGTGCTCGTCACAGGTTCCGTGGTGACGGCCGGTGAGGCGCGTTCCGTGTTCGGGCTGGAGCCGTCGTGAGCGAGCAACCTGCGATCAAGCCTCCCGCGAAGGACCCGATGAAGGGCATCCGCGGGATCTTCGCCGCGGTGCTCGTGCTCGAGACGATCGTGGTGCTGCTCGCGCTGCTGGTCGTCTCGAAGTTCACGGTCGGGGCGATGAACGGCGTGGGGCTCACCCTCGTCCTGGTCCTCGCGGTGCTGATGGTCGTCGCGTGCGGGGTGCAGCGGAAGCCGTGGGGCCTGCCGTTCGCCCTGGCCCTGCAGGTGGCGCTGATCGCGTGCGGGTTCATCCACGTGTCGCTGGCCGCCGTCGGGGTGATCTTCGGGCTCGTGTGGGTCGCGCTGCTGCTGATGCGCCGGGACGTCGCGGGGAAGATGGCGCGGGGCGAGCTGCCGAGCCAGCGCCAGTAGGTCCTCCTCGCGCCCCTTCGCTCTGCGCACGCCACCGCTGCCCGCCGGCGCGGTCCCGGCGCCCTGTGGCGCCGATGTGCGCAGAGCAAAGGTCCCGTGACGGAGATCGTCCGGGCGCTCGATACCCTGATCGGCGTGATTGAACGCACCCTGGTCCTCGTCAAGCCCGACGGCGTGGCACGCAAGCTCGTCGGTGAGGTGCTCGCCCGGATCGAGCGCAAGGGCCTCGACCTCGTCGCCCTCGAACTGCGGACCGTCGAGCGCGAGCTCGCCACCCAGCACTACGCCGAGCACGACGGCAAGCCCTTCTTCGAGTCGCTGCTGGAGTTCATCACCTCCGGCCTCGTGCTGGCGGCGGTCGTCGAGGGCCCCCGCGCCATTGCGGCGTGGCGCCAGCTCGCCGGTGGCACGGACCCCGTCGAGAAGGCCACTCCCGGCACCATCCGGGGCGACTTCGGCCTCGAGACCCAGCTCAACCTCGTCCACGGCTCGGACTCGCCCGAGTCCGCCGCCCGCGAGATCAAGCTCTGGTTCCCGAACCTCTGACGGCGGGGGCCGGGATCGCCGGCCCGCACCGCGTCGTACCCGGGGCGACGGCGCTCGGTGACCTCTGGGTCGCGGTGACCCGCGCCGGCGGTGCCGTGGGTTTCACCCCTGACGCCCTGGAACGGGACATCCGTGCGAAGGCGGAGGCGGCGATCGCGGACGTCGGGGCGGGCCGGGCGCACCCGCTGGTCCTGGGCGAGGCGGCCGACCTCGGCGGCGCCGTCGACCTCGCCCGCGCCCTCGGCCTGGAGCAACTGCTGCTCTCGACCCGCGGCGGGACGCGGCTGCCCGAGTTCTACGTGAAGCAGGGCTGGACCGAGGTCGGCGTGTTCCCGGGCGCCCTACGCCTCGGGCCCGACGACGTCCGGGACGAGCACTGGTTCCAGAGGCAGCCGGCGGACTGAGCGTTTCCGTCGGGGGTCCCGGTTACCGTGATCCCGACTCCTGGCAGGACTTCGACCTGGTCACCCTGGCCGTGCTGCCGATGTTCCTGTTCGCCACCATGTTCTACCCGCTGTCGGTCTGTCCGCGGAGGTTGCAGCTCGTGGCTGGGGGCGCTCCTGCTCCGGTGACGGGCCCGGACCGAATGGCCGTCACACATCCGCGGGGTGAGGATGGCGCCATGACCGTCCTGACCCCGCGTGCCACCACGGCGGACCTCGTCCGCGGTGTCGTGGTGGCCGTACTCGCCGTCGCCCAGCTCGTGATCTCCGGGCTCGGTGGCAGCGGCGTCGTCGGCGAACCCGTCGGCGACGTCGCCCGCTCCTATGCCACCCCGTTGCTGGCCGCGAACTGGGCGTTCGCGATCTGGGGGCCGATCTATGTCGGCTTCCTCGCCTACGCCGTCTACCAGCTGCTTCCCGGCCAACGAGCACGCACGATCCACCGGCGGACCGGGTGGTGGCTGGCCGCCGCGGCCGTCGCGAACCCGCTGTGGATCCTCACCTTCGGCAGCCGGCACGTGTTCCTGGCCGAGATCCTGATCATCGTGCTGCTGGCGATCCTCGCGCTCGTGTTCGGCCGGCTGAGCCACGAGCCGGCGGAGGGCAGGCTCGAACGGATCGTGTTCCGCGGGACCGTCGCCGTGTACACGGGCTGGGTCTCCGTGGCGGCGGCCCTCGGCACGGCGGCCACCGGCGTCCGGATCGGGCTGCCGGGGGACGGCGCGCTGGCGGACGTCGCCGCCATCGTCGTCCTGCTGGTCGTGGCCGTGATCGCGACGGCGGTCGTCAACGCGGGGACCGCCGTCGTCGGGTACGCGGCCGCGGTCGCCTGGGCCCTGGCCGGGGTCGCGGCGGCGGGGCCGCCCGTGCCGGTGGTGGTCGCGGCGGTCGTCGCGCTGGCCGTCGTGGTGGCGACGACGATCCGCCGGGTGAGCAGGTCGGTGCAGCCGGCCCGGCTGGCCTGGGGCTGAGCCGCTCGCACTTGCTACCGTCGGCCGTCACCACCTGAGCGTCCGAAGGGCCGAGCACATGATCACCGGTAGTCTCGTCGCGCTGGTCACCCCGATGCGGAAGGACGGCACGATCGACCACGGGGCGCTGGAACGGCTGGTCGAGCGGCAGATCCGGGCCGGGACGTCCGCGATCGTCTCCGTCGGCACCACGGGGGAGTCCTCGACGCTGACCGTCGAGGAGCACACCGAGGTCATCCGCCGCACCATCGACGTGGCGGACGGCCGCGTCCCGGTCATCGCCGGCACCGGCGCGAACAACACCGCCGAGGCGATCCACCTCACAAAGGCGGCGGCCAAGGCCGGCGCGGACGGCGCCCTGCTCGTCACGCCGTACTACAACAAGCCGCCGCAGGAGGGCCTGTACCGGCACTTCAAGGCCGTGGCCGAGGCCGTGGACCTCCCGCAGTACCTCTACAACGTCCCCGGGCGCACCGCGTGCGACATGCTGCCGTCGACGGTCGAGCGGCTCGCGGAGGTGCCCAACATCGTCGGGCTCAAGGAGGCGCTGGGCGACCTGGACCGGGTCCGTGACCTGGTCGCGCTGGGCCTCGACGACTTCGCGCTCTACTCCGGCGACGACGCCACCGCCCGCGCCAGCATGCTGATGGGCTTCCACGGGGACATCTCGGTGACGGCGAACGTCGCGCCCGAGGCGATGGCCCGGATGTGCAAGGCCGCGGTCGCCGGGGACGCCGAGGGCGCCGCCGCGATCGACGCCGAGATCGCCGGGGTGCACCGTGCCCTCTTCGTCGAGGCCAACCCGATCCCCGTGAAGTGGGCCCTGGCCGAGATGGGCCTGATGGACCACGGCATCCGCCTCCCCCTCGTCCCGCTCGACGAGTGGCACCACGAGGACGTCCGCGCCGCCCTCCGCGCCGCCCACCTCCTCCCCTGACGACCCCGCGAGTCGCGCTCTGCGACCGGGCGAGTCGCGGGTGCGACCGGGCGAGTCGCGCTCTGGGACCACTCGGTCCACAAGATGCGCGCGGACAGGTCGAGCGAGCCAGGTCCGTGGTCCGATCCCGCTCCGCCACGCACACCGGGAGCTGACGGGCGCCGCTGTCCCGCCCGTCTCGCGGGACAGCGACCGAACGCATGACGCCGCGTACATCCTCGTCGTCGAGCCCCGTGCGTCCACCGACCCGATCCGACGGCGGCGGGCGCAGGAAGTCCGGGAGGTGCAGTCAGGAGACCTTCCCGGTCCGGTTCACCGGGCCGGAGATCCCGACTGGCGACACGTCAGATCCCGACTCGCCCGGCTTCAGATCGCGACTCGCGGGGTGGGCGATCCCGACTCGCGCGACCGGAACCGCCGACTCGCGGGATGATCCCGGGCTGGTTTGCCCGGTCGGCGGGTGGCCGCGGCGCGGGGCTACCCTGGGTCGGCGTGAGCCCCGCGTCCGTCTTCCCCGCCCTGGAGCCCCTGCTGCCCCGGGTGTCCAAGCCCGTGCAGTACGTCGGCGGCGAGCTCAACGCTCAAGCCAAGGACTGGGACACCGCCGAGGTCCGCTGGGCGCTGATGTACCCCGACGCCTACGAGGTCGGGCTGCCCAACCAGGGCGTCATGATCCTCTACGAGGTCCTCAACGAGCGTCCCGACGCCCTCGCCGAGCGCTGCTACGCGGTCTGGCCGGACCTCGAGGCCCTCATGCGGGAGCACCGCGTCCCCGCCTTCACCGTGGACACGCACCGCCCGGTCGGCGCGTTCGACCTGCTCGGCGTGTCCTTCTCCACCGAGCTCGGCTACACGAACCTCCTCACGACCCTGGACCTGGCCGGCGTCCCGCTGCACGCGCAGGACCGGGACGAGAGCCACCCCGTCGTCGTCGCCGGCGGGCACGCGGCGTTCAACCCGGAGCCGATCGCGCAGTTCGTGGACGTCGCGGTGCTGGGCGACGGCGAGGAGGTCGTCGGGGAAATCACGGACGTCGTCAAGGCGTGGAAGGCCGAGGGACGGTCCGGTGGCCGCGCCGAGCTGCTGCTCCGCCTGAGCCGCGCCGACGGCTGCTACGTCCCGTCGCTCTACGAGGTCACCTACGGCGACGACGGCGCGATCGAGAGCGTCAGCCCCACCGACGAGCGTGTCCCGGGCACGATCCAGAAGCGCACCACCAGCGACCTCGACGAGTGGCCCTACCCCAAGGCGCCGCTGGTCCCGCTGGCCGAGACCGTGCACGAGCGCGCCAGCGTCGAGATCTTCCGCGGCTGCACCCGCGGCTGCCGCTTCTGCCAGGCCGGGATGATCACCCGCCCGGTCCGCGAGCGGTCCCTGCAGGGCATCGGCGAGATGGTCGACTCCGCGGTCCGGGCCTCCGGCTTCGACGAGGTGGGCCTGCTGTCGCTGAGCAGCGCGGACCACTCCGAGATCGCCGAGATCACCAAGGGCCTCGCGGACCGGTACGAGGGCTCGAACACATCACTCTCCCTGCCGAGCACGCGCGTCGACGCCTTCAACATCGACCTCGCGAACGAGATCTCCCGCAACGGCCGCCGCTCCGGGCTCACCTTCGCCCCCGAGGGCGGTTCCGAGCGGATCCGGCGTGTGATCAACAAGATGGTGTCGGAGGAGGACCTCATCCGCACCGTCTCCGAGGCGTTCGCGCAGGGCTGGCGGCAGGTCAAGCTCTACTTCATGTGCGGGCTGCCCACCGAGGAGGACGAGGACGTCCTGGAGATCGCGGGCATGGCCCACCGCGTGATCAAGGCCGGCCGCGCGGCGTCGGGCCGCAACGACGTCCGCTGCACCATCTCCATCGGCGGGTTCGTGCCCAAGCCGCACACCCCGTTCCAGTGGGCCGCGCAGGCCCACCCGGACGTCGTCGACGCCCGGCTGCGCAAGCTGCGCGAGGCCGTCAACAGCGACCGGAAGATCGGCCGCAACATCGGCATGCGCTACCACGACGGCCAGCCGTCGCTGATCGAAGGCCTGCTCGCCCGCGGTGACCGCCGGGTCGGCGCGGTGATCGAACGGGTCTGGCGCGAGGGCGGCCGGTTCGACGGCTGGAGCGAACACTTCTCCTACCAGCGCTGGATCGACGCCGCGGCGGCCGAGCTCGAGCCGAGAGGTGTCTCGCTGGCCTGGTTCACCACCCGCGAGCGCGACGGCGACGAGGTCCTCCCGTGGGACCACCTGGACTCCGGGCTGGAGCGGGACTGGCTCTGGGACGACTGGCAGGACGCGCTGGCCGGCAACGAGCAGGACGACTGCCGCTGGACCCCCTGCTTCGACTGCGGCGTCTGCCCGTCGACCGGCACGGACATCGAGGTCGGACCCAGCGGGACGACCCTGCTCCCGCTGACGGTGGTGAACCCGGTCGGGCGGGAGCTGGGTGCCTGAGCTCGGCCCCGGTTCACGTGAGGCCCCCGGCTCGAGGACGATCGGTGTCCGGGTCGCGGACGAGCGGGACGGCGCCGCTCTCGCCCAGCTCCGCCGCGTGTGGGTGGAGGAGCGGACCGGCCGGCCCGTCGACGACCCGGGGTTCGAGGCCGGCTTCGCGCAGTGGTGGCGCACCGAGCAGCCGCGACGGACGTTCTGGCTGGCCGAGGTCGGCTCCGAGCGCTCCGGGTACACCGCCATCGGCTCGATCAACGTCGTCGAGATCGTGCACATGCCGCGTCCGGGCGGGCGCGGCGGGCGGGTCGGCCAGGTCGGCAACGCGTTCGTGCTCAACGCCTTCTCCGACCAGGGTGTCCCGCAGGCGCTGCTGGAGGCCGTGATCGTGCACGCCCGGGAGCGCCGCTACCGCCGCCTCGTCCTCGCCCCGACCGCGCGCAGTCTCGAGTTCTACCGGCGCGCCGGTTTCCGGCCGGCGGGGGAGACGCTCCTCGCGCTCGACCCCGGCGAGTTCGACCCTGGATGAGTTCTCCGCGAAACGGATCACCCGGACAGCGGAACCGGCTCCCGACGGCGACCCGGGCACCGCGGACCTAGCGTCCGGAGATCCGCGCCGATCTCCATGCGGGCGCACGGGAGTGGTCACCGGACGTCCCCGACCGCATGGGCAAGCGCTTAACCACACCTGATGCGATGGGGGTTCTTTCATGTCGGTGTCCGAGGACGCGGCGGCCGGGCGGCCCCGGAGTCTCGAGGGCCGAAGCAGGTTCGACCACGAGGACGCCGGCTACCACAAGGGGCTGAAGAACCGTCAGCTCCAGATGATCGCGATCGGCGGCGCGATCGGCACCGGCCTGTTCCTCGGCGCCGGCGGTCGGCTGAACCAGGCGGGCCCGGCGCTCGCCGTCGTCTACGCGATCTGCGGGTTCTTCGCCTTCCTCATCCTGCGGGCGCTCGGCGAGCTGGTGCTGCACCGCTCGTCGTCCGGCTCGTTCGTCTCCTACGCCCGTGAGTTCTTCGGCGAGAAGGCCGCCTACGCCGCGGGTTGGATGTACGTCCTGAACTGGGCGTTCACCTCGATCGTCGACGTCACCGCGGTCGCCTTGTACGTGCACTACTGGGGCGCCTTCCAGGCGATCCCGCAGTGGACGATCGCGCTGATCGCCCTCGTCATCGTGCTGAGCGTGAACCTGGTGTCGGTCAAGGTCTTCGGCGAGATGGAGTTCTGGTTCGCCCTGGTCAAGGTGGTCGCGCTCGTCGCGTTCCTGGTCATCGGCGTCGTGTACCTGGCGGGGCGGTTCCCGATCCAGGGCCGGCCGGGCGGCCTCGCGATCCTCGCGGACAACGGCGGCATCCTGCCCAACGGCATCCTCCCGGCGGTCCTGGTCACCCAGGGCGTCGTGTTCGCGTACGCCGCGATGGAGCTGATCGGCACCGCGGCGGGGGAGACGGAGGACCCCGAGAAGATCATGCCGCGGGCGATCAACTCGGTCGTGCTGCGGATCGCGATCTTCTACGTCGGCTCGGTGGTGCTGCTCGCGCTGCTGCTGCCCTCCACCGCCTACGAGGCGGGGACGAGTCCGTTCGTCACGTTCTTCGCCGCGATCGGCCTGCCGGGCGCGGGATCGATCATGAACGTCGTGGTCCTGACGGCCGCCCTGTCGAGCCTGAACGCCGGGCTCTACTCCACCGGCCGGATCCTCCGCTCGATGGCGATGAACGGCTCCGCACCGCAGCTCACGGCCCGGATGTCCGGAAGCGGCGTGCCCTACGGCGGGATCGCGCTGACCGCGTGCGTGACGCTGCTCGGCGTCGGCCTCAACGCCGTCGTCCCCGAGGAGGCGTTCGAGATCGTGCTG
>NZ_JAODNI010000152.1 GCF_025465255.1 Pseudonocardia sp.
CGTTCGAGCGTGTGTGCGGGAAGCGGCCCGTGGGCTGGTACTGCCGCTATGGACCGAGCACGCGGACCCGCAGGCTGCTCGTCGAGGAAGGCGGGTTCATTTACGACTCGGACTCGTACAACGACGAGGTCCCGCACTTCACGGAGGTCGAGGGCCATCAGCACCTGATCGTGCCCTACACGCCCGATGCGAACGACATCGCGTTCTGGCTAGGCAACGGTATGGCCACGGCCGAGCAGTTCGAGACCTACCTGCGCGATTCGTTCGATGTGCTGTACGCCGAGTCCGAGCGCTATCCACGGATGATGTCGATCGGGCTGCACTGCCGAGTGATCGGACGGCCGGGCCGCTCACCATCGCTCGACCGGTTCATCGATTATGCAAAGGGGTTCGACGGCGTCTGGTTCGCCACGCGCGAAGAGATCGCCCGCTCGTGGCTCCGGGTGCACGGCGGAAACGCACGCTCGGCGGCGGGAGACGTGGCTGCAGGAAGGTCTAAACCATAACCGGCCCGGCGGAGACGTCGTCCGGATCGAGCTCGACGGTCGCCACGCGCAAGCTGCGAAACGGCAGCTGAGCGGCCCGGATAGCTCGCGAACTGTGAGCGTGGCCGGTCGGTCGCCGGGCGCTGGCCTGCCTGGTAGATGAGCGCTCAGGGCGGCCGCCGAGCTACCGATGCGGAGCCCGCTATTTGCGACCTCGCCGGGTGCATACCTGGCTCTTCGATCTTGCTCTTCGATCTTGACCGGGCAACCCGAGGTTGGACCGTGCGGCGCGCCTGAACGTGGGCGGTCCGTGACTCCTTGATCCTCGCTGTGTTCTGGAGCAGCGAAGGGAGAGCCACGGACCGGGGTCGACCGTACTGATGATGCGTCGTGTCTGTTGGGACTCGAGGGCTTGGCGGTGGAGCGTGTCGCGCTCACCGGGCTCGGTGTTCGGATCGTGCAGCTGATCACCGACGATCCCGATGCGGCGCGCTGCCCGGGCTGCCGGGTGCGCTCGACCTCGGGCAAGGACTGGGTGCTGACCCGCCCGCACGACCTGCCCAGCGGCGGCGGGCCGGTCGCGGTGCAGTGGCGCAAGCGCCAGTGGCGTTGCCGCACCGAGGTCTGTCCACGTGCGTCGTTCACCGAGCAGGTCGCCCAGGTGCCGGCCGGGATGCGGACCACGACGCGGCTGCGGACCCCGCACTGGCGGTGGCGGTGGAGGACGGGCGGGACCAGTCCGAGGTCGCCGCGTGGCACGGGGTGTCGTGGCCGACGGTGCAGCGAGCGGTGGCGGTCCATGGCGCGGTCGAGCTGGCCGAGCCGGAGCCGGTGGCGGCGCCCGGATCCGTGGGAGAGACCGGGTTCGTCGACATCACCGGTGACCAGGCCCTGTTGGGGCAGGTCGACGGGCGGAGCAGCGCCGCGGTCCAGGCCTGGTTGGCCGCCCGCACGCCCGAGTTCCGGGCCGGGGTGGAGGTGGTGGTGATCGACCCGCATGCCGGCTACGCCGCCGCCGTTCGCGCGGCCCTGCCCGACGCGCAGGTCGCGGTGGACCACTTCCATCTGATCCTGCTCGCGAACAAGGCCGTGACCGCGGTGCGCCAGCGGGTCACCCGCGACCTGCTCGATCGTCGCGGCCGCAAGACCGATCCCACCTGGGCCAACCGGCGGCTGCTGCTCCGCGGCCGGGAACACCTCTCCGAGCGGGCGCTGGCGCGGATGTGGAACGGCTGCATCGACCACGACCCGACCGGACAGATCCTGTCGGCGTGGATCGCGAAGGAGGAACTCCGCGCGCTGTGCGCCACCGCTACCCGCGGCGGGCACCCCAGCGAGATCCGCGACCGGCTCCACGCGTTCCACCTATCGCGCCCGCCGGGCCCTGCTCGAGGACCTCCTCGGACGGCAGCTCCCGCACGGGCTGGTGCTGATGCCCGCCACGACCGACCCGGCCGTCGCCCGCGCCTGGCTCACCGACCACTCCGCCGCGGGCACCGAAGGCGTGGTCGCCAAACGCCTCGACCAGCCCTACCGTCCCGGTGGCCGGACCTGGCGCAAGATCCGGACCCGGCTCACCGCCGAGGCCGTCGTCGGCGGTGTCCTCGGCTCCATCGCCCGACCCGAGGCGCTGATCCTCGGCCGCTACGACACGAACGGACGCCTGCGGGTCGCCGGCCGCACCACCCCGCTGCCCCGACCTGCGCGTACCGAACTCGGCCGCATCCTGACCCCCGAAGCGGCGGGCACGCACCCGTGGCCGGTCACGATCCCGTCGAGCAGGTTCGGGCAGCGCCCCAGCGAGCCCATTGACTACGTCCAGGTCGCCCCGAGGACGGTCGTCGAGCTCGAGGTCGACACCTCCTTCGAGCAGGACCGGTGGCGCCACGCCACCCGCTACGTCCGGGTACGAGCTGACCTGCACCCGGGTGACGTGCTGGTCCTCGACCCCCCGGCCTGAGCCGAAAGGATCGGACCGGCTCGTACTGGCGGCGCCTCCGGACCGGGTCGGCCGCTGCCGATCCTCCGCCCCCCGCGGCCACCGGATTGTCGTGCTCGCTGGGTCACCGGGGCGGCCATCGCCCCTTTGGCTCGGAGCCAGCGGGTGTCCGGGCGAGGCTGGGAGGCGGTTACGGGGTGAGCATGAAGGCGCCGTAGCCGACGACCCGGGCTGGGTCGGCCCCGGCGTCGGCGGAGGTG
>NZ_JAODNI010000233.1 GCF_025465255.1 Pseudonocardia sp.
CCTTTCGGGAGTGCTCGTGAACGGCGCTCCCGGACGACCTATCGCCCGACCGTGACCCCGGAGGGGAGCACCCATGTCGATACTGCGTTCACGGGTACCACCTCCTCGATCTCTCGCACGGCCGCCGTGAAAGTAGCTGTGGTCGCCGTGGTCCGCCAACGGGTTTTCGCGCAGGCTCCGTGGCCAGACGCCACGGAGCTACTCGCCTCAAGGCCAAGGCCGTGCAGTCAAGGGCTTCGCCCTGTGGCGTGATCGCAGCATGGCGAAGCCACACCTCGGTCAGCGGCTGGCACCGGGACAGTGCCCCGGCCTCTCCGGGCTCAGCCTCTCACGAGCGGCGAAGAAGTCCGCGGCCGCGAGATCCACGGCCACGGTCTGGGCTACGACTTCCTGCACGTCGCCGTGGACGACCATTCCCGGCTGGCCTACGTCGAAGCCCTGCCCGATGAACGCGACCCCAGGTGCGCCGGCTTCCTGCGCCGCGCGACGGCCTGGTTCGCCGCCACGCGTGAGCGTCGAGCGGATCCTGACCGACAACGCCCGTGTCGACCGCCTCGGCAGACACTGGGCCGCAGCGTGCGCCGAGCTCGGCATCCGACGACGGTTCACCCGCCCGCATTGCCCGTGGACCAACGGGAAGGCCGAGCGGTTCAACCGGACCCTGCTCGACGAGTTCGCCTACGCCCAGCCCTGGCTCTCCAACACCGACCGACTCGCCGCGCTCGACAGCTGGGTCCACGCCTACAACACTCGACGAGCCCACTCCGCCATCGGCGGCCACCCACCCATCACCCGCCTCGCCAGCTGAGCCGGTCAACAACGTGGTGGGTCACCACATCTAGTCGACCACCCGCAGGTTGGGCGGCGCGCCGCGCCGTGCGTCCGTGGTGGTCGAGCGATCAGGCGGGGAGCAGCGGAAGTTCGACGAGGATCTCCGTCCCGCCCCCGGGCGGGCTGTTGACCTCGATCGACCCGCTCAGGGCCTGCACCCGGTCGCGCAGCCCGATCAGGCCCGAACCTCCGGCGGGATCGGCGCCGCCGAAGCCGTCGTCGCGGATCGAGAGGTGCAGCAGGGCGTCGCGATGTTCGACGGTGACGTGCACGTAGGAGGCGCGGGCGTGTTTGGTGGTGTTGGTCAGTGCCTCGGACACGACGTAGTAGACCGCCACCTCGATCCGGTCCGCGGCGCGGGTTTCGGTCTGGATATCGAGTTCCACCGGGATCGCGGCGCGGCGGGCCAGGGTGCGCAGGGCCGGGCCGAGCCCGCGCTCGGACAGGATCGCCGGGTGGATGCCGCGGGCTAGCTCGCGCAGCTCCTCGAGCATCTCGTCGAGCTCGTCGGCGGCCCGACCGATCTCCGCCTGAAGGGCGGAGCAGTTCGACGGCTCCGCGGACTGGGCGATACGCAGCGCGAGGCTGAGCGAGACGAGTCGCTGTTGGGTGCCGTCATGGAGGTCGCGCTCGATCCGGCGCCGGGCATCGTCGGCGGCCGTGATGATCCGCCTGCGTGAGGCGGCGAGCTCGGACATGCTGTCCGCATTCGCGATCGGAGTTGCGAGGAGCTCGGTGAACCTCTCGAGGCGTTCGTCGGTGCGTTCCCAGGTAACCACCGCTTCGCCCATTCTTCCGTCGATCTCAGCGGGCCCGCTCAGTCGAAGAATGGTCCCGTCGAGGTCAGCAATGCGCGGCTGAGTTTGTCCCTGCCAGTTCGGATTCAAGGAGACAAACATCGAGTGCATGATTGTCTGAGTGTCCTCGTCCACCCGGAAAGGGCCGGAGTAGGCGATATAGGTTAGGCCTGACGATTCTGGGTCATGAGATGAACCTCCCGCGTAATCTTCGCGCATCAATTGCGCGGACACATACCCGTCCGGAGTGTACAGGATGATCCCAGCCGGTTTCTCGCCCATGATATGCACGGATTCAGAACCATCGACAGGACAATGGACGATGGAGACAAGATTCCAAGCGCCGATCAACTTTTCTCGCAACATGCTCGCGCGGGCTCCTACTCCCTGAGAAGGCTTCGGATTAAGCCACCTTACAGCGTGCCTTACATTTATCAACATCATATTGACGGCTGATAGATGGATGATGGTCGGGCTCCGTTGACGTACTAGCGCTCACTCGAGCCTGACATTCCTGAAGGAGCGGGGTCGGTCAACCCTGTCGTTTTGGGTCTTTTCGCGTGTTTCGGCCAGCGTCGATCGCAGTCGAGGTCAAGGCTGGCCGTAGGCCACCCGCAAGGGCATGGCCTTGACGCCGACGAGAACGACACGATCCTTTCCTCGGGAAAAGAGGCACCCGTCGGGGCACCCGTGTAGCCCGAGCACTGGAGACGGGTTACGTCTGGATCAACGGCGGGGGCCGCATTCCACCGGAATGCCGTACGGGGAATGGAACAACTCCGGAACCGGGCACGAAGACACCGGCAGCTACACCACATCAAATCTGTCAATGTGATGCTCGAACGACGAGCGACCGCACCGCCCCGCGTTGGGAGCTGATCGCGGCGCAATCTCGACGCCCGCCGGATTGCCGCACTCGCGTCCTCGGTGGCCTCCTCACTGAATACCGATGCGCAGCCCGAGGCTGAGCAAGGATTTATTGGCTCCCGTGTGGCTTGACCAGGACCTCGGCAAGGTCGTCCGGGCGCGACCAGGTGCGAGGCGTCGAACCACTCGACGGTCGCGCCGAAGCATTCCCCCGCGGTGAGCGCTCCCCACTCCGGAGACACCGCGCGGTCCTGGGTGCAGGCGATGTAGCGGATCGGCACCGAGGGCGTCTCGATCAGCGGGGTGCGCTCCACGATCGGGGCCGGTCCCTGCGGCCGTAGTTGAGCGATCGTCTCAGCCGTGTCCTCCGAGGCGCAGTCCTGGTAAAGACCTCGGGCCGCCACAGGGTAATGCCGGCTCTCCACGGCTTCGTTGCGGCGGCCGGACCCTGAACGGAAAGGTAGAACATCGCTGGTTACGAACCGATGAGTTCCGCTGCTCGTTCAGCAATCGCGTAGACGGTTGCGTTGGTGTTGGCGGAGATCGGCGAGGGCATCACCGACGCATCGGCGACTCTGAGGTTGCTGATGCCGTGTACGTGGAGGCTGGTGTCGACCACGGACCGCGCATCGAGGCCGATAGCGCAGGTTCCGGCGTAGTGCGAGTAGCTTCGGATGTTGGTCCTGACGTAGCTACGCAAATCTTTCTTGCCCCGCGCCTCCGGTCCGGGTAGTGCTTCCATATCGCGCCACGGGGCCAATGCGGGCGCGGCGCCGATCTCGCGGGCGATGCGCAGTCCTGCAACCACGATGTCGAGGTCGCGCTGGTCGGTGTAGTACGCGGGATCGATCACCGGGGGTGCACCGGGGGTCCTGCTGGCCAAGCGGAGCGAACCGCGACTGAACGGCGCCATGAGCGAGACCATGATGGCGTAGCCGTGCTCGATATCCGGGCCTGGTAATGCGTCCGCGCGCAGCGGAACGTCCACGAACATGATCTGCACATCTGGGCCGGGACCGCCCATACCGGTGCTCAGCAGGCCTTGGACCTCGCCGTGGTTGTTGGTCCCGTGCGGCACCGGCTGGGCGGATTGGTAGACCACGCCGCACATGGGATGGTCGGCCAGGTTCGCCCCGACCCCGGGCAGGTCCACAACCACCTCGATACCGAGGTCTTCCAGATGATCCGCCGGCCCGATCCCGGACAGCATCAGCAGTTGCGGGGTGCCGACGGTGCCCGCCGCGAGCACGACCTCCCCCGTACATTCAGCGACGGACGTCTCGGCGCCCACGTGATACTCCACGCCCCTGCACCGGTCGCCGTCCATCAGCACCCGATGCACCAGCGCGTCGGTGACGACATCCAGGCTCGGCCGGCTCAGGATCGGGGCGAGGTAGGCATCCGCCGCGCTTTGCCGCCTGCCGTCAACGATATTCAAGTCGCACCAACCGAAGCCCTCTTCCAGGCCGCCGCTGATGTCCCGCGCCATCGGGTAACCGGCTTGTCCGGCAGCCTCCAGGCCAGCCTCTGCGACTGGATGCCGCTGGACGGCGGGACCAGGCCTGAG
>NZ_JAODNI010000242.1 GCF_025465255.1 Pseudonocardia sp.
TCGCGCCGGGTGGGACGACCTCCGGCCAGGTCTGCTTCGACGCCAAGGACGCCCAGTCCGGCAGCTACACACTGTCCTACGAGGGCGGCCCGTTCACCGACAAGGTCTCCTGGGTGAACTAGCCCCGGCCAACCCCTCCCTCGCTGACCGTGCCCGGCCACCGAGGTAGTCACAAACCCGGCCGGGCACGCACAAGAGGATGGCCCCCTCGCCACCGCGGCGAGGGGGCCATCTTTGTCCTCCTGCTGGCATCGCACCAGGTCACACCGCGATGTCGAGCGGGTCACGTGGGGGCAGGGCGGCGGCTTTCTCGCTCCCGGGTAGCCCGACCAGGACGAGCGGTTTGCGCTCTGCATCTTGTTGTCGTGGTGATCACGGACGGCTCCGTATCGGATCCGGGGGCGGCCCCTGCTCGGTGCGCACCAGGCGGTTCGCGTCCGCGGCCCTCCCGGTGGCCGTCGGTCGCGGCCGCCGCGGTAGTGGCAGGAGCCAGCGTGACCTACGACTGGGCGATCGGGGAGCTCCCGCTCGAGCCATACTACGCGGCCGCCGTGCAGAGCATGGCGTCGAGCTGACACAACTTCGCGTGCGGCGCCTTCGACCCGGCTGGGACGTTGAGCGTGGACAAGCTGCCCGGTGCGCTGTGGATGCAGGCGCTCTCGGCGCGGGGCTCGCCGCGATCCGCGTGCACCTCGCCGGCCGGACCGGACCGCTCCTCATGAGTCAGCGGGGCGGGCCGATGCCCCGCCAGGAGATCGCCCGCTCGCTCGCCAGGCTCGCCCGGGGAGCTGGCCTGCCGCCGCTGACCCCACACATGCTGCGGCACACCGCGGCGACCCTCGCGATTCTGCACGGCGGCCCCGATGGCCAGGGCGCGCCCGTCGAGCAGGTCCAGGAGATGCTCGGCCACTCCGTCATCACCACGACGATGCGGTACGTCCACGCCGCCGGCCGTGTCGAGCGCTCCGCGGTCCACGGCCTCGCCGCCGCTCTCCGGCGCCGCGAGGGATCGGCATGACCCGCCCGCCAATCCCCGACGTCCCCGGCGGTGGCGACCCGGGCCCCGTCGACGTGCCGTCACTGACCGGGGCCCGAGGCGTTCGCCCTGCTCGCCGCGGCACTCGGTGCAGGCGCGCTGGTCGTCGCCGGGGCCCGCTACCGCTTCCGGCGCGACCTCGTGCGCCAGTCGCCCGTCGAGCAGGTCCGCCCCACCACCGGATCGCGATCCACTGCGACACCGCCCGCCGCCTGGCGGCCGCGGGAGCACCTCACCCTCGTCGCCCTGGCACTGGCTGGACGGCGGCCGCCCGGACGACGCGGTCCCGCCCTACCGTCCCAACCAGGGCTGGAGCAGCTTCTCCTGCCCGGCGTTCCCGGGGGGTTCCGTAGACGAAGTAGGACTCGACCGGCAGCGTCGCTCCGCCGATCGCAAGGGCCGTGTCGAAGTCGGCGAGGTCCCAGGTCACCGTCTCGAAGTCGGGTTCCAGCTGCAGGTGAGGAAGCCCTCTGGGACTAATACGACAAGTTCGGCGACGCGGCCGCGGTGTTCGTCGTGGCCCACGAGCGGGGCCACCACCTGCAGGCCACCACCGACGTACTCCCCTACGACACGCGTCCAACAGCTCTAGCCCTACCTCAACAACATCAACAGCGGCTACGGTCTCCAGGAGAACGGCATGTTCGGCCCCTCGACCCGCATTGCAGTTCTGGACTTCCAGGGCCGACACGGGCTACCGGCGGACGGGAACGTGGGTGGAGCCACGGCCGACATGATCCTCGCCTCGCTGCCACAGGTCGTCGAGCAGCCCCCCGTGAGTGACCCACCGGACGATCCGGGCACCGAGCCGGGCATGGTCACGCGTTGTCACGGCTGGGGTGGGGTGGTTTGCGACTACTACGTCTCCCGTGAAGCAACGAAGCAGATGTTGGAGCTGTTCAACTCCGACGCCAATCCGTCCGATCTGCTGGCATCAACCGCCTGCACGATCGGCGGAGGTGAGAACTCACCGGTCTGCAAGACCGCGGAGTTCGCCATCCAGGCGGGCGAGTGGGCAATGAAGAAGAAAGTGGAGCAAGCAGTCAATCAGAACGCGTGCCTTAAGATGACTTACATCAAGTGGGCCGACTCCATCAAGGCCCCCTTGGTGGACAACGGGGAATTCTGTCGAGACCGTTGAACCCTCGGACCCGGTGGGTTGCGCAGCAATAGGCGACTCACCGGTTCCGGACACGCAAATCCCGCGGACTCGGTCGACAGATCTGTCTGGCCGCACTCCGCGCGGGGCGCACCGTCGCGGCCACCGCCCGCACGGTCGACCACCTCGCCGAACTCGAGGAAGCCTTCACACAGGTCGGGGCCACGAGCACGCGGCGACGGCGGCCGCCTTGGTGCGTAGTTGTACGTACTTGACGCGGCGGCTGAGCACTAATGCTTGGCACCAGGGCTACAGCGTGGTCCCCTGACCCCATCGGCTGCATCGCCACGAGGCCATAGGTCCGGGCGCCAGCACATCAACGAACGAAGAGCACGCTCGCCGGGTTCTGTGAGGCCGCACGTCCCGTTCTTGCCGGCGGGAGCGGACGTTGTCTTCTACGAAATGTAGGAGCGTGCGGTGACTTTCTGGGACGAGGCCTGGAGGTGCGCAGCATGACTTGGAATCTCGACGACGACCCGGCCACACCGGACCCCTCGGCCAGCCACGGGGGTGCTCGTCAGCGCATCGACGACATGCTCCGCCGGCCCCTCATGACCGCGGCGCTTGTCGTGGCGGCGCTGGCGGCGCTGGCGGCACTGCTCGTCGTCGGCGTGCGGCTACGCCGCTCCGGCGGACGACCCGATGCTCGGCTGCCCCGGTCAGCTACTCCGCTGTCCTTCCGGGTCTTCGCTACCCGCGAGGGCGCGGTCGGCGGCACGACAGCCAACGGGCATGTCATCACGCCGCGTGATCACTTCGTGGCGCTGCCCTCACGGCGTGCGTTGTCCCCGAAGGGCACCACGACGTACAGCGTCAAGGTCTGCGCGGACAACGGCCGGTGCGAGACCGCGCCGGTATGGGACGTCGGCCCGTGGAACACGACCGACGATTACTGGAACCCGCCTGCCGTAAGGCAGAGCTGGACGAACCTCCCGCAGGGCAAGCCGGAGGCGCAGGCCGCCTATCAGGACGGCTACAACGGCGGCAAGAACGGGAAGGGGAAGAACGTGAAAAACCCGGCCGGCATCGATCTCGCGGACGGCACGTTCTGGGACGGTCTCGGCCTGACCGACAACGCCTGGGTGACGGCCACCTACCTCTGGACATGATCCCCCGGACCTGATCCCCGATGACCCGACCGTTCCGCGGGCCACGACGCCGGGAGGCTCCGACGTTTCTGCATCTCTCGCTTCTGGGCAAGGCCGCTGCGCTCACACGCCGCGTCACCAGCCGGAGGGTCGGCCGGGTGAACGCCGGCGTGCCCAGCGGACCGGTGACGCTCCACGCCCGCACCAGCTTTCGGGTGTCCCATGTGTACGGCCTGTCGTCCTCGCAGTTCGGCACGTTGTACCTCAGCGACCGTAAGGGCGGGGATCGGCTGTTCTCCCGTCCGGCTCCGCTGTCGTCGGGCGCGGCCGAGGTGGACCTGGGGCCCGACGTCAGCCGTCGGATCGGCAAGACTCCGCTGATCGTCAGGGACATCATCACGATTCCGCAGCCCGGCGCGCACGTCGGGGACATCGCGAGCGTGGTGTGGTGCCGGGTGGGGGCGTGCTCGCCCGCTCAGCGAACGTCGATCCCCCTGACGGCGACGGAGGTGTATCTGACGAACGGCGGCAACAGCGTCCTCGTGTACGACACCGATGGCAGTCGGTCCGTCCGCGCCAGGATGCTGGTCGGGCCCGACGACACGTTCGGGACGCTGCCCTTCGATCCCAGCCCCGATGGGATGACGGCGAAGGCGGTGGACGCACCCCTGGCCGGGGTCCTCGCCGCCGACGCTCAGATCTTCTACCTGGCCTGGGCGGTGGCAGGAGGGATGACGGCCCTGCGTGACGGCGCCCTGCCCGCCTTCGCCAACGACGTGGCGATCTCCCCCCAGTACGTGGGCGCGCAGCGCTACGCACCTCCGGACACGGTGATCAGCCGGTACCTGCGGGCGAACCTCAGCGCCCCGTCAGAGCGTTTCACCACGCCCGACTACCTGCAGAGCTTCGAGATCACCGACACCGCGACCGCCTGGCTCGTCCAAGAGCCCGGTGGCGCGCTGCGGCTGACGACCCGCACGGTCGCCGGCGGCGTCTCCGTGCCCTACCCGCGCGCGCTGACCAACCGGTCGCTGTCGCGGTACGAGAACACCGACGACTTCCTCATCTACGACGCCACGGCCCCGACCCCGGGCCTCTACCGCCTGGCCGGGGGCGCCACCACCGGCACCCTGGTCGGCGTGCTCGGCCCCCGGGACGCCACGACCCAGAGCCTGGAGCTGTCGCTCAACCGCGTGCTCTACAGCGACGACAGCAGTTCCACCATCCCGCTTTTCCTGCGCGACGTCTCCACGCTGCCCACGCTCGGCGCCGAACTCATGGTGACGACAGCGACGACCACGCCCCTGCCGGCCACCGTCGATCTCGCCAACAATCTCAACCCGTCCGGGCTGGGGGGCGCGTTCGTGGTCTTCGCCTGCCCCAACGGCACCGACCCCGCCCAGACCGACGTGCTGTTCGGGCGGCCGGGAGGAGTCCTCGACACCGTCACCCTGCAACCGGCCGACAAGCCCTACGCCATCCAGGTCTCGGGCCACCGCGCCCTGATCCTCGCGGGGAACCGGACGAACCATCTGCTCGACCTGCTGACCGGCGGCCTATCACCGGCCCCCGGCGACGTGTACCTGCGACTGTGGGGCGATTACCTGCTCACTTTAGGGATCAATGATGCCGAGCTACGGCGCACCGACCTCGTGACCGGGACGGTCGCGACCCTGCTACCGGCCGACCCCGCCGCCGGACCGATCCACGAGGAGCGCGTCGATCTCGCGATGTGGGGCCCCCAGCTCGCCTACTACTTCTACAGCCCCTCCAACGTGCTCGTCAGTGGTGTCTGGACGGCGACCTCCGCCACGGCCGGAACGATGGCCCCCTACCCCAACGCGGCGACCGCCCAGATCTCCCGGCTGTCCGACGGTCTGCTGGTCACCCACGACATCTCCGACCGGACCAGCGCCTACGACCTGCGCGCTGGCACCACCGCGATCCTGGCCGATCAGACCACGCTCATCGGGCCGGCCGTGGACGGCTACCGCGTGGGTTGGGTGCCCGGCGCGGACCGGCGCGGCGTGGTCGCCGACATCCGAACCTATCTGCCCGGGTACGCGCTGTCCGCGCCCCTGCTGGTCACGGCCGCGGCACCTGCGGGATATGCCCTCGATGCTGCCGGGACCGCTCGCTGGCAGCCGCACTTCTACACCAGTCGCGACGTGACCTGGACCGTGCAGCTGCGCGCGGGCGGAGCCAGCGGGGCGGTGGTGCGCGTATTCAGCGGCGTCAGCTCCTTCGGTGAGATCACCCTGGCCGGCGGGTGGGACGGCACCGACGGTTTCGGTGCGGATCTGCCGCAGGGGACCTATACCTGGACGCTCACCGGTTCCGCTGACGGCCAACCGCTGAGCTCCCCGAAGGGCAGCACCGCGCTCACCGGAGCGGTCTACCTCAGCCGCACCCCGCCCGCCGCCCCGATCGTCACCGCGCCCGCCCTGTCCACGGACATGTCGACGTCGGTTTTCCAGATTTCCTGGGCCTCCACCGGAGCACCAGCAGGAACCACATACACCATCCGCAGAAGCGAGGACGGCGGTCCGTTCACGGCTTATCTCGAGAACGTGACGACCACCGTGGGAAACGTGGCGGGGGCTCCCGGGCAGACCTTCCGGTTCGAGGTGGTCGCGACCGACCCGGCCGGTCGGACGAGTGCACCGGGCACCGCGATGACCGTGGTCCCCTATGACGATGCTTCCCCCGGCGTGGCCTACACCGGCACCTGGATCGTGCTGTCCGCGCCAGACCGGTACTTCGAGGCCGTGCACGTCAGCGGGATCACCGACTCCACGGTCACTTTCAGCGCGACCGGAACTGCGATCACGATCGTCGGCGATCGCGGCCCCGACACCGGGGAGTTCCAGATCGCCTACGACGGCGGGCCCTGGTCACCCCCGATCGACACCCACGCCCCGGCCCTACAGGTCCGCCAGGTGCTCGACACGCACACCTTCACCGGCGCCGCGAGCACCCACACCGTGAAGCTCCGGGTGGTGGGCACCAGCGGGCGTCCCAACGTAGCCGTCGACGCCTTCGCCTATACCAATTAGCCGGGCAGCGCACCCCGTGCAGCCCTACGCCGGCTGGTGGGCCACGGAGGACGCCGCGACACCCCGTTGTCGTCCCACCGGCCGGCGACATCCGCAGCCTCGACCGCGGCAAGTCCTGCTGACTCACCGCTCGCTGCCACCGATCCGGACCAGCACCCTCGACGTCTCCGAACACCTCGACCGGAAACAACGGCGCGCGGGCTCCGCCGCGATCCGCGCCGCAATGCCCCCGGTCGACGACCTCGGCTACAGGCTCGGCGCCGGTCACGGCCAGCCGACGCCGCAGATCCGATAGCCAGCGACGCCGAGGGTCTGTCCGGAAGATCGTGTGGGCGGTGGCCGCTTCTTCAGCCGGGGCTGATGCGCTCGCCGTAGAACAGGGCCAGCACGTTAACGCAGGCTTCCGTCCGGTGGCCCGCCCAGTCACGTTGGTGCGGTTCGCGATCGGGATGCGGATAGCCGGGTAGAGCACCTTCAGTGGAACGCCGCGCTCACCACACCCGGTCTCGAACTCCGCGACCCGGACCTCGGCCGCGTCCGCGGTCGCGCGGTGCAGACGGTGCGCAACGCCTTAGCCCGGATGCACCGTTCGACCGAGGTGGTGATCGATAGGGTCTGGGCTGGAGGCTGGACAGTTTCAGAATCGGAGTTGGGGCGTGACGGCTCTGCCGGTCTGCCGGCCTCTCCAGGGTCTTTCCGGTCGTCGACGGGCAGGGTTTCGCTGCTTAGTCGCGCATCGGGAGGGCGTTGATGCTGTTCAGGGCGGTGCGGAACGCGCCGGCCCATGGCCAGTTCGCCGGTAGG
>NZ_JAODNI010000252.1 GCF_025465255.1 Pseudonocardia sp.
CGGGTCGATGCTGCTCAGCATTCTGCTGGCGCTCGGAGCTCTGATCAGCCTCGGCTGCGTGGCCGCGCTGCGGGAGACCCGGTCGGTCGACCTGCACCGGGTCGTGCCGGACCGCGCGGCCGAGCCCGACGCCGCGACCCCCATCGGCTGACACCGACGACGAGAGGCCACCGATGCCCATCCGAACCCTGGACACCGCCCTGCTCCCGCAGGGCCTCGTCCTCGAGGCGCTGCTCGCCGAGAGCACCGAGGCGATG
This sequence comes from Pseudonocardia sp., assembly GCF_025465255.1. Lineage (GTDB taxonomy): Bacteria > Actinomycetota > Actinomycetes > Mycobacteriales > Pseudonocardiaceae > Pseudonocardia. The sequence continues at coordinate 258 of NZ_JAODNI010000252.1, forward strand.
GCCGTGCTCGACCCGACCGGCCGGTCGGCCTGGCTCAACACGGGGGGCCGCGGGATCCTGGGGGACCACGCGGTCGGCTGCCCGTCGCCGTTCCCCCTCTCGTCCCTGGACGGCGTGCGGCGCAGGCTCGACGAGCCCGCGCTGGAGTACTCGGGCCGCCCGGTCGACGGCGTGGGGTTCGCGGTGACCTTCCGCGAGGTCCCCGAGGTGGGCCGCCGCGAGCGGGAGCTGGCCGCCTTCGCCCGGGCGGCGGCCCTCGTGGCCTGCGAGCCGCGGATCGAGGTCGTCCTCGACCGGCTGGCCGAGGAGGTGCGGACGGCCTCCGGGATGGCGAACTGCGCGATCGTCCTGATGAACCCGGCGACAGGGCTCTGGCGCTACGCGGGCACCTCCGGGGTGGCGCCGGACTTCGTGGAGCGGATGGAGCGCTGCCGGCACAACGGTGCGGCCATGCTGACCGTGCGGGCCTACGACAGCAGGCAGGTGCAGATCCGGTACGGGTGCCGGGCCGGGATCGCGGACGACCCGGCGTGGGCGCCCATGTACGACCTCGTCCGGGGCCCGGAGTGGGACACCTACGTGGCCGTGCCGCTGGTGGTGCAGGGGGAGGCCATCGGCGCGCTCGCGGGCTTCCACCCGGTCGGGTCCACGCCAGGGCCGGAGGACCTGCGCTTCCTCACCGCGATGGCGGACCAGGCCGCGGTCGCGGTGGAGACTTCGCGCCGGCTCGACCGGCTGCGCATCCAGGCGGCGCGCGACGAGCGCCGCAGGCTGGCCCGGGACATGCACGACTCGGTGACCCAGGCGCTCTACTCGCTGAACCTGCACGTCCAGGCCACCGAGCTGCTGCTGCCCGCGGACAGCCCCGAGCCGGTGCGGTCCGGCCTCGCGGGGCTGCGCGGCCTGGCCGCGACGGCGCTCAAGGAGATGCGCGCGCTGATCCTGCACCGGCGTCCGGAGGCGCTGCGCGAGGCCGGGCTGGTCGCGGCCGTGCGCGGGCACGCCGAGGCGATGAGCGCCCCCGGGGGGCTGTCGGTCACCGTGGACTGCCCGGAGGAGCCCCTCGCACTCGGCGAGCTGGTCGAGGAGGACCTGTTCCTGATCGTGTGCGAGGCCCTGCACAACGTGGCCAAGCACGCCGGCGCCGCCACCGCCACCGTCGGGTTCCATCGGCTGCCGGGCACCCGGGACGTCGTTGTGGAGGTCACCGACGACGGCCGCGGCTTCCGGCCCGGCCGCGACGGCGGCGCGCACCTGGGCATGACGACCATGGCCGAGCGCGCGCTCGCGCACGGCGGTGAGCTGACCGTTCGCCCGGTGCGCTCGGGCGGCACCACGGTGCGGGTCCGGATCCCGGACGTCCTGCCCGACGGTGGGGTGGCCCGGTGAGCGGGACGATCCGGGTCCTCGTGGTCGACGACCACGAGGTGGTACGCAGCGGGCTGCGCATGTTCCTCGGTACCCAGACCGACATCGAGGTGGTGGGGGAGGCGCCCGACGGGGCGTCCGCCCTGGCCGAGCTGGCGGCCCTGCACGATGCCGGGACACCGCCGGACGTGGTGCTGATGGACCTGATGATGCCCGGCCCGGACGGCATCGCCACGATCGCCCGGATCCGGGAGCTCCATCCCGCGGTCCGGTCCGTCGTGCTGACCAGCTACGCCGAGTCCCAGCGCGTGCTGGCCGCGCTCGACGCGGGAGCGGCGGGTTACCTGCTCAAGGACGCCGACGCCCGCGAGGTCGCCACGGCCGTCCGCGCCGCCCGCCGGGACGAGGTGCAGCTGGACCCGGCGGTGGCGCGGGTGCTGGCCCGGTCGATGAAGGAGCCGGTGCCGATGACCGACCTCACCGGCCGCGAGCGCGAGGTGCTGGCGCTCATCGCCGCGGGCTGCTCGAACCGCGAGATCGGGGACCGGCTCGAGATCAGCGAGCGCACGGCCCGCACGCACGTGAGCCACGTGCTGGGCAAGCTCGGTCTCGCCTCGCGGGTGCAGGCCGCACTCTGGGCGATCAAGGTCGGTCTCGTGCCCGCCCCCTGACCTGCGGATCCGGCTGTGTCGATGGCCGGAACCGGCTGCGTCATCCGTCGCGGCCCGACGAGACCGCCGACCTGTCGGCCGGGTCGCGTCGCTGTTTCACTCGATCACCGAACCCACCACTCGACGAGGAGAAGGGCCATGCAGCTCAACCGCATCGACCTCACCGGACGGTCCGCCATCGTGACCGGCGGAGCCAGCGGCATCGGGCTGGCGGTCGTCCGCCGGCTGCTCGACTCGGGCGCCCGCGTGGCGGTCTGGGACGTCTCCGAGCGCTCGCTCGAGGCGGTCCGGCCGGAGCTCCCGGCGGACCGGACGCTCCTGGCCCGGGTCGACGTCACCGACTGGGCGGCCGTACAGGCCGCCGCCGGAGCCGCCGCGGACGCGTTCGGCGGGCTGGACATCCTGGTCAACGGAGCCGGGATCGCCGACGGCACCAGCGTCGTGCAGGACTACCCGCTGGAGACCTGGCACCGCGAGCTCGCCGTCAACCTCACCGGGGTGTTCCACACGTGCCGGGCGGTCATCCCCCACCTGCTGGCGAACGGCTACGGCCGGATCGTCAACGTCTCGTCGATGACGGCGAAGGACGGCAGCCCGAACCAGGCAGGCTACGTCGCGTCGAAGGCCGGGGTGCTCGCGCTGACCAAGACTCTCGGCCGGGAGCTGGCCGAGTCCGGGGTCGTGGTCAACGCCGTGACCCCCACGCTGTTCGACACCCCGCTCTACCGGGCGTGGGCGGACAGCATGCCCCCGGAGGTGTCCGAGTGGGCCGCCTCCCGCATCCCCATGAAGCGGGTCGGACAGCCGGACGAGGCCGCCGCGATGATCGCCTGGATGGTGTCGGAGGAGTGCTCGTTCACCACGGGCATGACCTTCGACCTGTCCGGCGGGCGGGCGTCCTTCTGATGGCCGGGACGACCACGGTCCTGCTGGTCCGGCACGGGCGCACGCCGTCGAACGTCGCCCAGGCACTGGACTCGGCTCCGCCGGGTCCCGGCCTGGACGCGACCGGCCGGGCACAGGCCGAGGCGGTGGCCGCCGAGCTCGCCGCGACACCGCTCGACGCGGTGTACGCCAGCCGGGCCCGCCGGGCCCAGGAGACCGCCGCCGCCGTCGCCGCCCCGCACGGGCTGCCCGTCGACATCCTCGACGGGGCGCACGAGGTCCAGGTCGGCGATCTCGAGGGCTCGACCGACCCGGCGCACTGGGCCCGGCTGCAGGGGCTGCTGGGGGAGTGGATGCGCGGCGACCGCGACGACCGGATGCCAGGCGGCGAGAGCGGTCGCGAGGTCACCGCCCGTTTCCGCGCCGAGATCGAGCGGGTGGCACAGGCGTCACCGGGCGGGCGGGTCGTCGTCGTGACGCACGGCGGCGCGATGCGGCTGGTCACCCTCGACCTCTGTCCCGAGGTCGACGGGCACTTCGCGGCCGACCATCCCGTCCCCAACACCGGGTCGATCGAGCTCCGGTACGACCCGGACACCGGCTGGTCCTGTGCCCGCTGGGCAGAGCAGGGGCAGCCCGTGCCCGCCGGGCAGGCATGACATCCACCCGACCGTCCCCAACGGAGGAGACGTGACCCTCACCGGACATCCCGTCACCGACGTCGGCGCCGCGGAGCTCGCCCTGCTGCGCGGCGTCGACGAGGCCCGCCGCATGCGACCCGACGACGGGTTCGCGGCCGAGATGCGCGCGCGGTTCCCGACCGAGCGCGAGTACGACGACATGCTGTCCCGCAAGCTCGCCCACCGCCGGTCGGAGCGGCGCGGCCCGGTCGGCCTCGACGACCTCGCCACCGCCCTCGACCGCTTCCTGCGCCATACCCTCGACGGCGACTTCACCGTCTCCGGGCAGCGCTGGCTCGCGGGCGGCGCGTCGAAGCTGCAGATGGCCTTCCGCCTGACCTGGGACGATCCCGAGCAGGGCCGCACTACCAGCGACCTCGTGGTCCGCATGGAGCCCCAGGAAGGGCTCAACGCGACCAGCAGGCGCCGGGAGTTCCAGCTGCTCCGCGCGCTCGCCGGGGTTGTCCCGGTGCCCCGCGTGTACTGGGTGGACCAGACCGGCGAGTGGTTCCCGGAGCCCGCCCTGGTGTACGCGTTCGCCGAGGGGGTGACCAAGCCCCGGACCGTCGAGCGGGGCCGGGCCACCGGCGTCGGGAACCCGTTCTACCCGGAGCTGCGCCGGGCGCTGGCGCCCCAGTTCGTCGAGCACCTGGCCCGGATCCACACCGTCGACCACATCACCGCCGACCTGAGCGCGTTCGACGTGCCCGAAGTCGGGACCACGCAGAGCGCGCTCTGGCAGCTCAACCGGGCCCGCCGCGTGTGGGAGGAGGACCGCGCGGAGGACCTGCCGGTCCTGGAGGTCGCGGCCTCGTGGCTGGAGCGCAACCTGCCCGTGGTGGACCGGGTGAGCCTGCTCCACGGCGACTACCGCGCGGGCAACTTCATGTTCGACGAGGACGAGCGCCGGATCACCGCGTGGCTCGACGTCGAGCGGGGCTACCTCGGCGACCGGCACCGCGACCTCGCCTGGATCACCATGCCGCACTTCGGGAACCACGACGACGAGGGGCGCCTGCTGGTCTCGGGTCTGGTGCCGCTCGACGAGTTCTACCCGGCCTACGAGGCCGCGTCCGGCCTGACCGTCGACCCGGACCGGCTGCGCTACTACCAGATCTTCAACGCCTACCAGCTCGTCGCGTCGAGCCTCGGCACCGCCCAGCGGGTCGTCCGGCTCGGCCGCTCGCACCAGGACGTGCTGCTCGCCTGGCTCGAGGGCGTCGTCTACTCGATCCTCGCCGAGCTGCGCACCTCGATCGGAGGCGACCTCTGATGTCCGGACCTGCGCCGGTGCTCGACCACACCGTCCCCGCCCTGCGCGCCGCGGTCACGGCGATGAACGAGATCGTCATACCGGCGGTGGACCCGGAGCACCCGCTGGCCAGGGAGCAGGCCACGATCGTGTCCGGCCTGCTCGCCATGCTGGCCGAACGGGTGCCGCACCTGCACGCCCGCGCGGCCTTCGAGGCGGAGCACTTCCGGGGTGTCGCCGTGGCCGTCGCGGACGACGCGGCCGAGGTCTCGCCCTCCCTCGCCGGGGAGCTGGCGGCGCTGGTCGACGACAGGTCCGCGGTGACCACGTCCGCGCTGGAGGAGTCCGCGGCCCGGCTGGCCCAAGCCCTGACGGCCCTGGTGCGCACCGCCGGCCGCAGCGACACGCCCGCGGCCCGGCGGATCGAGGCCACCGTCCTCGACCGCTCCGGGGCGCTGCTCGACGCCCGCCGCGCGTGGTTCCTGCCCCAGGGGTGGGAGACCGACGCCGCCGCCGTGCCCGCCCTCGAGTCCGTTCTCAGCACGGTCCACGCATCCCGACCCGAAGAGGAGACCCGATGATCACGGCCGCGGAGCTGGAGTACCAGGCCCCCGACGACGCCGACCACGACTGGGCTGAGACCTACTTCCTGCCGGTCCCGGTGCCCGAGGAGCACCTGCTCGCGCACGTCTACGTCGTCGTCCGGCCGAAGCTGGGCGTGATGAGCAACGACGTCTACGTGTTCGGCACCGTGTCGGACTCCCGTGCGGACCTGTTGCACTACAACGCCCGCCAGCACCTGCCCGCCCCTGAGCGCTGGTCGAAGATCGACTCGCCCATGGGGCTGTCGGTGCAGGCGGTCAACCCGCCGCGGGACCACCGCATCGACTACGTGGGGCCGGACGACACAGAGATCCACGTGGACTGGAACGGCGTCATGGAGCCCTTCGACATCCACGACCCGCGGCTCAGCCCGCGGGCCGGGGCCACGGCGGCCGAGCAGATCGCCAACTCCAGCTCGGGCGCGGCCTACAAGGGCCACTACGACATGACGGGGCGGATCACCGGCACGCTGACCGTGCGCGGCAAGACCTACGAGGTGAACTGCCTGGAGCGGATGGACCGCAGCTGGGGCCCCCGGCCCGAGGTCGTCCGGCCGATGAACTCGATCAACGCCAACTTCGGCGACGACCTCTGCTTCCACCTGCGCGGCTCGCGGGACAACGGCGAGCGCCTGCCGAACCCCGTCTCCCACGGGTACGTGCTGGACAAGGGCGAGTTCTTCGGCATCACCGAGGGCAGCTTCACCGCCACCCGCTTCGGGACCGTCCTGCTCACCCTGGACGTGACCGTCACCGACACGCGCGGGAAGACCTACCGGATGCACGCCTCGCCGGACGTCGGCGGGCCGTGGACGGCGTATGCGGGCAACGTGACCTGGAACAGCATGATGAAGTGGACCCTCGGCGACCGCGTCGGGTACGGCGTCGTCATGGACAACAACCGGATCGACGAGGCCGTGCGCGAGCGCGGCATGTGGCCGACGGACGGGCCGCGCACCCTGCGCGCCTGAGCGGTGACGACGCCCCCGGGGAGAGCCCCGGGGGCGTCGTCGTGCCCGGGTCAGAACCCGGCGGGATCGAAGTCCAGCGTGGTGCGGTCGAGCTGCTCCAGCAGCGCGAACCGCGGCTCGGCCCGCGGCAGGTCGTACCGGAAGAAGAACCGCGCCGCCTCGCGCTTGCCGCGCCGCAGCGCGTCGTCCCGGTCCGCGGTGGCGAGGTACTGCTCCAGCCAGATCCAGGCCAGCACGACGTCGCCCACGGCCTCCAGGTACAGCGAGGCGTTCGCCAGCCGGAGGGTCTGGTCCGGCACCGCGTTGAGCGTGGCGGTGACCTCGACCAGCCGGTCCAGCGCAGCCTGCAACGCCACCGCCAAGTCGTCCGCCGACCCGCCCGCCGCCCGCTCGACGGTCGCCGAGATCGTGCGGACCAGCTCGGTCAGCGCGGCGCCGCCGTTCATCGTGGTCTTGCGGCCGAGCAGGTCGATGCCCTGGATGCCGTGCGTCCCCTCGTGGATGGGGTTGAGCCGGTTGTCCCGGTAGTGCTGCTCCACGTCGTACTCGCGGGTGTAGCCGTAGCCGCCGTGGACCTGGATGGCCAGGTCGTTGGCCGCCAGGCACCACTGCGAGGGCCAGCTTTTGGCGATCGGGGTGAGGATCTCCAGCAGGGCGGCCGCCCGCTCCCGCTCGGCCGGGTCGGTGGCCGTGGCCTCCTCGTCGAGGAGCCTGCCGCAGTAGAGGGCCAGCCCGAGCGCGCCCTCGACGGCGGCCTTCTGCTCCAGCAGCATCCTCCGGACGTCCGCGTGGTCGACCAGCGCGACCTGCGCGGCGGCCGGGTCCTTGCCGTCCGGGAGCCTGCCCTGGGTGCGGGTGCGGGCGTAGTCCAGCGCCTTGAGGTAGCCGGTGTAACCCAGCGCGGTGGCGCCGGCGCCCACGCCGACGCGGGCCTCGTTCATCATGTGGAACATGTAGGTCAGGTCGCGGTGCGGTTCGCCCACCAGGTAGCCGACGGCCCCCGCCTCGCCGCCGGGGGTGTGGACGCCCTCGCCGAAGTTCAGCAGGGTGTTCGTCACGCCGCGGAAGCCCATCTTGTGGTTGAGCCCGGCCAGCGTCACATCGTTGCGCTCGCCGATCGCGCCGTCCGGCCCCACCAGGTACTTCGGTACCACGAACTGCGAGATCCCCTTGACGCCCTTGGGGCCGCCGGGGATCTTCGCCAGCACCAGGTGGACGATGTTCTCGCCCAGCTCGTGGTCCCCGGCGGAGATCCACATCTTGTTGCCGAAGACCCGGTAGGTGCCGTCGGCGCTCGGCTCGGCGCGCGTCGTGATGTCCGACAGCGACGAGCCGGCCTGCGGCTCGGACAGGCACATGGTGCCGTGGTAGCGGCCCTCGACCATGGGGCGCACCCAGGTGTCGACCTGTTCGGGCGAGCCGTGGGCGAGCAGCAGGTTCGCGTTGGCGACGCTGAGGAACGTGTAGCCCCAGGTGGCGATGTTGGCCGCCTGGAAGTGCGCGAACGCGGCGGTCTGCACGGCCTGCGGCAGTTGCAGACCGCCGACGGACGCGTCCATCCCGGCGCCGACGATCCCCGCCTCGCCGACGGCGTCGACCGCGGCCCGGACCTCGGGGATCAGCCGCACCCGCCCGTCGACGAACTCGGGCTCACGGCTGTCGTTGAGCTTGTTGTGCGGGGCGAAGCGCTCGGCGGCGATCGTGGCGCACAGGTCGAGCACGTCGTCGAAGGTCTCGCGGCTGTGCTCGGCGAACCGCTCGCGCTTCACCAGGCTCTCCACGTCGAGCCAGTCGTAGAGCTGGAAGTCCAGGTCCGCTCGGGAGAGCAGGAGCCGGGCGCTGGTCGGGACGGTCATCGTCACTCCGGTCGGCCGGGTAGTCGTTCGGCCTGAGTGAATACGGTCGGCGCGCGACCGACGAGCGTCGGCGGTCGTGTGGAGCCGCGACGCATGTCTCGGTCGGACGCGACTCCGGTCGCTACGCCGCGCCCTGGCGGGTCGCTTGACTGTCGGTGCGGGTGAGGTCCCCGTCACGGCCGTCAGGACACACACGACGACGACGTCGGGGCCTCGGCCCCCCGGCACGCACGGCGAAGGGAACAAAGATGTTGCAGGACGCGCTTGTCGGGCAGCTGGATTTCGACCCGGTGGCCCTCAAGCAGAAGTACGCCGAGGAGCGCGACAAACGCATTCGGCCCGAGGGGCAGGGCCAGTACGTCGGCACCGGCGGCAAGTTCGCCGCCTTCGGCGCCGACCCCTGGGCGGACCCGAACTTCACCCGTGAGCCCGTCCGGGACCACACGACGGTGATCGTCGCGGGCGGCGGCTTCGGCGGGCTGGTCATGGGCGCGCGGCTGCGCGAGGCCGGGGTCGCCGACATCCGGATCATCGAGATCGGCGCGGACTTCGGCGGCACCTGGTACTGGAACCGCTATCCGGGGGCCATGTGCGACCTGGAGGCGCACATCTACCTGCCGCTGCTCGAGGAGCTCAACTACGCGCCGCGGCACCGGTACTCCTACGCGCCGGAGATGCTGGAGCACAGCCAGCGGATCGGCAAGGCGTACGGGCTCTACGACAAGGCGCTGTTCCAGACGACGATCACCGGCGCCGAGTGGCAGGAGGACCAGCAGCGCTGGTTCCTCACCACGGACCGGGGCGACGAGCTGACCGCGGACCACCTGGTGCTGGCGTGTGGGCGACAGAGCCTGCCGAAGCTGCCGAACCTGCCGGGCATCGACGTGTTCCGCCCGCACACGTTCCACTCCAGCCGCTGGGACTACGGCTACACCGGCGGGGACCCGTCGCAGCCGGACCTGACCAAGCTGAAGGACAAGCGCGTCGGGATCATCGGCACGGGTGCCACGGCGATCCAGATCGTGCCCGAGGTGGCGAAATGGGCCAAGGAGCTGGTGGTCTTCCAGCGCACCCCGTCGACCGTCGGGGTGCGCGGGCAGTGCGAGACGCCGGCCGACTGGGTGGACATGTCCCGTGCCGGCTGGCAGCGGGCCCGTCGCGAGAACTTCCAGTCCTACCTGCTCGGCCTGCGGCCGGACGAGGACCCGGTCGGGGACGGCTGGACGAAGACCCTCGACGTCCTCATCCCGGAGACCGCCGCGCAGCTGGCCGAGCGCCTGGGCCGCACGCCCACGGCGGAGGAGCTGCTCTACTTCGCCGAGATCAACGACTACAAGGTGATGAACGGCTTCCGGGAGCGGGTCGCCGAGCTCATCGAGGACCCGGACACGGCCGCGGCGCTCACCCCGTGGTACCGCTGGTGGTGCAAGCGGCCCTGCTTCCACGACGACTACCTGCCCGCCTTCAACCGGGAGAACGTGACCCTGGTGGACACCGACGGCCAGGGGGTCACCGGGTTCACCGAGACCGCCGTCGTCGTCGGTGAGGACGAGTACGAGGTCGACTGCCTCATCTTCGCCACCGGCTTCGAGGCGGCGATCCCCTACACCCGGCTGGCGGGCTTCGACGTCACTGCCCGGGGCACGGCCCTGTCCGAGCACTGGAAGGGCCAGGTCCGGACCCTGCACGGGGTGAGCACGGACGGCTTCCCCAACCTGTTCTTCGTGGGCGGCGACGTGCAGACCGCCATGGCCGTGAACGCGGTGCACCTGATCGACGAGCTCGCCCTGCACGTCGCCTACATCATCGCCGAGAGCCGCGAACGAGGTCTCTCCAGCGTCGAGCCCGCATCCGCCGGGGTGGACGAGTACGTGGACCTGATCGTCAACTCGGAGAAGAACAAGGCGAGCTTCCAGTTCTACGCCGACTGCACGCCCGGGTACTACAACGGCGAGGGCAACGCCAAGTCCGGCGAGGACCTCTTCTCCGGCGCCCGCTACGGCGACGGTGCCCTGGCCTACTACGAGCTGTTGCGCTCGTGGCGGGCCGAGGGCTCGATGGCGGGGATGGACGGAATGTCCGGCCCCGCCCGCGCCTGACGCCGTGTCGGCGGGAGACCAGAGACGGGGAGCGCGTCCGTCCGCGACAGACGCCTCGCCCGCCCGCGACATCCGTCTCGACATCTCGCCGAACCGTGGTCCAGGCCACTGCTGACCTGTACAAATCCGGTGTTCCAGGCGCCAGGCGCCTGATGACATGGCCTTCGAAGGAGAATGGCATGGATCACCCTGACGCGCAGGCCACGGAGGCCTCGTCGACCCAAGCCCGCCGGGTCTGGGTCTCGAGCTTCCTCGGCGCGACGATCGAGTTCTACGACTTCAGCATTTACTCGACCGCCTCGGCGCTCGTCCTCGCCCCGCTGTTCTTCACCGGTGTGAGCTCGGCCGTGGGTCTGGCGATCTCGTTCGCCACGCTGGCGATCGGCTACGCGGCGCGGCCGATCGGCGCGATCCTCTTCGGACACTTCGGGGACCGGGTCGGCCGCAAGAGCACCCTGATCGCAACCATCATCATGATGGCCGCCGCCACCTTCCTCATCGGCTGCCTGCCCACGGCGGCCCAGATCGGCCACGCCGCGCCGATCCTGCTCGTCGTGCTGCGGCTGTTGCAGGGGGTGTCGGTCGGCGGCGAGTGGGGCGGCTCCGTCGTCATGACGACCGAGCACAGCACCGACGGCCGTCGCGGCCTGATGGGCAGCGCGACGCTGACCGGCGCGTCGGCGGGTGTGCTGCTGGGCTTCGTCGCCTACGCGATCATGGTTCCGGTCTCCGGCGACGGCTTCATGAGCTGGGGCTGGCGGGTCCCGTTCTGGATCACCGCGCTGCTGTTCGTGCTTGCGCTCTACATGCGGTTCAAGGTGACCGAGAGCCCGGTCATGGTGAAGCTGCAGGAGGAGCAGCCCGCCCGGAAGCAGGAGCTGCCGATCAAGGCGCTGTTCACCCGGTACCCGGGGACCGTGCTCAAGGCGGCCGGGGTGTTCGCCGGGGCGTTCATGCTCCAGCAGGTCGTGATCAGTTTCTTCGTGTCCTACGCGGTGTCCGACCTCGGCCAGACCAAGTCGGCCATGGTGAACGCGTCGATGATCGGCGTCGCGGTCTCGTTCGTGGGGATCCCGCTCGCAGGACTGCTCACCGACCGGTTCGGCCGCCGCCGGATCCTGCTGACTGGGCTCACCCTGCAGGCGCTCAACTGCCTGCTGATCTGGCCGCTGCTGAGCTCGGGGAACTACGGGCTGATCCTGGTCAGCTTCTGCCTGGTGTTCGTGTTCCACTCGCTGTGCTACGCCCCGCTGGGTGCACTGTTCTCCGAGCTGTTCCCCAGCGCGATGCGCTACACCGGTGCCTCGCTGTGCTACCAGGTCGCTTCGCTCATCGGTGGGTTCGGCCCGTTGTTCGCCACCCTGCTGATCGGCGGCGGGTTCAGCCCCGTGTGGGTCATCGGCATGCTCATGCTGGGCCTGCTCGTCTCGATCGGCTGCGCGCTGATGATGCCCCGCACCGACGACGTGGACCTCGCGGAGGTGGGTGTGGAACCGGCCGCGGCGACTGCGACATCCTCGCCCACGCCGGTCGAGGAGGCCGCGCACTGACGGCACCGGCCGGGGGAGTGGGCTGGCGCCACGGCGCCTGAGGTGTGCGGAGGGGGGCGGCGGTGGAGGTGTCCACCGCCGCCCCCGTACCGTGGCTCGCCGAGAGCAGTTACCGTGGGTTCACCAGGCACCGCAGCCACGACCGACTGGAGCGCCGACGATGACGCGATCGGCACCGACCGTCGCCGTGGGTCCCGAGCCCTCGGCGGCGGGCGGCCCGCAGCAGGCCGCGCGCTGGGCGCGCCAGACCGCCGCGTTCGCCGAGGCCGCCTCGGTGATCGCTCGCGAGACCGAGCTGACCACGGTTCTGGATCGGCTGGCCTATGAGGTGCGGGCGGTGACCGGCCTGCTGACCTGCGCGATCATCCTGGTGGACGAGGTCACCGAGGTCCTCCGCCACGTGGGGCGCTCCGGGCTGCCGGACGACTACCCCACGCGGGTGGAGGAGGCCCGGCGCAACGGCGCCCCGATGGTCACCCTGGACGCGTACCGCGCGCGCCGCGCGATGGTGGCCCCTGGCTCACGGGCCAGGGTGCTGGCCGACCCTCGCTGGGCGCCGACCCAGAACATCGTGCAGGACAACGAGTGGGACACCTTCGTCGCCGTGCCGCTCATCGTGCGGGGCGACGCGATCGGCGTCATGACGGGCTTCAGCCCGGGGGGCACCGACCCCTCCGCGGAGGACATGCAGTTCCTACAGGTCATGGCCGACCACGCCGCGATCGCGGTCGACAACTCCCGGATGTCCGCGGAGCTGCAGCTGCGCGCGGCCGAGAGCGAGCGCCAGCGGCTCGCCCGGGACATGCACGACTCGGTCAGCCAGGCCATCTTCTCGCTCACGCTCTACGCCCGCGGCCTCGAGCTGCGGGTGGGGGAGCCCGGCGAGCTCGACCGGGCCGAGCTCGGGGCCGGGCTGCGCGAGCTGCGGACGCTCGCGCAGGAGGCGCTCAGTGAGATGCGCTCGCTCATCGAGTGCCGTCGCCCCGTCGAGCTGCAACGGCGTGGACTGGTACAGGCCCTCGAGGTGCTCGCGGAGTCGACGGCACGCAAGACCGGGCTCACGGTCGAGGTCCACTCCGCCGTCGAGCGGCTGAGCCTGGACCCGCAGATCGAGGACGACCTGTTCCGGCTGGTCCAGGAGGCCTTGAACAATGTCGGCAAGCACGCGCAGGCTCGAACCGTCGCCGTGGACCTGCTCGCCGACGGCCAGGGTGGGCTCGCGGTCGAGGTGACCGACGACGGTGTGGGGCTGCGGGAGCCGTCCGGGGTCCGGGCGCACTTCGGGATGGAGACGATGCGCGAGCGGGCCGGGCGGCACGGCGCGCTGTTGACCTTCGGGCCCGGCGTCGGGGGGATCGGGACCCGGGTGCGGGTGAGCCTGCCAGCCGCCCTCGGCTGACTCCTGACCGGGGGCGCCGCGACGTTTGTCGCGAGCCCGTGCGACCTCCGTCGCTCGTTCGCGGGTGCGGCGCAGCGTTGACTGACCGCGCACACCGCCGTGGGAGGGATCGCCGATGACAGCCGAGACCGCCGCCGGGACCGCTGCCGAGAGCCGCACGCGGGACCCGGGCGCGCTCGCCCTGCTCGCCGAACAGGCTGCAGGACTCGGATTCGACCAGCTCCCGGCGGACGTCGTCGCGCTCGTGGGCATGGCCGTGCTCGACACGCTCGGGGTGGCGGTGGCCGCTGTCGACGAGCCCGTCGTGCGCCTGGTCCGCGAGGAGCTGACGACGCCGGGGTCCGCCGCCCTGTGGGGCGGCGGCCGCGCCGACCCCGGAGCGGCGGCGCTGGTGAACGGCACCGCCGCGCACGCCCTCGACTACGACGACTACGCACCCGGCTCGGGCCTGCACCCGTCGGCGCCGCTGGTCGCCGCACTGTTCGCGGCGGCGGCGTTGCAGCACGGTCGCGGCCGGGCCGTCTCCGGGCGCGACCTCGTCACGGCCTACGTCGCGGGCTACGAGGTGCAGGAACGGCTCGGCCTGCTGCTGTGGCCCTCGCACTACGCGCGCGGGTTCCACACGACGGGCACCGTCGGCACCGTCGGCGCCGCGGCGGGGGCGGCCCGGCTGCTGGGCGCGGACCCGGCGCAGATGAGCGCGGCGCTCGGTCTCGGCGCGACTGACGCTGCCGGCCTCAAGGCGATGTTCGGCTCGATGGGCAAGCCCTACCACGCAGGCCGCGCCGCGGCGTCCGGCCTGCGGGCCGCGCGGTTGGCCGTGCGGGGGATGACCGTCGGGGACGACGCGGTGTTCGGCTCCCAGGGCCTGGTGGCCGCGGCGTCCGGGGAGTCGGGGACCGCCGAGGTGACGACCCGGTTCGGCGAGCCCTGGCACGTCCGGGACGTGCTGCCCAAGCTCAACCCGTCCTGCTTCGGGACGCACGCCGCCA